>PEUP01000040.1:0-2382 GCA_002780705.1 Elusimicrobia bacterium CG03_land_8_20_14_0_80_50_18 | reverse complement strand
AGGATAGAGGGAATAAAATTCGCGCGTAAAAATTTCAAAAGCGATGTCTGCCTGCTCGATGACGCTTTTCAGAATTTCACAATGGAGAAAGACAGGGACATAGTGCTCGTTGACGCCCTTTCGCCCTGGCGGGGTCTCATGAGGGAAGGCAAGCGCTCCCTCAGGCGCGCCGATATGGTAATCATCAGCAAATCCAACCTCGCCGAAAGAGAGGCGGTGGAAGCATTGAGGGAAGAGATACGCTCATTCACAAAAGCCGCAATCATAGTTTCGGAACTGACACTCAAAAATCTCAGAGATATAAAGACTTCGGAAAACATATCTCCCAAGACGCTGGAAAATAAAGAAATCGGCGCCTTCTGCGGCATAGGAAAACCCGGTTCTTTCAGAAAATTACTTGAGAAAAACGGCATCGCCTTAAAGCGGTTCCTGTCTTTCGGCGACCATCACGCCTACAAGCAGGCCAACATTGACGGGCTTGATAAAAATCTCACATGGCTGACGACGGAAAAAGACGCCGTGAAGCTCAAAGGCCTTTCTCATGACGGCATCCTGAGCGTTGAAACGGAATCCTCATACAGCGAAGACATAATGAAAATCATCTTCCCCGGTGGCGGAACGAACAAGGCGGTCATCCTGGACCGTGACGGCACGCTGAATGCCGATCCGGGATATGTGGTAAAGACCAAAGACATGAAGCTCTTTCCGGAAACAATACCCGCGCTCAAAAAACTTTCCAATGCCGGCTATATCCTTATAATAGTGAGCAATCAATCGGGAATAGGACGGGGCTATTACAGCCTGAATAAGGTAAAGAAATTCAATAAAGCCCTGACGGACAAACTCGCCGCAAACGGAATAAAAATATCGGGAATATATCTATGCCCCCACAGTCCGGAAGAAGAATGCGCCTGCAGAAAACCGGAAACCCTGCTCTTTGAAAAAGCCATAGGCGACTTCGGAATTGATGTAAACAAAAGCTGGTGCATTGGAGATAAAATTACGGATGTTGAAGGCGCTAAAAAAGTGAATATCAGGGGTATCCTTCTGGGCCGGGATTTCAAAAACCTTAACGACGCCGCCGACTATATCCTGAAAACAACTGCAAAAACGGCATAGCTTTTATTTTCTTTCCATTCATTTTTATTGGAGCTTGGAACGATAACCCTCTGCCGTACGGAGGCGTAACGCTCTTATTTCAAAAGATCCATCAGTTTTTTAATGTCAGATTCAAAAATTTCTAAATAGGACTCTCCTAAATATAGTTTGTCATCCGAAAGAACTCCGAAAAAACCCGCTTCTTCAATTTGCGGTCTTATTCTGCTCATTAACTCGCGGAGTTCGGAAGCCTGCATTTCAGAATCGAGATTTTCAAAACTCTTCTTCTCTAACTTGAGCCATAATTTTTCAAGGGCGCAAAAGAACAAAGGCCAGTTAATCCAGCCTTTTGATTCGCCTTTCAGCATTAAAAATTCGGCCCATTTTTCATTATCCAGCCAATAATATTTTTCCCGTCCGGTCCGGGTAATCCCAACCGCGCCCGACCGTTCAAGCTCTATCAGAGTGTCCTGGACAGTTTTTGGCGAATAGTATGTTCCCTTAGCGATTTTACCGGGGTGAGATCTGCCTTTTTTAAGGAGATACAATATTATTTCACTGCGCGCATTAATGCCAAAAAGAAAACGTAATTTCAAAATTAAACAATTATTACTTCCTGTTTTGATGGGCGATAAATTTTTTCTTAATTCCACTTTACCCCTGAGATAACCTTGTTTTAAAAAAAGCGGATCCGGTGCTGCAAACTGTTTCATCGGGCTTCCGTCCTTCAGGAAAAATAAATTTTCGGGCGCCTCGCCTCTAAACGGCCGGCTTAAACCATTCCACTTCCGGAATTGATTCCCCCTCGCCATAAAAGCCGCGATGGCGGAAAGCACATTTGTTCCGCTGAAATCATGGCTGTTCAATATTTTTTTCAACCGCTGAACATTAATCAGGTGGCCGTTTGTGTTAAGCCAGTTTATAATCTCATCAAAAAGCCGCGAATCATACCGGGCTATTACGCAGCTCAACAGCAGCAACGCCTCCGGATCAATAGAATAGCTCTCCTGACCGCTTCCATATCCGGCGACGCCAAGGTCAGACCACTGATTCCACAAGAAAGCCAGTAAATTTTCCAGATAAAATTCTTTAAATTTCTTCGGAGCTTGATTCATAACCCAATTCCCTCAACATATCTTTCAGAACACTTCGAAACCCCTCTGAAGAATCATGTTTCAGCGCCCATCCGGCTGCCGCTTTTATTTCCAGCTTCTTCCCCGTAAGTGTCAACGCTTTTTCTAACTGCTCTTTGCTATACATAATATAAGCTATTCCCTCGTTTTT
>PEUP01000007.1 GCA_002780705.1 Elusimicrobia bacterium CG03_land_8_20_14_0_80_50_18 | reverse complement strand
GCGGATGAAACCTGCACCTTCCAGTAATATGTCGTGTTGCCCGAAAGCGAAGCGCCCGCGTAAACGCAGGATTTGACGGAGCTTGTCACTATGCCGGAATTCCACTTCATTTGCCCAAAATCATTAGAATCAGCGACAAGCAGCCTGTATGCCACCTGCGTGGAAGCGCTCCAGCTGAACGAAGGCTCGGGAGAATCCACATAAACGGGATTTGTTTTGTTATTGCACAAGAGGCCTGTCGGCGCCGGCACCGCAAAACAAAGAGACGCCTCGAGCACAAGGGCCGCAAAAAGGCCTCTAATAAAAAAAGCTGTTCTTTTCCTCATACCTATGATTATACTCCGAAAAAAAGACAATGGGCCATGTATAATGACAAATTGGGGTATTCTTTAATTTGCCTTGCCCTCGGCTTCTATTTCCAGCATTTTCTGCTCTATTTCTACAGACAATTCTATCCCCGCGCCCTGCAGCTTTTTAAAAGACGCGAGCGCCCTTTTCCTGACATGACAGGAGCTGTCATTTAACAACGGCTCCATTATTTTAACGCCCTCCGACACGCCCATTTCACCGCAAGCCCATGCCGCGGTCATCCTCATCCACACATCGTCCGCTCTGGCCATTTCAGAGACATTGTCCAGGGCTCTGCGCCGGTTTCGCGGAAAAATCGCGAGAGCGGCGTTACCCCTGACCCTGTTGTTGGGGTCATTCAGATAGGGCTCAAGAAGCTCCTCCATGATAGGAGAGTCCTTAAACATCTCCGCGAGCAGCTCCACCGTGTCAGCCCTGACCCTGGCGGTGTCATCCACGCCGGCAATACCCGCCCGGGACGAATGAGAAGAAAGCTCTATGTTGATGCCGGTTCTGCTTTTGGTAAGCCGCTCTATCAGTTTTATAACTTCCGCATTCTGAAGTTTCATCATAGATGTTTCCTCCGGCAGTTTAGCCATGGCATCCATTATCTCCTTCTGATTTTGAAGTATCGTCTGATATTCCCCTTTACTCCCGAGCGTCTGCACGATCTGGGAAATCCTTCTTTCCTCTTCCATGAGTTTGGATTCTTTCTTCTTGGAAAAAGCCGCGGCGACAACATATCCCAGCCCCATAACCGCCATAAGGTTGATTGCCAGAAGAACGAACAAAGATGTGGGATACGGCATTTCGGGCTCATTCTCCGGCTTTACTATTTCCCGCGCGACTTCTTCTTTTTTTGCGGCCTCCGGTTTTTTAACCTGCTTTTTCTCCGGCTCGGGCTTTTTTGCCGCTGTTCGGGGCGCCGGCTTGGGGGCGGGTTTAGGCGCGGGCTTCTTTACAGTGGCGGGCTTTGCGGCCTCTGGTTTTGAGCCACTTATCAGTTTTGACAGACGCGCGTTTATTTCTTTTACTTCGGCTGTGTTATCTATTTTGCCGGCTTCGTCTATATGCTCCATGGCTTTCGCGTAATCCTTACGGGATTCCATCAGCAGAGCCATCTTTACCAGCGTCTTATGGTGAAGTTCCCTGACCCTTTTTTCCGAGGGATTCGCCTTATAGAGTTCGGCTGAATCCTTCAACGCGGCTTCGTAATTTCCCGTGAGAAAATTTTCAAACGCCGCGCCGAAAGCGCGGGGGTCTATATCCGCGCGCGCCATCGCGCAAAAAACCAGCAATATAATTATTTTTTTCATCGCGATTCCTCCAGCTTATTCTATTTTTTCTCCTATGTCATAGCCCAGTATCTTCAAAAGCTCATCCATGCGGCTGAAAAAATCCCACACTTCCCTGTGCAGCGGATTGAGTTTTACCGACCTCAGAAGGAATTCCCTCGTTTGCAGAAAATCCCCTTTATCCAGCGACATCTGCGCCGAATTAAGACTTTCCAAGAATAAAACCTCCATATTTTCGGGGTATTTTTTCACAGCGCCCGATATAACATCTGCGCAGCGCTCATAATTGCCGCCTTTGTAAAGCTCCCATGCCTCATTGAGCTCCGAAGCCGATTCTGACATCCTCTTGTCATCTTCATATCCCGGATTCAGGAGCGCAGCCTGGCTGAACAGAATAGCCGACCTGTCCTTATCACCCGATGCCGTCAGCCTTCTTGCTTCCGCCATCATTTCCAGAGCTTTTTGCGATACCATCGCAGGGTCATAGAGCCGCGCCTTTTTAACATGGCGCGAAGCGGCTCGTTTTTTACCTGAGGCCAGAGAATCAAAAGCCAAAGCCAGCTCACTGGCCGCTATAAGGGCGCCCGTCTCCTCTTTCATCTTTTTCGCCTGAGCCATATCAGGGTCTCTTGCCAACGCTTTTTCAAAATCCCGAAAGGCCCTTTCAAATTTTTTCTTTTTGTACGATTCCTCAGCCTTCAGAAAATAGCCCATGGCCTTTTCTTTATCTTTGGCCATCTGTTTATCCGATTTACCAAGAGCCGAAGATTCTTCCTCCGCCAACTTTTTGAGAAGCTGTTTTCTCAGTTTAGCGGCGGCATTATTAGACGGATCAAGCTTAAGTGCCTCGTTGGCAAGGCCAAGCGATTTGATGGGATTGGCGGAAAGCTGACGGGCCTCCGTGCATTTCAGGGCGGCAAGTTTTTTCTTTTCGCTTATAACGCTCCCGTAAAGCTCTCTGAAAAATGAGCTTTTGAGTAAGGCCTTGAGTTTCAGCGCCTCGTTATTGCCGGGATCAAAAAACAGTATTCCGTCAGCGCTCTCCGCTGAGCGTATGGGATCCTGATCCGCGAGAAAACTTTTGGCCTCTATGACTTTTTCCTCTATATAAGCGAGAAAAATATCCACCGAAAGAGCCCTGCTCTCTTCTATTTTCTTACGGGCTATATCAAGCTCGCCGTTCCTGAAATAGATTTCCGCCGCCCGGCAAAGCCTTTTTGCTTCATCATCCCTTATCTGACCGTAGAGGTCTATCGCCCGTGAATTCTTCGGATATTTTTCAAGAGCGCTGTATATGAGATCCAAAGCGTTCGGGGTATTGCCTCTCTGATATTCCATCAGGGCTCTTTCTATCATCTTATCCTGCTCATCAGCGGCGTAAGCATTGGGGACGGTTACTAATAGCAAGAGTAAAAAAATTTGTATTAGTAAACCTGCCTTGCGTGCCAACGGCACTTCGAGAGGCAGGCGTCCCCGATTCAGCCATTGAGTTGATTTCGGCATTATTCCCTTTCCGAAATTTCCCTCATCAGCACATCTATCTGCATGGACGCTTCGGCGGCCTGCGCCTGAAGTTTTTGCTCAAATTCAAGGGTTAGCTTCTTAATAGCTTCCGCCTTTTGTTTTTCGTATTTCGCGGCAGCCTCGATGGCGGCAGCCTCGGCCTTTTTAACGGAGACGGCGAGCTCCGCTTTCAATTTTTCTATAACAGAATTCTGGGAGGCGATCTCGGCCGAAAGAGAATCTATTTTGGCGCGGGCGGAATCAAGCCGGGAAGTCAAATCCCTCTCTTTCACGGCGTTTTTTCTCAAATCATTTTTCAGGTTCGCCAAAAGCCGCCCCACATCACCCATCAATCTTTCTTTTAACGCGGGACTCATAATCAGCTTGCGGGATATCTCTGTTTGCAACAAATTTTTTTCTTCCATGAGCGCGTTTATCCTGCTGTCCTTCTCATCTAACTGTTTCTGCCATTCCAATATTTTTGCCTCTATGTCCCGCTTTATCTCGTTGCTGTCCATAATGTCTCCCTGACGCTCCCGCTCATCATTCCCGATGACAGGCCTTCAACGGCAACTCTGACTATATCGCCGGAAAGTGTGTTATCCGGAACGAATCTCACCTTGAGATAATTGCCGGATGTGCCGTAAAACCACCCGCCCCTCTCAACCTCCGCCACGACCTCAAGTTCCCCTCCGATAAATTGCCGCCTGTATATTTCCGAGGCTTTCTCCGAAGCGGCTGAAAGACGGGCCTTTCTCTCTTTCATCACAGGCGGCGGCAAGGGCTTATCCAAAGCGGCCAATGTGCCCGGCCTGGGCGAAAAAGGGAAAATATGAGTTTTACTGAAACCCGCAGCCGCCAGCACATTTAGAGTTTTGTTGAAATCATCTTCGCTTTCACCGGGAAAACCGTATATAATATCCGTCGTAATGGCGGGATTGTCAAAATATTTCCTTATTTCTTCCAGTATTTTCATAAACCCGGAAACGCTGTAATTCCTGCGCATTTTTTTCAGCACCCTGTCGCTGCCGCTTTCGAGCGGTACGGGGAAATGAGGGCAGATATCCGGCACAGTTGAAAGCTCTCTGATAAAATCTCCACTGAGGGGCATCTCCAGTGAACCCAGCCTTATACGGCTGCTGTATTTTTTTCTGATGGCCCGTATCAGATCCAGAAGATCGTAACCCAAATGATGATACTGATTGATATTCGTGCCCGTAAGCACGATTTCTGACGGGCACTCCCCCGAAGCTTCCAGAGCCGCCAATTCCCGCAGGATCGTTTCCGCGCCGGCGCTGACGGAAGGGCCTCTTAAAAGCGGCACGACGCAATACGCGCAAAAATTATCACAGCCGTTCTGTATTTTCAGAAAATAACGCTGCCGGCCTGCGCGCCCCCGGCGCTTCGAGAGGCCCGGCATGACGAATCCCGAAGGCGCGTTGGCGTTTAGAGGATATGACCGCACGCAAATACCCGCGGCGACGGCGGCGGCTTTCAAAGAATCCGTCACACAGCCCGATAAGACAATCTCGGATGCGGGATGATTTTTTTTTAAAGCAAGGGCTCTTTTAAGAACCCTGTTTTCGCTGCGGCCGGTCACACAGCATGAATTTACGATATATAATGACGGTTCACCGGATGGGCGCCATCCTTCACCTGCGAGAAAGGCGGCTATTTTTGCCGAATCGGCGCGGTTTGTTTTACATCCGAAAGTCTCGAGCATAAAACTTCCCTTCTTCGCGCCTGTTATTTTGTTCAAAAATTGCCTCCGCCGCCCTGAAATACCCTGAGCAATTTATCTATTTCCTTGTCTCGCGGAAACACGGGCGATATTTTTTTTAAAAAATCCACGGCCTGAATCCTGTCGCCTCTCATGTAGTAAATCTTGGCGAGATTCAGGGCGAAATGTTTTTCCGCGGGATAAAATCTTACGAGCCTTTCATAAACAGCAGCGGCCTCATCGTAACGCTTAAGCGAGGTGAGACAGTTACCCAGATAGAAGGCCGCAGCCATATCGCCCGGATGCGCCTCAATTATTTTCCTGAAAAGGAGTTCCGCTTCGGCGAAATTGTCCGCCTTCACCAAGGCCATGGCCTTCGCGCGCCATTCTTCCAGAGGGATATTCAGCCGCGGAAGAATGCTCTCTAAATTCCTTTTGGCCGTTTCATAGGCCGGATTGACTTTTAGCGCATTCTTATAGAGTTCATAACTTTTGCGTATATCGCCTTTCAGCATATGAACATATGCCAGATTATTGGCGATGTCCGAAGAATCCGGCTTCAGCTCAAAAGCCCTGCTATAAAATTCTTCGGCTTTTTTGATGTCTTTCGTCGCTTCGTTCCTCAGATAGTGATTACCCAGCGCGAGATAATACTCCGCCGACACAGGATTGATGGAGGCGGCCTCTCTGTAATTTTTTTCAGCATCTTCCGGCCGGCCCATGCTTTGATAAGCTATGGCCAGATTATAGAATATCTCATCATAACCGGGATTGGACTTCAATGCCTCTTTATATGCCCAAACCGCTTTTTCGTGCCGGCCGAGTCTCATATAGCAGTTGCCAAGCTCATAATTATTGTCGGTGTTCCACGGATAATATTGCCAGGCCCGAAGGCAGTCTTCCGCGGCGCCGGCTATATCGCCGATACGCGAACGGGTGAAGCCGCTGAAATAATTCATCTCACCCTTGAAATAATCGGCCTGTTTTTTGATAAAAAATATCACAAAAAGAGCCAGTATAACCTTCACAGCCGTTCCCATCCTCAATTTTCGCGCGACTATATATTCCCCTCCGGAGCTTTCCGCGACGGCAATTCCCGCGACCGCCCAGAAAGCCATAACAGGCATGGGAAAATTCAATGTGACACCTAACATATTGTCCACGATAAAACCGGCCACAGCCGCCACGCAGGCAAGAATGAGCATATTGCCGGAAGAAAAATAACTTTTGGAAGTTCTGTAAAAAAACACGAGCCAAACAGCCGCGAAAAGAAAAAAACCCGGCAGGCCCAGTTGGGACAACTGCTCAAGGAGCTCGTTATGGGAATTGTTGGCGTGCGTCCTCAAGCCGGCAAGTTCCGGTTTTTCAGCCAGTATTTTCCCCTGTTCCGCAGGATAGCGGAGCTCAAAACTGCCCCAGCCGTGGCCGAAAACAGGAGACTGTTTAAACATCCTTAAAGCAGCGCCCCATATCAGAAGGCGCTGGGTCACGGAAGATGACTCACGCAGATTAGACACATTGCGCATCTCATGCGTGATCCTCGACCAGACCGTGGGGTGATCCCGGTTAAAAGCCAGCTTCGGAAAAATCCATGAGACCAGAAAAAGCGCCGCGGCCGCTATCGCCATTTTCTTCCACAGGCCTTTCTTCAGAGCAAAAACAAGATATATGAGGAACGCCGCAATCGCTCCCACCCACGAACTGCGGGTCTGAGTGATGAGAAGCGCAAAAAAATTCAGAGCGAACAAAACTCCCCACAGGACGGCCGCCGGCAAAGTCGAAGCTTTTGAAAAGCCCCATAGACAAAGTATGATAATAACAACCTCAAAACTCGCTATAAAAGTGGGGTTGCCGAAAGTGGAAACACTGCGGGAACCGTAATGATGAAGATTCTGCGGCCAGATAAATTCATGACCCGTGTATTGCATAAGGGCGTAGAACGCTGAAATCGAGGCCGTTGCCACCAGCGCGTAAATCAAGACTTTTTTATAATAGCTGTTTTTCGCCATGAGAAAAGAAATATAAAAAACAGCCATGCAGTTGAAAACAAAAAATATCATCCTCCTGCCCCAGAAAACAAAATAAGCCGTCTTCCACTGGGGATAATATATGAGCGCCGCAATCAGCGACAAGGCGATGAGGATGCCGTAAGCGGCGAGAGCTTTATCCATATATGTCCTCGCGAAAACGATGTGACCTTTTTTTGAAAAAAGCAGGAGTAAGACGGCGAAGGCGGTCAAGGAGCGGAAAATGATGTTCTGTATAATGTAGGGGTTACGCGTGACAGCGGTAAAGAAAATCAGCGGCGAGAAAAATACCGCCGCCGCAAAAAGCCAGAAAGCCGCGGGGCTTAGAGCTTCTTCAGTATTTCCGCGGCTTTTTTGTCGTGCGGGTCTATTTCCAGAATTTTTAGGCATGTTTCTCTCGCGCGCGCATTGTTCTTCACGGACTGATAGAAATTCAGCAGACTCATGTACGCTTCCTTGGATCGGGTTATTTCAACAACTTTTTGATAATTGAGCTCTGCCTCGGCGTATTTTCCGGACAGATAAAGGACATTTGCGAGATTCAGATAGGCCTCTACAAACTCCGTATTTTTTATCTTCTGCTTTACTATCGCTTCTTTAAAGGCTTCCTCCGCTTCGGCGTATCTTCCCAACTGTACGAGACAGTATCCCTTTCTGAAAGACGACAGGGCGAATATGGGATCTATATCTATCGCCTGATTGAATTTCTCAATGGCTTCCTCAAACAGCCCTCTTTTTAGATATATGTTGCCCTCCTGGTAATGCACCTGCACATAATTGGGGGCGGTATCCAGAACATCATCGTACTTCGCTATTGTCCTTTGAGGATCGGTCCGGGCTGTGCCTTTGGGGAGATGCTTGTCCCATAAAGGATGCCAGCGCGGCGTCAAATCCCATCTGTCGTTGTATACATTCCCCATAAAATAATGAGCCATTATGAAGCGCGGCCAGAGGGTGATCACTTTATCGTAGTGGTAAAGCGCTCTTTCCCACGCGCCCTGTTTTGAATAGGCTATCGCTATATTGTGGTTCACATCGGCTACAAAAAACTTTCTGAAAAACAGCATGGAATAAAGCGTGACTGCTATAACGGCAAACTGCGTTATGATTTTCGGAAGATCACCCAAAGGTATCACATAATTCTTTTTGTCCTTTTCAGGAAAAGTCAGCGCGCCTATCACCCCTATCATTAACCAGAAAAGATGTCCGGAAGAGACAAAACGCATGTGCACATCAACCGCAGCCTGAGCGAGCATACCCAAAGCCCCCGACATCCAGCCGATAAGGAGAAATGTCCTGTCTATAACATCTTTACGCGCGGCCTGCGCGGAAGCTCTTTCAAGTTTTGCCAGCTTCCCTATTCCCGAATAAAAAGCGATAAACAGAATTAAGAGGTACAAGCCGAAACCTATGAGGCCCTCGCCATAAAAGATTTCCAGAAATTCGTTATGCGCGTGATCGGTTTCGGTGTTGTGCTTGCCCTCTATCCAGAATATCTCAGGATGACGGAACATGGGATAAGTTTCCTTGAAACTTCCTATGGTTGTGCCGGAGACAG
>PEUP01000089.1 GCA_002780705.1 Elusimicrobia bacterium CG03_land_8_20_14_0_80_50_18 | reverse complement strand
ACTCAATGTATTTCAATGCATTTGTGCCTTTGAGTTCCGCCTTTGATTTATTGCACATAAAGATTTTGTATTTTAGTTCTTCCGGCTTCACCATAATTGATTTACATTCTCTGGGGCTTTTTATGATTGGCTTTAGAAACTCTTTTTCAATCAGCCAGTAAGAATCGTCTTTCCCGTTATAAACAACCCGTAAGCCGTCTCTTTTGATTTCTTTTAAGTTTTTATAATTGCCTAAGTTTTTTATTTTGGCCTGGATTTCGACAAAATTCATTTTATTCCCTCTTTGCCGTATAGCCCTTGACAGACGAATAGCAACATACTATCATAATGATGAGCGGTAAGTCCGTTGCGGGTTGTTCGTGGTGTTCCCATCCATCGGTTGGCTAAAGCCATGGCGCAAAAACCCGCAAGGCTCGCTCCGATATTCCAATATAGCGGAAATTTTAAAAAGGTCCCAGCCTGCCGATAAGAGCCCCCGGGCTCTTCCGAAAGGATAGGCAGGGTGGTCACTTCTTATACTCATAATAAAAATCGTCCCCCGTTTCAAACATATCAAATTCGCTTTTCAACTTCGGTATGATAATTTTATACGGCCGCGATTCACGATTCTCCCATCTCTTATATATTGCCCAACTGCAATAATCCGCGATTTGAGAATTTTTATCGGATTTACTATCGTGAAAATAAATGTATGCCGGTATTTTTACATTCTCCTTAAAATATGTTTTAGCTGTCTTGATTATTAAATTCCTCTTATCTTTAGTAAAAATGGAACTTAAAATGACAATCGCTCTTTTTACACTATTGTCCTTTTTGAGCCTGCGAAAAATATACCCCAGTAATGTTTGTAATACTTTTTTGTAAAGGATATCTCCTTTGTGCTTTATCTTTCGCGAGGTACTTTCCTCATATAAAACAGGATTCGTTTTGTTCTTCTGAATAACTACGGAATCAATGGCAATATCCTCCGAATCTTTAATAAATGCAAAAACTTCATCTCTTACTTTCTGTTTATCTTCCGAAGCATGGAAATATTCAATTTCAAGTCCGCCTTTTAGCAATTTATATTTCAGTTCTTCCAATCTGTCTTTTTTGTGCGGAACTCTCGTGGAAACAGCGGTTAAAATAAAATATTTCGTGCCTGACGGCGTGAAATCAAAATTCCCCGATTCGTCAACGAAAATAAAAAGACAATCGCTAAACATAAACCTAATCCTCTATCAAATCCGTCACATCTTCAACATAGAAAAACTCATTACAGCCGGTTTTAATCCCAAACCGAACCTGAGCAATATCACCCAGCTTAACAAGTTTGTCTTTACCCTTTTTAAGAATTGTAAAAAAGATGTCCGGAGCCCTCAAATATTTTCCGCCCCATTTATCGCCCACATAATCCGCGGCGCCCAGGGTTTTCTGAGTTTCATCTTCGTATTCCGCTCCCTCGTCAAAAAGCTTGCGGTTGGATATTGGATATACCCTGAATATGTCATTTGAAACAATATCCTCCGCTTCTTCTATTTCAAGCAGGTTCTCAGTAAAAATTGCCTCGTCAAACGGCCTTTTGAAAGCCACAAACTTAACAGTGTAATCTTTCATATTCAATCTGCTTTGCGGCGCTCCAACTACGGAAATAATAGTATTCACATCGGCGCTCGCAAAACTGCGTCGGGAATGATTATCTATGATGTAATGCATCGGAACATTTTTGAGCATAAACTCCTGAAGCCATGCGCCGTAACCAACATCAAGCCATGAATTGGAACATATAAAACAATGAATTCCATTGGGATTAAGCAGATGAAGGCTACGGATATAGAAAAAAGTATAAAGGTCAGACTGAGCGTTTATTTTCTTTTTAGGGGGGAAATGTTTTGGGAAATCCAATCTGACCATATCCTGCAATTCTTTTTTATATTCACTTGCTGATAATTTGCCTGTGGGGTCTTCTATCTTTTCCTGCCTCACATAAGGCGGATTGCCTATGATAATATCAAAACCGCCATTGTCAAAAAATATGCCCGGGAACTCAATATTCCAAATCATGGGATGTTCGGCGCTTAAACTTTTTTTCTGCGTCTCAATCTCTGCGATTTGAGTTTCTATTTTCTTTTTATATGCGTCTGAAATGCTCAACTGCTTTTCGGAATATTCATCAATGCCGTCAGCAAACATGGATAACTGCGTATCCTCGTTAAATATATTTCCGGCAAGCGTGGATTTCAAGCGGCTGATTTCCTCATCCATTATCAATTTAAATAACGCCTTTTCCATCTGCTTAATAATTTTCTGCTTAACACCGGAGTTATTGAAATAATCCAGTTTAATTTTCTTGAGTTCCGTTATTTTCAGTTTTAGCGTTTGGGACAATTCGGCATGCCCGTGAACAGGAAAAGGTTTTGTGCCTAATTTCTGAACGAGTGAATCGCCGCAACGAATCTTGAAATTTAAACTCGGAAGAAGCGGCTTTTCTGAAGTTTTAAACTCATCAGGCATATCTATAAAGAGCGTAAGCCAAAGTCTAAGGTGATTTATCCACACCGCCCACTCTTTCACCTCAACGCCATAGAGAGAATTCGCTATCATATTCTTTTTCCTCTCAAAAGCCGCGTCCCTGAGTTTGTCCTTGGAATCGCCTTGTTTTCTGTGAAGTTCTTCTACAATCTCATTCAGCACATGGAGCATCCCGACCTCAAATGCCCCCGAACCCGCCGCCGGATCACAGACCGTTATGTTTTCCAGCAAGTTAGTGAGTTCGTTAATCTGATTGAGTGAGAAATCCCCTGTTTTCTGATCCTTATCAAACTCATCCCCCCTGCCGCCTTCTCTGAATAGTAAGTGGAAAATATCGTTTTTTTCGGATGAACTGTTTTTTTCGAGCCATTTGGCAAGGGCGAGCCGGCACATCAAATCAACTTCCGTGCGGGGCGTGTAAACAGCGCCGTTTTCTTTGTTAACCAACTGTTCAAATATGATTCCGAGAAATTCAGGATTCAATTCCAGTTCTTCGTCATATAAACTGTTTTCCTCAATGGTAAAATTATACTGAAAAAGAAACTCAAAAAAATCCTCAATCTCTTTGTCGGGAATATACCTTCCCTTTGTATCCATATCTTCGTTTCTCGTAAATATCCCGCCGTTAAGATAAGGCGCTGAATCTAAAATCTTTTTTGTCGCTTCTGAAAAGGGCGTGTCGTCTGATAAACACTTTTTTCCCGGCGGGGAATTCAGAATCGTAAAAAACACCGGCTCAAGCCATTCTTTATAGAACGAATCGCCGATATCTTTACTCTCTTTGTATTCTTTCCACAAATCCTGAATAAATCCTTTACTTCCGCCCATCCAACCTTTTTTCTGAATAAATCCGAGGAAAACGATTCTTATGACGAATAAAAGCGCAAAATTTCTTCTGGCATCTTCCGTCAACGCTGTATCTCCCCGAATAACAGAAGCTATTTTTTCAAACTTAGGCTGAAAGCCGGCATAAAAATCTTTTGAAACGGCTTCAATTGAGAATGCTTCAAGAATTTTATCCATAGATGAAAGTTCTGATTTTCCTATCTGGTTCAGAAAAGTTTTGTTGGGCGTATTTTTAAGAACGAGATAGGTATATCGCCGAAAATTATTGAAACTTCTTTTTTTACCCGAATAAAGCGCATGAACCAAACTAAATCTGAAATTTCCGGCGCTGTCATAGAAAGCAAACAGCCCCGCGTCGTAATTTTCGGCTTTGAGTATCTCTTTGGCGAGTTCATACTGCATTTTTTTGCCGGTTTGCGATGAGTATAACCCTTTGATCTCACCCATAAAAAACAGCAATCTTGAGGCTTCGTCATCTTCCGCTGAACCGAGTTTTTGTAATGATTTTATTTTCTCTGCGTACTTGTCTAAATAATGGGAATAATTTTCTTCTTGGTATGAATATTTCGGGCATATCCGCCTGAACACATTTACAAGGTTTTCCTTTGAAAACTCGTCAATACATTTTTTCAGTAATGTTCTATTGTCCACTCAGGCGTTCCTCTATTTGGCATTTCACATTTGAAAATCCTGCGATATTTTTCATAGGCTCATTCTACTAAATTTCGGACTCTCAAAGAACATGTAGATTTAGAAAAATCTTTCGTTGCCCCAAAAGTCAATAAGCCTGCCCGCCGAAGCTATGAAGCAGGCGGGTCAATAACCGCCCTTCTTTTGTCCACTAACAGGATTATCATTGACCGGAAAAATTGCGACAAAATGATTCCAGCTCAATTGTCGTGACAGTGATACGACAATTCCTTTTTCAGGAAAACATTCCCCGCGAACTGCATTGTTGATTTACCCTTTTTTCTTTCAGGCATTCTTCTTTACTCTCAATTTTTTGAAACAATCCGGGATTTTGTAAACTCCGCCGGAAATTTCAACCAGGTCGTCAAGGCTCCGCGCGGCGAGAAGAGATCTTTTCGCCTCGGCTGGATTTATGCCCAGGTCTTCGCAGGTTGAGACAATTCCTTTCTTCCGGAGCCTCAGCGTGTTTTCCGCTTTGGCCCTCTTCCCGACGGGCGTGTCGCCGGCAACGGCTTCTATGGCCATTGCTCTCTCTTTTTTCCCCGAACATTTCAGAAGATTGGCGATGCCGCATTCGGTCACTATGTGCGTGACATTATCCGCGTATATCATAACCGGCGGCGAATCAAACTTCCCTTCCTTATAGAGCGACACGGCGTCCAGTTCGTCCACAAAAACGGGAATGCCTTTTTTTTCGCTGACCGTGGGTGTCATCTGCACGACCAGCTTCTGTCCTTTTTTGAAACCGGTGGATTTAAAGAACGCCCTGTTCTCCCGCGAAGTTTTTTTCCACGAGGCGCTGCTGTGCCTTCGCCCCGGAGGGCTGCCGCCCAGATTGGGAGCGCCGCCGAAACCCGATATCATACCCTTTATGGCCGTGGATGAATTGCCATACCTGTCTATCTGGAGTGTGGAGCCGAGAAAACAGTCAATCCCGTAAAGGCCGAGAAGCTGGGCGTTGAGGCGGCCGCTCCTCATCGTGCCGTCGGCTCCTATCGGAAAAATTTTGGCGTGTTTTTTAACATAATCCTCCATGCCGGGTTCGCCGCCGAAAGAATAAATTGATTTCACAAAACCGCTCTCTATCGCCGGAATCATCGTCGGATGAGGGTTCAGCGCCCAGTAGCGGCAGATCTTTCCTTTCAGATGTTTCGCGAAAGTGGGAAGCAGAAGCTCTATCGCGGCGGCGTTATAACCTATGCCGTGATTGAGAGAATCAACTTTGTATTTTTCGTAAATCCCTTTTATCACCATCATCGCGAGAAGAATCTGCGTATCGGAAATCTTGGCGGGATCCCGCGTAAAAAGAGGCTGGATATAATAATCCTCACCCGTGGGCACGACGAAATCCACCCAGTCTCCGGGGATATCCACGCGGGGAAGTTTGTCTTTTATTTCTTTCACCTGCGCGATGACGATGCCGCCGCCGAAAGAGGCGGCTTCGCATATAACGGGTGTGTCCTCGGTGTTGTAGCCGGTGTAAAGATTCCCGTCCTTATCGGCGTAATCGGCGACAACGAGAGCGATATGGGGCCTGAGGTCGGAAAAATAGCGCGCGTAGAGTTCAAGGTATGTGTGAATCGCGCCTATTTTAATTTTTTTCTCATCAACAAGACGGTAGAGCCGCTTCGCCTGCGGTCCGGAAAAAGCGAAATCAAGTTTATCCGCTATGCCCTTCTCAAATATATCCAGATGTTCGCTCAGCACCACTGAGGACTGCACCATGTGAAGCCGGTTCACTTTTGACGCGTCCAGAGAGCTCATCGCCCGGGCGAGAAAGTCAGCCTGCTTCTGGTTGTCTCCTTCCATGCACACGCGGGAGCCCGAAGGTATGACAGCCTCCAGAAAATCCTTTATCCGGCTTTTATCAAGGACCTTGCCACCGTCTGCGAGAAAAGCCCTTCCCTTTTTAATCAAAGCTTTTTTGTTCATCGGCTGATTTTATAAAATAAGAGGGCGTTCCGCAATTATCTATATCCGTCAAATCCGCGCTCATTTGATTCAGGATTTTATCCGCCTGTGACAGAACAGCTTTATCCGGAATTGCTTCCACGGACTTTAAGTTTTCTTCCATCTGCGCCGTATTTCTCGCGCCCATGAGGACGGAGGCGACGCCCTTTCTGCTCATCAGCCAGGCGAGCGCGAAAGCGGCGGGGCTGATGCCGCATCCGTCGGCGAGCTTTTCTGTTTTTACAAAGGCGTCTTTCTCAACAGAGTAATAGGGCTCGCGCAAATCTTTCATGCCTTTGCGGCGCAGGTCACGGGGAGGGCTGTATCCTTCCCTGAAAAATTTGCCTGTCAGCATTCCGCCGTGAAGCGGGCTGTAGGCCAGAACGGAGACGCCGTTTTTGACGCAGAACGGGAGGAGCTCTTTTTCTATGGAACGGTTGAACATGCTGTATGGCGGCTGGAGGAAATGCAGAGGGCAGACATCCATAAAACGCCTCATTTCGGCAACTGAATAATTACTCACCCCCACGGATCTGATCAGCCCTTCCTCGTAGAATCCTCTCATTGTTTTCGCGCTTTCTTCAACGGGCACTGCGGGATCCGGCCAGTGGATGTGGTATATGTCTATGTAATCCGTTCCCAGGCGCGAGAGGCTTTCCTCAATCTCTTTTTTCATCCTGTCTCTTTTCAGGTTGTGAAATCCGGGAGCGTCAGGATCCAGCCCGAGCTTGGTGGAGATGATGCTCTTTTTTCTGATTTGGCGTTCGGCGATAAATTCGCCTGTGAGTTTTTCCGAATGTCCGAAGCCGTAGAAAGGCGCGGTGTCAAAAAGATTCACGCCCGCTGTCACGGCCGCGGCCATGACAGCCTTTGAGACATCGTCTTTCTGTTCGCCCCACCACTTGCCGCCGCCGAACACCCATGTGCCGAGGCCCAGAGCCGACAGCTTTGCCTTCAGCCCCGCGACGCTGTTATATATCACCGGCGGCGGGCGAGACGGCAGAGTTTTTTTATGCCTCGCGCCTTTCCAAAGGGGATCTCTTCCATACGCCATGCCCAGTTGCCCCGCCATGTGCCCGGCGTGTTGAATCGGGCTTTGCTTCCCAGTTCGAGTATATCCTGCATGGGGAATAAAGCGAAAACCGCCTTTGAGCGCATGGCGAGCTCCATCATCTGTGTGTTTATGTTTGTTATTTCGCCGAGATGTTTGCGTATTATCCTCCTGCAGTAGGGACTGCTCGACGAATACCAGCCGATGAGAGTGTCGTTGTCGTGTGTGCCTGTGTAAACCACGCAGTTCTTCTCGTAGTTGCTGGGCAGGAACTGATTTTTATCACCAAACGAAAAAGCGAATTGAAGTATTTTCATCCCGGGGAAACCTAATTTCAGCCGGAATTTCTTCACCGGTTTCGGTATGTAACCGAGGTCTTCGGCTATCACCGGCGCCTTCTGAAAAGTTTTTTTAATTTCGGCGAAAAGCTCAAGGCCCGGCACCCTCGTCCATTTGCCTTTTTTCGCCGTTTTATTCCCCGCGGGTATCTTCCAGTAGGAATAGAAACCTCTGAAATGATCTATTCTGACAAAATCAAACATCTCAAACGCGAGGCCCAGCCGCCTCTTCCACCAGGTAAAAGAATTTTTCTTCATGGCCTTCCAGTCGTAAACGGGATTGCCCCAGACCTGGCCGTTTTTGCTGAAATAATCCGGCGGCACTCCGGAAATAAATTCGGGTTTACCGTTTTTTTTCAGCAGAAAAAGCTCTTTGCGCGCCCACACATCCGCCGAGTTGCGTGACACGAACATCGGCATATCGCCTATTATCTTTATTCCTTTTTTTCGCGCGTAAAGGCGCAGGTCATTCCACTGGCTGAAAAATACATACTGTACGAATTTGTGGCGGAGAATGTCCCCTCTGTTTTTTTCGCGCATTTCCGCCATCTGCTTATCCTTTCTCATCCGCGCCCACAAGGGCCATTTCGTCCAGGGCAGGCGGTATTTGCCGGCCAGCGTCATAAAATCGCAGTAATCGTCAAGCCATGGGGCGTTCTGCAGGCAGAAAGCGTCAAAGAACGCGCCGGGTATAAAATTTTGGAAGGCCTCTTTAAGGATTTTGTTTTTAAACGATATGGCCCTGCGGAATAAAAGTTTTCCCGCCGGAAAGCGGGGAACGGCCGGTTTTCTCCGCAGAAGTTTTTTCTCAAGAAGGTCCTCCACGCTTATCATCAGAGGATGACCCGCGCAGGAAGATACGCAGTCGTATGGCGAATCAAAGGCGCTGTGCTGAAGCGGCAGCACCTGCCAGAGACTCATTCCCGAAGCGGCGAGGAAATCAATGAAACGCCGGGCGCCCGGGCCGAAATCTCCGGCGCCGTAAGGAGAAGGCAGAGCTGTCGGGTGAAGAATGATTCCGCTTCGCCGTTTCAGATCCATAGCCGTTTCAGATAAAAAATCTATAATAGGCCTTGCAGATCAGAAAACTGAAGAGGACCGTTCCCGCCAGCGTGACAACCCAGCCGGCGAATATGACTATTATTTTACCGTAGCTGACAGTTTTGGCGCCTTTCACGAGGCCCACGCCGAGGACCGCTCCGACGACGGCTTGGGATAATGACACGGGCACGCCGATGCCGGAAAAGATATGCAGAACGAGCGACGCGCTGAGTATCGTCACCA
>PEUP01000062.1:811-17553 GCA_002780705.1 Elusimicrobia bacterium CG03_land_8_20_14_0_80_50_18 | reverse complement strand
GCTCGCTCCTCCTCGTTAAACACGGAGGCGGGAGGATTCGAACCCCCGGTGCACCAAAGGCACACAACGGTTTTCGAGACCGCCGCATTCGACCGCTCTGCCACGCCTCCATTTAGAATCAGTATTTATCATACACCAATGACGCTATGCTTTGCAAGCAGAGCCGCAAAATGTCTTCTATAAAGACATATCCGCCTTTGATCTCACGAAGTGAGACCGCATCCACCCCGTCAAAAGCCGTATCGTTATTTACATTCAAACCCAGCCCTATCACGGATCCAAGGCATTCGGAACCTCTGTAAATACCGGTGACAATGATGCCGGCGAGCTTGTGGCCCGAGGGCGTCACTATATCATTCGGCTCTTTTGTCGCCAATTCCAGCGAAAGCGCCGAGGAGAGTTTGTCTTTGATTTTTTCCGCGACCACGAGCGCGCAATCCTCGTTGAGTAACGCCAGAGAGGACGGAACAAAAAATGAAAACCACAGACCGCCGGGAGGAGAATAAAATTTTCTGCCGAATCTTCCGAAAGCGCCGCTCTGACTGCGGGCGACAATGAGCAACGGCCTTCCCGGACAGGCTTTGACTGCCTCCTTGACGGCTGTCTGCGTTGAAACGCATTCTTCCAATATCCGTGATTCCGCCGAAGGGAAAAAAGTCTTTATAATATCACGAACCCTTTCTTCACTTATCTCATTGCTCCGCGTGTTGTCTTCAGCGCTAAACTTCAAGAGAAAAATCCGCAGACACCGCGGAATGCGTCAAAGCCCCCGATGAGATCCTGTCAACGGGAATGTGCTTGTATTTCAGAACCGTTTTTTCGTCTATACCGCCGGAAAGTTCTATGAGTGTCCGGGGCGAAATCCTGTCTCTCAGCTCTACCGCCCGCGAGGCCTGGCGGGGATTAAAATTATCGCAGAGAAGCACATAGGGTTTTATGCTTAATATACGCCCGGCTGATTTGATATCATCCGCTTCAAATATCACTTTTGTGTGCCTAAATGCCTCTATCAGAGGATCAAGCCCGGCATAAGCGATGTGATTATCCTTGACCATAGCCACTTTCGCCAGATCAAACCTGTGATTGACTCCGCCGCCGCAGCGCACGGCATATTTTGAAAGATATCTGAATCCGGGAAGCGTTTTCCTTGTGTCCATCAGCATGGGCCTGACCGGAGCGTCCCAGTTGTCGTCTATGATCTTCCTGAAAGACGCTGTTTTACTCGCTATTCCCGAGAGAAAAGAGAGAAAATTGAGCGCCACCCTCTCAGATGAGAATATCGCGCCAGCATCACCCTCTACGGAGCAGACAATTCCGCCGCGCGAGATCGCGGAAGCGTCCTTTTTAAACATTCTCACCCTGATATTTTTTGATCTTGCGGCAAAAATCCCCGGAAGAAGAGCGGCTCCCGCAAGATAATAATTCCCGCGGGCTACAATGCGGACTTTGACCCGGCTCGCGCCCGGCAGAAATTTTGATGTGATATCGCCATAAACTCTGTCTTCGTCAAAAGCCCTTTTGAGCAGAAAAGAGAATTCCTGTTGTTCTTTTTTATTTAACATAAGGCGTTATCGCCATGTTTTATGTGTCTTTGTGAATTACTCTGCCTTCTTTTATGCTGACATCGACAGAAGCCTTGTGCAGTATCCTGTCAAAATCCGCTATGACTTTCATTATCTCCGGGGAAGAAGACGCGGCATAGATTTTTTGCATCATGACTTCGCTTTTCAGCAGCCTTGCCGCGCGCGCCACCACCTGGATGTATTCCCTGTTAAGGTCCGGATGAGATGCCACCATCAAAACGGCCGTGACGGGTTTTCCGTCAAGCGCATTGAATTCCACGCCATCCTTTATGATTCCCATCGCGCAGAATATCCTTTTGACACTTTCATGTTTGGCGTGAGGAATGGCTATTCCTCCGCCTATGGCCGTCGATTCAAGCGCCTCTCTCTCTTTAATGGCTTTCAAAAAAGCGTCTTTATCCGACAAAACTTTTTCATCCGCGAGACAATCCGTCAGCTCGGCCATAATGGCATTTTTATCATGCCCTTTCAATTCCACCACAACGGTTTTTTTACTTAAAACATCCTCTAAAAACACTTTTTCTCCTCCCTCAGGCAATTCAGAATCAGAATTTTTGGAGCGGGCGATGGGGTTCGGACCCACGACCTCAACCTTGGCAAGGTTGCGTTCTAGCCAGCTGAACTACGCCCGCTCTATCGGGATTATCCTAATCAAATATCGCTGAATTGTCCAGCCCTTTCAGTCCTTCACAATCCATGTGCCGGATTTTCCGTCCATGGCTTCGCCTATTTTTTCAGGGCATGTTATCAATGCCTCTTTTCCGCCGTTCTCAAAAAATTTGATGACCGCCTGTATTTTGGGAAGCATACTGCCCTTGGCAAAATGCCCCTCGGCCATATACTTTTTAGCTTCGGAGACGGTGATCCTGTCAAGCTGTTTTTCATCCGGCTTGCCGAAATTGATGCTCACTTTCTCCACCGCCGTGGATATAAGGAGAAGATCCGCCTTGATGTTGGAGGCCAGAAGCGCCGAGGCGAAATCCTTATCTATGACCGCCGCGCAGCCTTTGATTATATTCTTCGCCTTGTCATAATACACCGGGATGCCGCCGCCGCCGACAGCCACCACAATGAAGCCGCCTTTAACAAGCGTATCTATAGCTTTTTCTTCAAGTATTTTTTGGGGTAAGGGCGAAGGAACAACTCTCCTCCAGCCCCGGCCGGCGTCCTCAACGACGTCCCAGCCCTCTTTCACTTTTCTCGCTCCAGCCTCTTCTTTTGTCAGAAAAGGCCCCACCGGCTTTGAGGGATTCTGGAAAGCGGGGTCTGCTTTATCCACAAGAACTCTTGTGACAACCGTGACCACTTCCCTTTCTGTGCCTCTTCTATGGAACTCGTTTGAGAGCGCCTGCTGAAAGTTATATCCTATGGCTCCCTGTGTATCCGCTCCGCATGAATCCATCGGGATAGGATGAAGCCCTTCTTTTATTCCGGCCTCACTCCTCAAAAGCATAAAACCTACCTGGGGGCCGTTACCGTGAGAAATCACGACATTCCAGCCCCTCTCTATCATATTCGCTATGTGTTTCACCGTCTCAACGACGCACATATACTGATCCGGCACGGATGAATGCTTCTTGTCCTTGATTAGTGAATTACCGCCAACGGCTATAACTGCAACCTTGCTCATTTGTTCCTCCTCAAATATGCCTTTCTGTTTTTTATCGGCCGGAAAAGATTAAAGCTTATCTGACATCGTCAAAGCCATAATGGCCTTCTGGACATGGAGTCTGTTCTCCGCGATATCCAAAACTATGCTTCGGGGACCCCGATTCACCTCGCGGGTCACTTCCGCGTCCTCGTCAACAGGCATGGGATGAATAAACTTCGCCCCGGGATTGGCTGTTTTCATTTTATCCTCATCGCAGATCCAGTCCTTGTACTTATCACTTGAAGCTCTCTTTATCTCAGCCTCTTTGCCTATCTCGTAGAAGTCCTTGCCGAACCAGTTGCGCGAATAAACATAATCGGCTCCCTCGTAAGCGGCTTTCGGGTCGCCTTTCACTATCTCAAAAGTTCCTCCTGACGCTTTAGCATTTTTCTTTGCCTGTTCAACTATATTTTCCGGAAGAGCATAATTATCATCCGGATAAGCAAGTTTTACATTAACACCAAGCCGGGAATTAAGGAGAAGACTTTCGTGCACCGAACAATAGCTCCTTGCCAGCGCGCCTTTGGCCCAGGTCTGGACAAGAGTCTTGCCTTTGGTCGGCTTGTTGTTATTATGTTCTCTCATACCCATGACATCCGCAAGCCCCTGGCAGGGATGATAAATGTCATCCGCCATGTTGATTATCGGCACATCCGCGTATTTGGCGTATTCTCTGAGAATTTTGTTGCCGTCGCCGTAATTGTCAACGGAAGTTTCAAGAATCCTTATTCCTATGCCCACGGCGAACCTCGCCATAACCTTTGCGGCATCGTGAATCGTCTCGCCGGCCACTTCAACACCTTTCTTCACGCTCTTGAGCCTCATCGCTTTCGGCTCTATGAACTGGGCGTGACCGCCGAGTTCCGTAGCGGCGGCCTCAAAAGACTGCCTTGTTCTCAGCGACGGATTATAAAAAAACATAATGAATGTCTTAAACGCCAGAAGACTGTTATACGGTTCGCCATAACGGTTCGCTTTCATCTTCACGGCGAGCGCGAGTATATTCTCTATTTCCTCAACAGACAATTCCTGCGTTGTCACAACATCTTTCCCGAACATTTTAGACTTTGCCATTTTCCCTCCTCAAACTGCCATGTGCATCTGAAATTTATTTCCCGTAAGCGAGAATTATCTCATTGTCAACGCCATAATGGCCTTCTGCACATGAATCCTGTTTTCCGCCTCATCATTCACTATGGAAATTTTCGGGTCGTCTATCAGCGCATCCGTAACCTCAAATTTTCTTCTGGCCGGCATACAATGCATATAAACAGCGCCTTCGTTAGCTTTTTCAAAATGCTTGTGAGAAATACACCAGTCTTTTTTATAGTTGGGACCGGCGGAGGCATGTCTGTCGGGATCGCGCGCCCATGATTTGGCATATATGACATCAGCCCCTTTGGCTGCTTTCCATATATCATTTTCTATGGAGAGAGAGCCGCCGGACGCCGCCGCGGCTTTTTTGGCATAATCAACATACTCCTGATCAACATCATAAAGGCCATTTTCGGGCGGATAAGCCAAAGTTATGTTCATTCCCAAAGCACAACCCGCAGCAATCATTGTCTGGGGAACGCCTGCTGATTTAGCTCTTTCGTCATACGCCCAGGACATGACAACTTTCTTTCTTTTGACAGATTCCATTCCGCCGAACTTCTCTACCATCGTCAGGATATCACCCATGATCTGGCAGGGATGTTCCTTATCATCGAGCATGTTTATAATCGGCACTTTTGAAAATTCGGCAAGGCCCCTCAACACTTTACGCGCATCGCCGTATTCATATGTTTCCGCACCCATCTGCACCTTAAGGTTATACAACCTGATAGCAAAACCATCCAGAAATCTTGAAATCATCTCGGCCGTATCTTTCCACGATTCCTTGTGGGAAAGCTGAAGTTCCTCGGGGCTGTAAGTCTGCCCATTTCCTCCGAGCTGGCAAATACCGCTTGAAAAAGACAGCCGTGTCCTCGTGGATGGCGATGCAAAAAGCATACCAAGGTTTTTGCCGGCCAAAATATGCTCCTGGCTTTCGCCTATGGCATTTCTTAATTTCAAATCCCTCGCAACCTCAAGTATGGTTTCAAGTTCTTCCTTGCTGAAGTCCATCACACTGATAAAATCCCGTCCCTTTAAATTGGTAACCATCCCATCCTCCTCAACTAACAGTTGACTGCGCGGAGCGAATTCAATTCGCGCCTTATTACATTTCAATTGATAGACCCTGTCAAAAAATCACGGTCTATTTTAAAATATTTGTTTTATCCATTCAATCAGACCCTTCCTGCGTTTCCGGTTCACACGGCCGGCGGGCCGTACATCCTTATTGCTATGGCGTCTCCAACCCGGCTGAGCATTTCGGCGACATCCTTTATCCTTTCCGTCTGATAGGGTATGTCAAAACCTTTACGCGCGGGCGTGTAGGTTTTGCCGTGCTCCAGTGAACAGTGATAACCACCCAGTTGCTGTATTCCGGCGTCAAAAGTGCTGCGGGTGCGCAGTGACTGGTTAAAAAACATTGTAAAAAGCGTCTTGCCTTTCAAAATACCGGAGGTGTCCAGACCGAGCTGGAACCTGCGTTTCAGATCAAACCCGACCTCAAGCAATGTCTCCCATTCTTCTTTGCTGTAGCTGAATTCCGGATCCAGCCAATCCCTTCCCAAAAAACCGTTTGTTCTCACTTCGTTTTACTCTTTAAAGTGTCAAATTCTAATTCCGTACTCACCAAAAAACAACAATCCTAAAACATGTTCCTAAGCCACTCAATAAGACCTTTTCTGCGCTTGCGGTGGCCGGGCTTTGTCAGCGACGGCGATTCCTTACTCACATCGTATTTGAGCAGGCCCAGAACAGATGTCCACGACACATCGTCAACAACAGCCGCGTCACCCACGCAATTCGCGGGATAGCCCAGTCTCGTCTGAAAACCCAGCTCGGCGCGCACATAGTCCTCCATTCCCGGCAGTTTGGAGCCGCCGCCGACAAGAATACAGCTCGGCACGAGATCAGGATTAATTTTCATGGCCTCAAGCTTCCCCTTTATCCCGCTCTTGCCGAAGATATCCGCGAGACGGCCGCTGATTATTTCCGATATGTCTTTGAGGCTCACCTCATCCTTGGTTCTGCCGTCTATCCTTGTGATTTCTATTTTTCCTTCTTTGGGGATGTGCGCCTGGGTGGCAAAACCGAAATCCTCTTTTATCCTGGCCGCTTCCAAACGGGACGATTTGATTTCCCTCGCTATATCGTTGGTTATATAATCACTGCCGTTGTGGGTTGAAAAGAAACCTCTTATACCGCCTTTGTTAAAATAAGCTGTCTCACAAAGACTGCCGCCTATGTCTATGAGTATGCATCCGAGGGCCTTTTCATCATCAAGAAGAACAATTTCCGCTGCGGCCAGCGACGACAGTATGGTGCTCTGAATCTCAAAGCCCGCCTTTTCCACACATTTCCTGATATTCGTCAGCATTGAAGCCCTTGCGATGATATTATGAACATTTACCTGAAGATGTTTCGCCGCCATGCCCTTGGGGTTCATTATTCCTCTCTGATTGTCCACCATGTATTCAAGAGGTATCGTGTGTATTATCTCATCCTCGGAATTCGGTATACTGCTTCGCGCGGCCTGAAGCACCTGCTTCACCTCGTTGAAACTCACCTCCTGGTCCTGGGACATTACCGCGATGGCGGCATGGTGGTCCTGGCTTGATATGTGCATTCCATGCACGCCGAGTGAAACATAATTGATGTTGTTCTGGGCCTTATCTTCGGCGTTTTCAATAATCTCTCTGATAGATTCAACCGTCTGGGGAATATCTATTATGATTCCCTCCCTGATGCCCTTGCAGGGCCTGGAATCATAACCGAGCACTTTTATCTGCTCGCCGACGATATCGCCGATCACACATTTTATGTGCGACGACCCTATTTCAAGTCCGGCCCTGATGCTTTCACCTGTCATTTATTACTCCACTCCTTTTTGGAATTTTATAATAGCACTTCGCATTTTTTTTGTAAATGGGCGCAAGTCTATGTACTGGATATTCTGCCCTTTAGCGGCCGCGCCGCTGATGACTTTCCTGACGGACTGCAGCTTTTCGCCGACAAGATCCAGGGTCGGCCGGCCGAAGATGACCACATGGTCTGCCATATTCATTTTGAGAGATTCCCCCTCCATGTAAAATGATTTGATGCCTTCGTAAAAGCTGTTTTCTTTCTCCCTGATATGCTTCAAAAAGGACATGATCTCCCCGCGCCGGCCGGAGGCCAGATCGTTATAGTCGCTCCACAGCGGGATCTTATATTTTTCCTCCGCGGCCGCGACGGTCCTGACTATTTTATCGTCTAAAGTAATGATGAATTCACGGCCCTTATCAACAAACATCGCCGCGGGAACGCGCTCTTTGACCTTCACGACTATCTTATCCGGCAGAACCCTTCCGAGCTTCGCTCGTTCCACCCACTGCTCTTTCAGCAGCAGCTCATCGTCAAGCTTATAGCTGAATATATTATCACCCATTTTCATGTCTATGAGTTTTTTTACATACTCTTCGTTGAGCACCGAGAGCCCCCGTATCTCTATTTTTTTGACATTAAGCTTATCCCAGCCGAGGATAAAATTGTAACAGAAATGCGCGGCTGTGCCCAAAGCGAACAAAACAAATAAAGCGAGAAGTATTTTAAAGCCATGCCCCTGTTTTTTATTTACAACGCGGCGGCGCTTCTTCATCTTTTTAGAGAGTCCCTGATTATCGCCATCACGGTCTCGTCAAAACTTATACCCGCGGCCGAGGCCGCTTCCGGCAGGAGGCTCGTTTCCGTCATTCCCGGAATCGTGTTCACCTCAAGCGCGTAAAAACGCCCCGACGAGGATCTGACAAAATCCACCCTGGCGGCGCCCTTTATGTCCAGCGTACGGCATATTTTCAATGTGTCTTTTCTGATGCCGGCAGCGGCTTTGCTGTCTATAATCGCCGGCACGATGTGCTCGCTCATGCCCGGAGCGTATTTGGCCTCGTAGTCGTAATATTTGTTTTTCGGCACGATCTCCAGAACCGGCAGAACACGACCCGCCAGGTATCCGACGGTAAATTCCCTGCCTTTGATGTATTTTTCAACCACGACCTCATCGCCGCATGCAAAAGCCTTATCCAATGCCTTTTTTATATGAGAACTTTCTGTCACAATGGACAAACCCCCTGAAGAGCCCTCGGAGGAGGGCTTGATGACAGCCGGAAGCAGACGCGAAACAGCGCTGATCATTTTTTTTTCGCCCCTCACAAGGCGGATGCCAAGCGGGGTTTTCACACCCTGCGACATGAAAATAGTTTTGCTGAGCGCCTTGTTCATACAGACAGCGGAGGCGAGCACACCCGATCCGCTGTAGGGCAAAGACATTATCTCAAGCAGGCTCTGCAAACGGCCGTCCTCGCCCCATGTCCCGTGACAGGCGATAAAATAAAAATCAGCGCGGGCAGATCTGATCTTTGAGACCATGTCTCCGCGTCCTATGTCAACGATAACGCTTTTGAAAGCCATGCGGCTCAGCGCCCCGTTGACAGCGGCGGCTGTTTTTAGCGATATATCCCTCTCACTCTTTGAAAGTCCCGCGAGCACCGCTATTTTTTTTATATTTTTTAAGGACGGCACGAGCACGAGCTTCGACATTTTCATATCCGCCCACAAAACCTTTCCCGCGGTCTTTCCGATTTTGGCAAATCGTGAATTGTAAACGATTTTTCTTTCATTCCTTTCCCTTTAATCGGCCTCATGTTTCCGTATGGTTCGAAAATTTAATCTTCCTGCCGTTTAGCGAATGTCAATTCGGCTGTAATGACATTATTATCGTCAATTATGTTTTTCTCTATGCTCATTGTTTTTTCCAAAACCGAAATTACTTTCTTGACTCTTTTCACATTACTCGAGCCGATACCATGCACCTTAATATAATCAATCCCATATTTTAACCTCGTCACTATTTGTTTTTCAATATCTTCCTCTTTCATTCCAATGCTCACAAATACCGAACACGGCAAATCATCGACATAGGGGTCGTATAAGCTAAGAAACTTTGCTTTAATTTTGTCTTCCGTAATGTATATTTTGGATAATTCTTCATACATTTCATTAAAGTCTTTTTCATAATATCCCGCTGTACATAAATTTGTAATATTAGCGCCTCTCTTTCCATACTTGTCTCTAATATCTCTCTTCATATTTCTTACATCCTGATTCCTGCGTTCAAGAAACACTTTTTTGATATACATAGCCTGCCTGAGTATTATTAAATCAGCCGCCGGAATTTTGTCTTTATAAAATTCTAATATTTCCCTCACATCAGGAGCAGAATCCTTTCTTTTTATATCTTCGGCCCAATTATTATCTTTTGTCGTAAGAACAATAGTCTCACCTTTGGGCAATTCTTGTGTCCGGGAATTCAAAAGAGCAAGCAACATATTAAGCTTGTCTTGACTGAGCTTTTCAGGGTTAATGACTTTTTTGCCGTCTTGCTCCACAGCAGCCTCAGGAATATTCAGATTGATTACGAAAGTACAGCCTTTAAATGTGTCGCCGTCTCCTGTTTGTACGGTATCGGCAACTTTTGCGTTAATGTCAGCTTTAAAAAGGCCTTTAAAAAATTCTTGCCAACCCACTATTGTCCGCGAGTTGCCACTTTAAAAATTGAGGGCAAATCTGATTTAATGAATAATTCTGAGCCTTTTTGTACCCCTGCGAAATCTTCAAACAGCAGAGCTTCGCCGTCAGGAGTTAAAACTTTTTGCGCGGGATTGTCTATTTCAACTATATATCCCTCCGCGTCAACTGTTTTACCGAATATTTTTAGAATAAACTCTTTCGTTTTTTGATCTTCTGTAAAAGTGATAATTTCTTCAGCCATTATCCTCTCCTTATTTTTCATATTAAATCTCTTCTCAATCCAACGCTTCCTTATATCAATTTGTAAAAGCCATGTAAAGCCCCGCTCATATCTGTTTCCCGAATCTTCCCCAGAACTCAACGAGAGGCTCCAGATAAATGCCCTTTTCTTTGTAAACCCGCAAACGGATTTTTTTCATCAGCTCGTAAGCGTCACCGGCGGGATTGGCGCCCCCCAGAACAAAAACATTGGCGTGAAGCGGCGAAACAGAAACAGCCCCCGCGCGGAAACGCGCGCATCCGCATTCCTCTATGAGTTTGCCCGCCGGTCTCGCGTCGGGATTCCTGAATATGCAGCCGCTGCCCTTTCTGTATATGAAGCCCTTTTTCTTTCTCATGGCCGTCACTTCTTTGATCCTCTCAATTATTTTATCCTTCGATTTTTTTCTCAGCGAAAAACAGACCTCAGATATAACGGCCGGAATCTGCACGGGACCCTTCCTGTAAGAAGTCCTTATCAACGCCGCCGATATCCCGTATTCCTTTCCCGCACGGTAGAATTTGACCCGCTTCAGCAAATCGCCGATGGAAGAACCGAAAGCGCCCGCGTTTTTAAACACAGCGCCGCCCACAGAGGCCGGAATGCCCGCGAGATCCTCAAGGCCGCTCAGCCCGGCGGCGGCGCTTATTTTTATCACATCTTTCAGCAATGCCCCGGCCCCCGCTGTCACATCATTTCCTCTGACACTCACGCGCTTAAAATCCCCGTCGAGAATGAGAGCCGGCTCGCTTAATCCCGCGGAAGATACGATGACATTGGAGCCGTTTCCCAGCACCCTGTAATTGTCAAAGTCCCGCGTAAAATTCTCCAGTTCCCGTGAATTACGCGCGCGGAAAACATGCGCGGGGCCGCCTGAGGCCAGATAGGTGAGAGCACCCAGATTTTCAAAAACGGCTTTCACTTGGTTAAAGTCCGACCTGCAGGGGCCGCAGGAGAGCGGGCATCGGGACAGCTCAAAGCCGCAAGTTTTTTCTTTGAAAGTTTGAGGTAATGAAGCAGAGGTATGCGCGAAGGACAGATATAGGCGCAGGAGCCGCATTCTATACAATTCAGAGCGCCGCCGTAGGACTTCCCCGCTTTGTAAAGAGCCAGACTCTCCCTCGGCACAAGTCCCATGGGGCAGACCGACGCGCAGCGCATACAACGCAGGCATTCATATTCTTTCCTTTCCACATCCGTCATGAGCAGAATGCCGCTGGCGGCCTTTGAGACCGGCACATCCAAGTCACACAGGGCCTGGCCCATCATAGGCCCGCCGAGCACGATTTTATTCACATTATCGGGCAAACCGCCCCTGAAATTTATTATGTCTTCAAGGCGCGTGCCGGCGGATATGATAACATTGCCGGGTTTTCTGAAATACGCTCCGAGCGTCACCACTCTCTCGTAGAGCGGCTTACTTTTTACAACGGCTTCAAAAATAGCAAAGACCGTTGAAACATTCAGCACCGCCACCCCCACATCCAGCGGCAGTCCGCACATCGGCACCTTCCTGCCGGTGAGAGCGTAGATGAGCTGTTTCTCGCCGCCCTGCGGATACTTTGTTTTGAGAAGCCTCACCTGAATCCTGTCGGAGCTCCTCTTCAAGAGTTCCTCTGCGGTTTCGGCCTTATTATCCTCTATGCCTATGATTATCCGTTTGGCCGCCAAGGCCCGTCCGGCTATCTTCGCGCCTTCTATGATGTCAACGGCCTTTTCTCTGATGAGGCTTTCATCGGCCGTGAGAAAGGGTTCGCACTCGCAGGCGTTGATTATGAGCGTGGCCGCTTTATGAGCGCGCAGCGGCAAGAGCTTCACATCCGAGGGAAAAGCCGCTCCTCCCAGTCCCACGATTCCGGAATTTCTGACAACCTCAGTGATCTCGGACGGAGCCAGCAGAGACGCGTCCTTGGCGTTGCGCGAGGGCGCGAACTCGTCCTTAAAATCATTTTTGATGATAACGGCCTCAAGTTTTTGGCCGGAGAAATGAGGCCATTTTTTTATGTCTTCAACAATGCCGGAGACGGGAGAATGTATAAACGCCGATATCCTGCCCGCGGGCTCGGCTATGACCGAACCTTTGAGCACGGCATCGCCCTTTTTAACAATGGCCTTTGACGGACAGCCGCAGCTGTTGGAAAGATGGAGATAGACTTTCTCCGGAGCGGGAAGCCTCTCTATGGCGGAATACGCGGTATCCTTGCGCTGCGCGGGATGCACTCCCCCGGGAAAACTTGCCATTTTCATTATAAAAGTTTCTCCCCGAGTTTCCGGAATATGGGCACAGCCGCGTTCACGCATTCGGGGTCAAACTGCTTGTTTGAATTGATTATCAACTCTTCTATGGCCGCCGCCAGGGTGAATGTCCGTCCGTAGTTTCTGTCGCAGAGCATGGCGTCAAAAGCGTCGCAGACGGCAATGATCCGCGCGCCGAGAGGAATGTCCTTTCCCTTCAGGCCCTCGGGATAACCCGTCCCGTCCCATTTTTCATGATGATATTTAACATAGGGAGCCAGCGCACTGAGACCCGCGCTCTTTTTCAGAATCGCCGCGCCCGTTACGGAATGTTTTTTCATGATTTCCCATTCCTTATCGCTGAGAGGGTCGGGTTTCTGCAGTATTGCCTGCGGCACGGCGATCTTACCTATGTCATGCAGAAGCGCGGCCAAAGAAATATCCCGCGCCGTTTTCTCGTCCTGCCCCATAGCCAGAGCCAGCTCCCTCGCCGTGGAGAGCATGTTTCTGGAGTGCTTCAGATGCGGGGAATAACCGGCCTCCAGCGTATCAAGAAGAATTGCGGCCGTGTCTATAAATGTTTCGGGCATGGCCGGATCCCTTGGCGGCTGTTTCAGCACCTGAGTGATCTGGGAAGCTAAAATGCTCAGATACAGCATATCCTGCGATGAAAAATCCTGGCCGTTCACCTTATTCACCGTCTCAATAACTCCCACAGGCTGTTCGGAGCCGCCCAGCGTCGCCACCATCAGGTTCCTTGTGGAAAAACCGGCGATTTCATCCACCCTGGAAGAAAAATGCTCGGATTCGCCCGCCTCATTTATAATCGCTTCCCTGCCCGTTTTCAGCGCCCAGCCGGCGATACCTTCCGAAGAGGGGAATTCAAAACCTAAAAGTTTCTCCGAAGCATCGCCCGTCACAGCCGTAAAACGCAGGACTTTTTTCTCGTTATCAAGCAGCATCACCGATGCCGCCTCGCATTCCACGATATCCGCGGCGGCTCTGACGCTGTCCTCTATAAACTGCTGAAAACCGGTCACCTTGGAGAACGATTTCACTATGTCAAAGAGCTTCTGCATCTTGATTATGCTGCTGTTCATGTCCGACAGGAGAACGGCCTGCTCCATTATTTTCTCAAGCAGAGCCGCGACATCGTTGAAGAGCTTCACCTCATGCGGCGGAAATTGTTCACTGCTGTCGGCGTTAAAAGCCACCACCATTCCCCGCGCCGCCACGCCGCTGCCTATGGGAAAACACATGAAGCCCTTATCTTCCACATGCCCAAGAGAGCCATCCTCTATCGTCCTGAATATCTTTAAAGCATGCTCGCGCTTTCCCGTATCATCCGCGCTGAGCTCGTCCTCATTCCTGACCGGATAAAAAGAAAACTGTTCTGTCCGGCTGTCTATGACCGCTATCATCACTTCCGCGTGCACGGCTTCTCCCACGAGCTTGGCGGCGCGGGATAGAAATTCGTCTTTGCCTATGGTCATGTCCATCAGTTTCACCAGGCCGCTTATCACCTTGCATCTAATGTCCAGCTGCGAAACCGTTTCCCTCAGCAGCACTATCTGCTTATTTTCTTCCATTCCGCTCAGTTCTCCCAGTGCTCAATAAGATAATTTTTGTTTTCTTCAAACACTTCGGCCTGTCTCTTCACCGCTTCCTCCGTGCCGAGCTGTTCGCATTCTTTCAGAAAAGCATCCAGCCGGGCGTAATAAAAAGGCGTGATAAGCCCGACAAGTTTGAAACGGTCTTTTTTCCAGCTGTGATAAGCAGAGGCGAAATCATAGACTATCCTCGTCCAGATATCAGCGGAAAACATTCCGGAAACATTGGCCTTTTTCACCTGCGTGAAAGTGCCCGCCCGCAAAATATCTTTCCATATTTTCATGAGATTCACGGAAGATTCCATGTACCGGGCGAAATAATCGTCTTTTCCTATGGTGAGTTTCGGAGGTGTAACATCGTAGGGCGCGTTGACAAAGGGTATGTCACGGCTTTCCTTGACCATTTCCCATTTGTGGCAGTATCTCTCCATCAGCCTGAAACTCGTGCTGAGCACCTGCCGGAACATCGGCCCGAGCTGGTCGGGCCGGCGGCTGTCATGATCCTTGACGCCGAGAAAGCACTGCCCCGTGCGGAAAGATTCGTTGGCCGCTATCGTCGTCATCCATATATCTATGCCGAACCTGGACACATTGTTGTCCCAGTAAGCCCAGTCCAGAAAATATCTGACAAGGGGAGCCCTCATACCGAAATCCCCGCCTATGGGCTGTCTCAAACGCTGGCCGTAAAGGGCTCTTGTCAAAGGGTATGTTATCAGATTCGTTATCGTGCCGTCCCTGTAGTCCCGCACATAGTAAGGCGTGATAAAATCAAATTTGCCGTCAAGAAGCGGCTGTCCAAGATCCCTCAGCCATTCGGGTGTTATGCTTTTCAAATCGGCGTCAAAGAGCATCAGCACCTTCGCCTTGAGGATGCGCGCGGCTTCCATTATCGCCCTTAATGCCATGCCCTTTCCGGCCATACCCCTGTATGTCGTGCAGACCTTTTCGGATGAAACACTCTTAAACTTGTCAAAGGCTATATCAAGCGTGCTGTCGGTGGAATTGCCGTCGGAGACCATTATAACAGACTTTGACTTCGGAAAATATTCGGACAGGCCCCTGTCAACGGTTTTGAGCACACCGAGTATCGTCTTCTCATTGTTGAAAGAAGGGATGCCCACAAGCACATCCACATGCTTCATGGAATGGAGCTGCTGATGTATATTGGAACCCAGGCTGGACTTCATTTAATGCCCTTCAGAAGAAAATGCAGTATGGCCTTCTGGAGATGCATCCTGTTGTGCGCCTGCGGAAAGACTATGGAGTTTGAGGAATCCATAACCTCGTCGGTGATCTCCTGACCCCTGCGGGCCGGAAGGCAATGCATGACTGACACGCCCGGGGCCGCCTTATCCAGCAGTTCCCTGTTCACCTGATACCTGCCGAACAATTTTTTTCTCTCCGCCTCTTCGCTCTCATCGCCCATGCTGGCCCAGACATCGGTGTAGATGAAATCCGCGTCTTTCATGTATTCGGGGTCTATCTCGCTTGAGGAGTAAATTTCCTGATTCACTTTTTTGACAGCGCCGAATTCCGCACCGCTGAACATGAATTTTTCAGGGCAGATGATACCGAATCTGTATTTGATTATTCCCGAAAGATTGAGCAGGGAGCGGCTCACATTGTTGGAATCGCCCACAAACACCAGCTTGACTTTGCTGAAGTCAAAATCCATAACGCTTTTCTCATCCAGGCCCTTTTTCTCGCAGACCGTGAAAAGATCGGCGAGCGCCTGGCAGGGATGGAAGGACTTGGACAGGCCGTTTATAACGGGTACGGATCCATGCACCGCGAGGCCATCCACATCCGAGTCGCTCGTCGAGCGTATCATTATCGCGTCCACATAGCCGGAAAGCGTGTTCGCTGTGTCGCCTATGGTTTCGCCCCGCGAGAGCTGCAGCTCGGTGCCGGAAAGGTTGATTGCCTCACCCCCTAACTGATACATTCCCGCCTCAAAGGACACCCTCGTCCTCGTAGAGGGCTTCTGGAATATCATCGCCAGAATCTTCCCCTTGAGCGCGGCCGAATATCCGGCCTGGTTCTTCTTTATCCTGAAAGCAAGCGCGAAGAGTTCCCGCACCTCGTTTTCGTTCAGATCTGTCACCTCAATAATGTCTCTTTTTTTCATGGTTCCGTCCTGTTCTTTGAATCTTTATTCTTTCTCAAACGCGACGATGCGGCAGATGCAGGATTCAAGTTCTATGGCCCTCCACGGGAAACATCCTATCCATATTCTCCTGTTGCTCACCTCGTCTATCTGACCACCTATATTTTCCGCGTGAATAAGGCCTTTCGGAAAGAGCTTCAGATGCATTATCTGATAATATTCCGACGGCGGAAACACCTCATCCCAGGGCTTGCCGAGTTTCTTTTCAGCCTCAAGAAAAAGAGCCGGATGCCAGGTCCTTAAAATGGTGTTCATCGGATGATCGGCGGAACCGCAGTCCACACCTATCCATTTGAGTTTTTTGTCCAGCGCCCACTGGGCGAACTCGGGCGACGGCCCGGGGTGTTTCACAAAATACCTGACTTCATCCGAACCTTTCTGATCCCAGGCGTAACGGTGATAGCCCGTGTTGATGATGAGAATGTCATTTTCTTTGACTTCTATTTTGCTCTCTATCATCTCGGGCGTGTAGAGGCTGTAATCGCTGACATCGCCTGAAATGTCAACGACAGCCGCCTCGCCGCAAAGGTCATCAAGAGGCATATCGCCTATGGATCTGCCCGCGGCATAAAAATGT
>PEUP01000062.1:0-798 GCA_002780705.1 Elusimicrobia bacterium CG03_land_8_20_14_0_80_50_18 | reverse complement strand
GATGAGTCCCGACATGGTTGGATGTCTGGATTATCTGACCGTTTGCCCCCTGTCCCCTGTCGGCGCCAGCTATCCTCTTAAAATACTGCACGCCAAGCGGCATATAGCTCGGCCAGGGCGGCGTGTGAATACTGAGTCTCTGTGTCAAATCGTAAAGTTTCATAATATTTCCTCCCTGCCTGCCGGCAGGCAGGCATAGCGGGACAGCGGCGCTCTCCCTAAACACAATCAAAACATATTTCCGCGATTATATCATATACGCACTCAAAGAAAAAGGGGAAAAAGGGGACGTCCTTAATATTCTGAAAGAAAGCTTCCGCGCGGAATTTATGTTATAATAAACCCGTTGGTTATGGTTGAACACAAAAGGGGAAAATATGGTGGAAATAGGGAAATTCAATAAACTGAAAGTCGTCAAGCATGTTGACTTCGGCGTCTATCTGGACGGCGGAGAGCTGGGCGAGATACTCATGCCTGTAAGATATGTCCCGGAGGACTGCAAAGACGGCGGCATTGTGGAGGTGTTCGTCTACCGTGATTCCGAAGACCGCGTAATAGCCACAACGGAACAGCCCCTCGCCGTGAGAGAGGATTTCGCTTTTCTGAAGGCCGTCACCGTCAACAACATAGGCGCCTTCCTTGACTGGGGACTTATGAAAGACCTCTTCGTGCCCTTTCGCGAGCAGGAAACCAAAATGGAGGAAGGAAAATCCTATGTCGTGAAAATATACCTGGACAAAAAAAGCGACCGTATAGCGGCCTCATCGCGGCTGAGCCGCTTTCTCGACCAGACTCCCG
>PEUP01000037.1 GCA_002780705.1 Elusimicrobia bacterium CG03_land_8_20_14_0_80_50_18 | reverse complement strand
GACGGGACACGATTCAAATTGGATTACATAATTAAGGGCGGGGATGTTTTTGACGGCCGGTCGTTTTTTAAAGCCGATGTGGCTTTGAAAGACGGGAAGATAGATGCCGTGGGAAAGACAGACGGCTCAGCCGGAAAAGTTATTGACGCTTCGGGTCGTGTTGTCAGTCCCGGGTTTATTGATGTTCACACGCACTGCGACCTTGCGGTGATGGATCTCATAGGCGCGGAACGCGCCTCCGCCGAAGAATCCGCAAAAAACAATCTCTGTTATCTCCGTCAGGGAGTTACAACTGTTGTCACGGGAAATTGCGGCCTCGGAGAATCTGACACGGCTAAATGGCTGGGCTGGGCGCGTAAAAACAATTTCGGCGCGAAGGTTATTCATCTCGTTCCGCACGGGAGTTTGAGAACAAAACTTTTCGGCGGTAAACAAATGCTCTCATCCGGAGAAATTGAAAAAATGGCAGGGGCTCTTGATGAGGAAATTGATGCCGGCGCGCGGGGTTTTTCCACAGGCCTTGAATATTCACCGGGATGTTTTGCTTCAGCGGAAGAAATTGAGGCCCTCGCCCGCGTTTGCGCGCGCAGGGGAGGGATATACGCCACGCACATGAGAGACGAGACGGGGCCCGGTGTTGCAGATGCCCTTGACGAGGCGATTGATATCGCCCGCCGGACAGGTGTGTCTCTTGAGATATCGCACTTGAAAATATCGGCTCCGTTGAACGGCCTGACGGCGGAAGTCCTGCTTGAAAAAATTGAAGACGCCCGCGCCGAAGGGCTTGATGTTACGGCAGATCAATACGCCTATGATTATGGCTCCACTTACATCACTCTGCTTGTGGCGCCGGAATTTCTTGACGGCAGTGTTTTGAAAACGAAATACAGTAAAGTGGAATATAGTGATGCGCTGAGAGCCGCGCTTCAGATTAAACTCGCGCATATCCCGCCGGAAAAAATAATAATAAGCTCTTACCCGCTCCGCCGCGAATATGAGGGTAAAAGCATAAGCGCGATAGCGGGGGATTCCCTCCGTTCTCCCGTAGATGTTCTGATTGAGCTTGTTTCTTCGCCTTCTCCCCCATTCTGTATTTTCAGGAGCCAGAATATTGAAAATGTCCGGGCGATAATGAAAAAAGATTATATCCTGAGCGGCTCCGACGGCTGGACGCAAATCTACGGAGAGGGGATGCCTCATCCCCGAAGTTACGGTAATTTTCCCCGCAAAATACGGCAGTTTGTTAAAGATGAGAAGCTGATATCCTTAAGCCACGCCCTGCGTTCAATGACTTCACTTCCCGCTGAAAAGTTTGGACTTAAGGGCATGGGATTTATTAAAAAGGGTTATACCGCAGACATAGCGGTTTTTAATCCGGATATTTTTAGGGATAGCGCCACAAGGGAAAAGCCTCATTCCTATGCGGAAGGGCTTGAGTGTCTCTTTGTGGACGGAAAGAAACTCCCCTTAAAACCCCTCGAAGCGTTGCCATAAACACAGCGGAGGTCTTGTGCGCGGCAAGCTCTGCGGCTACATTAGAAATTATGGGCGTTTATTCTTCGCCGCGGCCGTAGTCCCTGTGGTCATAAGAGTCAAAATCATCGCGCTGCATTTTGTCGCCGCGCATGCTCTCCTTGTTTTTTTGGGAGCTCGTTTTTTTGCGGTCTCTTTTCATCATACGCGATTTGTGTTCCTGCCATTTTTGGATCTGTTCTTTGCTCAGCTCTTTCTCAATGCTCTTGTCGGAATTTTCTCTGATTTGTTTCACTTTGTCCGTGAAAGCGCGTTTTTCGTTGGCCACTTCCTGCCAGGATTTTTCAATAATCTTTGAGATAGCTGTTTTCTGTTTTTCGCTGAGGCCGAGTTCTTTAGCCATCCTTTCCATTCTTTTCTCATGCATCGCTTTTCTGCGCTCATCTCGTTTCTGCAGGTTCTGATCCTTCCGCTGTTTCCATTCCCTGAATTCCGCCATCTCGCTCTTGTCAGCGGTCTCGGCGATGACCGGAGAAAAAGCCGCAAGCGTCACCATCATCATTCCCGCCGCCGTCCAGTTCATTAAGTGTTTCATTTTATCCGTCCTCCCTGCCTGCCGGTAGGCAGGCCTGCCTGCCGGTAGGCAGGCTTATTTTTGCCTTCAACCGTTAGACGCCTGTCTCAAGCGGAAAGTTACACTCCGCCCGCAAAAGGGATGAAAGCGCTTATTTCCTCAATGTCCTGAGATATGGCGCAGCCGGGAAGTGAGCGGAGGAATATTTTTCCGTATGAGCTGAGGATAAGCCGCGGATCCAGAACGGCTATAACGCCTCTGTCGTTTTTTGTTCTTATGAGACGGCCCACGCCCTGCTTGAGCATGATGGCGGCCTGCGGGATCTGATAATGGGCAAAAGCGTTTTTGCCTTCCTCTTTCAGTTTTTCTATCCTCGCTTCCGTGAGGGGGGTATCGGGCACGGCGAAGGGCAGCTTGAATATGATGACGCATCGCAGCGCTTCTCCGGGCACATCCACGCCCTGCCAGAAGGAATTTGTGCCCAGAAGAACGGCGGAAGACTTATTTTTGAAGGTCTCCAGCAGTTTCCAGCGTTTCATCTGGCCCTGTTTCAGGAAATTCAGGCCCTTCACATTCTCTTTGAGGTATTCATGGGCTTTTTCCAGGCTCTTCCAGCTCGTGAAAAGAACAAAGGTGCCGCCTCCCGCGGCGGCGCAGATACTGCCTGTTCTTTCCAGCGCCTTCCGCTCAAATTCTTCAAAATCGGCCGCCGGCGAAGGCAGATCCCCTGCCACATAGAGCAGGGCCTGTTTCTTATAATCAAAAGGCGAGCCGAGCCGCAGTTCTCCGGCGTTGACCATCCCGAGGCGTTCTTTCATATATTCAAAAGAATCGTTTACGCACATGGTCGCCGAAGTCATTATGACCGAATCGGTATTTTTGTAGAGGGTCTGCCGCAGGATTCGCGATATATCAAGAGGGCAGGAGTACAGGCTCGCGCGCAGTCTCCGCCCGGCGGGCTTTATGTCAGCCCAGTAAACAAAGTCCGGCTCGCTCTGTTCAAGGAACAATTCAAGGGCGTTCTTCGCTTCGCTGAGCCTGCCGGCGTATGCTCTGAGTTCGCAGCCCTCGTCCGATACATCGCCGTTCTCATCTTTCATTTTGGAGGCCGACGCGCGCACAAGTCCGGACAGCTCCTCAATAGCCGCTCCCGCCGTGCCTTTGAACAGATTCTTTTCCCGCACCCGTGTTTGCGTTTTTTCACGGCCGAAACGGGCGAGCACCGCTCTGAAAAGTTCCTTCACATGCATCTCGGTCCGCGCCGCGCTCTTCAGTATCGCCTCGGCGCTGTCGGGGTCCATGCCGAAATCCCTGCCGCCCGTCAGACGGGTGAGGATGTATCTTATGTTGCCGTAGGAAAATTCGGCGCCGAGAAATTCGGCGGCGACATCTTCGGCGTTGTGGGCCTCGTCGAGCAGCGCCGCGCCGTAGGGAGGAAGTATTTTGTTGCCGGAGGCGATATCCGTGAAAAAAAGATGATGATTTGACACGAGGATATCGGCGTTTGAGCGTTCTGTCTTTGAGCGGTTGTAGAAACACGCACTGCCGTAAGGGCATTTTCTGCCGGCGCACATGTCCGATTCACGGCACACTTCCATCCATATCTTCTGATCTATTTCAAAATCGGCGTCGAGCTTGACGCCTGTCTCCGTTTTTCTGCTCCAGCGCGCGATGTTATCCCATTCCCTTATATCATCTTCGTCTTTGAAAAGTCCGAGCTGGCGGCTCTTGTGGAGACGCCTCAGGCAAAGATAGTTGGCGCTTCCGAGGCAGAGCGCGAAATTGAATTTGAAAGGCAGGACTTCCCGCAGAAATGGCAGGTCTTTTTTTGTCAGCTGTTCCTGGAGGGTTTTCGTGTATGTGGCGACAATGGCTCTTTTGCGTTTTGTTTTCGCGTATATTATCAGCGGCACGAGATAGGCGAGGCTTTTGCCTATTCCGGTGCCAGCCTCAATTATCAGATGTTCGTTCGTCGCCAGCGCCTCTTCTATCCGAAGGGCCATGTCCTGCTGCTCCCGGCGGAGTTCGTAATTTGCCATGCCGGATTCTATCACACCGCCGTCGCTGAAGATCTCTGTTAATTCGGGGTAGTCTTTCATATTCGGGACAATGATAGCAGAAAAAGGGGGACGGAGGAAAGTCTGACTTTCCTCCGTCCCCCTTTTTTTTTTCGGAGTTTTTGTTATAATAAGCGACCAAAAAATATGTGGAGGCGTAAAAATTATGAAAATCAATTCAAACATTGCTTTTGTAACGTTGTTTTTTATTGCCGCTTGCGGCGGGGTCAAGCAGGAGAGCTCAAAAGAGCCTGCCGCGGCATCCCCCGCGGCTGAGGAGACCATTGTGAAAGAAAAGACGGATGATAAGAAAGAAATGCTGGCTGTGATGAAGATCCGTCAGGGTGATACGGCGCTGGGTGAAATAGTGATTAAACTCTATCCTGATAAAGCGCCGCTGACCGTTGAGAATTTCGCGGATCTGGCAAAAGGAGACAAAATGTTTTTGGACCCGAGGACCCGCCAGCAGGTTAAAAGGCCTTTTTACAACGGTCTGACATTTCACAGGATAATCAAAAACTTTATGCTGCAGGGCGGCTGTCCCATAGGCAACGGCACCGGCGGCCCCGGTTACAGCTTCAAGGACGAGTTTGACAGTTCTCTGGTTTTTGACAGGCCGGGACTTCTGGCCATGGCCAATTCAGGGCCGGGAACCAACGGCAGTCAGTTCTTTATCACCACGGTGCCGACGCCCTGGCTGAACAACAAACACACGATATTCGGCGAGGTCATTGAGGGAATGAATGTGGTCAAAAAGATTGAAGCTGTGAAGACGGGCCCTGGAGACAGGCCGCTGGAAGCCGTCGTTCTGGAAGAGGTCATAATCAAATAAAAATTTTTGCCGTGAGGGGAATATTTCGCGGAGCCGGACGCATTTGAGCCACTGGATTAAAATAGACATAAAGGAAAACTGGCGCACGGGGCTGAAACATTCTCCGCCTCTTGCGGCGGTTTCTGAAAAAGACAGGCCTTTGTATCTTGCCGCCCGGCCCGGGGATATTCTCTGGTTTTACGCCATAAGGCCTGTGCGCGGCATTGTGGGGTTTGCCAAGATAGAGAAAAAATACAAAGACGAAAAAAAACTTATTTTCCTTCCCGAACTGCGGATGAGAAAGGTTCTCTTTCCGCTGCGTTTTCGCTTATCGGATATTCATGCCGGAGATTATAAAACCTGGATGGATAGTCACATCAACATAGGCGACTTCAAGCTTGACTGGACTGTTGAGTTTCAGCCTCTGCTGGACGAGCACTCAAAAAAACTCATCAGGCGCGCCGAGAAACAGTTTGACATGGATTTTCTCGCCCTGAAAGAATACATGAATTCCGCCGCCTGACCCGCGGCAATGTTCAAATAGCGCGATTGGGAAAAAGGGGATGTCCTTAATTTTCTAACACATAGAAAAAGGGGACGTCCTTAATTTTCTAACACCTAAATTGAGCGATTCTATCCAAAAGGACTTGTCTTATTTGTCATTTCGAACACCTGAAAGGTGTGAGAAATCCATGTCCCGAACGATAGCGAGGGATATTATCCAACGACAAGATTCCTCGTTTCACTCGGAATGACAGGAATGTCCCTCCTATCTTGATAGCAGATCGAGGCAAAATGTCCGCCCGTGGCGGGGTCTGCGGCTACAACAACAGGATTTTTCCGAAATTAAGGACATCCCCTTTTCTCCCGAAATTAAGGACGTCCCCTTTTCCCTTTTCCCAGGATTTCCCCGAAATTAAGGACGTCCCCTTTTTCCCCTTTTTCTTTTTCCCTTTTTCCTATTGACTTTTGAGGGATTTTTTTATCAAATATAGTAGGTTTTGTCGAACGCGAAAGAGTGTTTGATGGGGCAACGCTGACTATACTCGGGCGGCGGACAGATGGCTGACTTGTGATGATTGTTGGCTTTGATAACGGGCGTTTTGCTTTGGTTGTGATTATTTTCGAGCCGTAGAGGGAAGCAATTGAAAAAGAATGAAATGACAGAATCGTTTTTGAACAAGTTGCTGCTCTATTCGCTGGAAGTGAGCAGCGATTGCGTGTGCTGGGTTGATGAGCACACGGAAATTGTTTATGCCAACACCACGGCCTGCCGGAAACTGGGTTACAGCCCGGATGAAATCACCGGCAGGAAAATAGATGTGATCCTTCAATCTGCCGGCGCGTCTCAACTGAAGAAGCTCTTCGGCGCCGCGCGAAAACCCCGGCACAGGGTTGAATCGGGCTGCGTGCTGAAGAACGGAGATATTGTCGCCAGCGAAATCACGGTTATTCCCCGCAAGATAGAGAATCATCAGATGGCCTGTCTCATCATCCGCGATATAAGCTGCGCCGCCCGGTCGAAAGCCGTTCTGGAGCGGCGACTGGAACTTGAGGATGTAGTGGCGGGAATGTCATCAAGGTTTATCAAAAGCGCTCCGGATGAGATAGACGGCGAGATAAACCGTTCCCTGGAACAGCTCGGGCGTTTCGGCGACGCGGACAGGGCTTATATTTTCCTGATTCGTCCCGATGGCCTGTTTATGGACAACACTCATGAGTGGTGCGCCAAGGGAATAGAGCCGCAGAAAAAAAACCTGCAGAACTGCTGGCTTGATGATTTCCCGTGGTGGATGAAGCGATTAAAGCGTCTTGAAACAATAACAATCAACGATGTGGAAAAATTGACCGCCGCCGCGTCAATGGAAAAATCGGTCTTCAAGTCGCAGGATATAAAATCCCTCCTTGCCGCGCCTCTTGTTTCAGGGGCTTATCTGCACGGTTTCATCGGTTTTGACGCGGTGAGAGAGAAGAGAGAATGGCCGGATGGCCTGGTGAAACTGCTCAAGATATCAGGGGAAATCATCATCACGGCCCTTGAGCGGAAACGCAGCGGCATCGTGATACAGAACAAAATAGAAGATCTTCAGAAAGTCGCGGACATGGCCGTGAAAATGAAACTTGAGATATTTTCGCTAAAATCAAAGCTTGCGAAATTTGAAAAGAAATAATTGACAATATCCGCCAAAAAAAAGTAAGCTTAGATCGTGAAATCTGCTAAACAACTTTTAATGACCTTGCTGTTTATCGGCATCATAGGTTTTTTGACCCTTGTTTTCAACAAGGGATATACGGTCGAGGCCAATCTCATGAGCAACGCGAATTGGTACAAGAACACAAAGAGTGACTACTAATAAAATAATCGCTTTCTGTTATTCGTTCATTCTAGGAACGGCTCTCGCCATAATCTTTTTCTCCAGCTTTGATGTGTTTGTGACTCCCTTCGCTTTCTCAGAGCTGCTGCTTATCCACTGGATATTCATAGGTGTGGGCGCACTTTCCCTTATATGGATTATTTTCGGCAAATACCGCCTCCTTTCCGCTGTGATGCTCGTGCTCATCCCCATGCTCCTCGGAGCGGCCAATTACTGGAGATTTTTTAACACAAAGTTTCCCGATCACATAAGCAATCAGCTGGATAAACAGTTTTGGGACAAGACAGGCATCCGCGGGACAGTCATAAGAGAGCCGGACGAAAGAGCGGATAAGACCAATCTCTTTGTCAGGCCTTTTGAGATCAGGAAGAAAGACGGGCAGTGGCGCAAGCTCAAAGGCCGTACGGGGAATATTCTTGTGCAGGTCAAGCCCGGCGTCGGGGATTATTATGAAGAGTGCGAATATGGCGATGTGATAGAAGTGGAATCGGCCCTCATGGTGCCCATGGAGAAGAAGAATCCGGGTTCGTTTGACTATAAGGATTATCTGCGCTCCATGTTCGGCGCCTATGGCTGTATGTATCCCCGGACTCCCGAGCAGGTGAAGAAAATAGGTGAGAGCCGCGGCTGGCTTTTGCGTTTCGCGCTGGATCTCAAAAAGAAAATGATAGTGATTACCAAAGAGACCATGCCCTATCCTCAGTCGGCATTCCTCGGCGGTGTGACCCTCGGCACGAGGGGCGGGGTGCCGCCCCAGATGAAATTTGAGTTTCAGGCCACGGGAGTGGCGCATGTGCTTTCCGTTTCCGGACTCCACGCGGGTTTTATCGCTCTTCTTTTCTTCACTATATGCTCAATTCTGCGCATACCTCCTAAGCCGCGATGGTTTCTGGTGACAGTGGGGCTTTTGATATTCACGCTGATAACCGGCGCCCGTCCGGCGACGGTCAGGGCCTCTATGATGTATTCAATCCTCATGCTGTTCAACACCTTCGGCCTTGGCCTGAAGGCCTCTACAGCCCTGACGATTCCGCTGACGGGGGCGATAATACTCATATTCAATCCGCTCCTTCTGCCTTCGGCAAGTTTTGTCCTCTCCTATATGGCCGTGTGGTCGTTATGCTATCTGACCGGCCCGGTTGAAAAGTTCTTCACCAGATATGTGCACTCGTGGATGTTTATTGTTTTCTTCTTCTGGGTTTTTGCCCTCACGGCTGTCGTCAGCGTTGAATATGACCTGCTGAGAAACAGCAGTTTCCTTATTGTGAGCGCTCTCGCGATAGTTTTAAGTTTTGTTTTCGCCGCGCGCCTGCATGCTGTAAAACCGTTGGACGGACTTGCCATGAACAAGATGCCGGCGGGCCTGCCGCAGAGTCTCGTTCAATTTTTCTACGCTCAGTTCGCGATACAGATAGGAATGATGATTCCGCTGTCAGCCGCGTATTTCCACAGATACCCCGCCGCCGGAGTTTTCGCCAATTTCATAGCGATTCCCCTGATAGGGCTTATTGTCATGGCCGGTTTTCTCGCGGGCCTCATCGGCGCGCTCTTCTCGGCGCTGAATATGCCGGCGCTCGGTTCTCTGATAGCTCTTTATCTTAACGCGGGGAATTACTGGCTGTGCATAGGATTTACCGGCACTGCTCGCTTCTTTTTCAAAGCCTTTACTTATCCTTTTATGCCGACCTTCAGCGCGTCATGGCTCATAATGTATTATAGCGGTGTTTTTCTAATCGCTTTTTACAGGCCTGTGATGGATGGGATAGAGGAGATGTACCAGCGGCTGAAATATTATTCAAAAGGAGAGCTCTATGTCAGGGCATCGCTTATAGCGCTTGCCGTTTTGCTGGCTTTTTTTCTTTACTCATGGAAGTTTAAAGAGCAAAAAACTC
>PEUP01000018.1 GCA_002780705.1 Elusimicrobia bacterium CG03_land_8_20_14_0_80_50_18 | reverse complement strand
TACCTGAAGTTTCCTTATGTGAGTCAGGCGGGGGAGATCACTATTTTTCTGACCATCATAATAGGGTCCGGCCTGGGCTTTCTCTGGTTCAACGCGCCGCCGGCGGAGATATTCATGGGCGATACCGGCTCTCTGCCCCTGGGGGGGATAATAGGAGCCATAGCCGTACTCATAAAACAGGAGGCCTTGCTGGTAATAGCCGGAGGCGTGTTTGTCATTGAGGCGATGTCTGTGATCATCCAGGTGCTGTACTACAAAAAAACATCACGGCGCTTTTTTAAAATGGCGCCTCTTCACCATCATTTTGAACTCAAAAACTGGCCGGAGTCAAAAGTCGTGGTGAGATTCTGGATACTGGGCATATTCTGCATAATACTGGCCCTGCTGACGCTGAAAGTGCGATGATAAAACTGAAAAACAAAACGGCGCTCGTCGCAGGCGGCGGAAAAAGCGGCCGCGCCATGGCGAAGTTTCTCATAGCCAAAGGCGCGAGGGTGATAGTCTCGGACACAAAAAAAATCAAAATACCAGGGGCGGAATGCATACGCCAGGCAGATATTCCCGGCCGGTTCGGTGAAATAGATATAATGATACTTTCGCCGGGAATAGACCCGAAGAACAGTTTCATCCGGCAGGCCTTGCTGAGAAAAATACCCGTGGCGGGCGAATTTGAATTCGCTTATTCTTTTGTTCCGGACGCCGTAAAGAGAATACTCGTGACCGGAACAAACGGAAAATCAACCGTCACAGCCCTCACGGCCTTTGTGCTTTCGGCGGCCGGTAAAAACGCCATCGCCGGCGGGAATATAGGAATTCCTCTAACAGAGCTGTTGGACAAATTCAAAAAAAACAGCGTCCTTGTGGCGGAACTGTCCAGCTATAATCTCGAAAAACATTTTTCGCGTAAAGCCTTTGCCACGGATGTGGGCATACTCCTTAACATAGCGAGCGACCATCTTTCAAGGTACAGGAATATGGCCGAATACGCCGCTGTTAAAAAAAGCGTCTTCGCGGGCCTCAGGCCGGGCGGCGTGGGAATAAACGGCCTGTCAAAACCCGAAGGGGCTGATATACTGAAACTCAAAAAAGACATATATTTCAGAGGAAACACCATGAGCTTTTCTCCGAAGGCCCTTAAAAAATTAACCGGAGCTAAAGAGCTCGCCTATGAAAAAGAAAAGATGAAACTCCTGTTTGAGGCCAACAAAACTAACATCCTCGCCGCCGCCGCCGCGGCCTTCGCCATGGGTGTTTCCGCCGAAAAAATACGCGGAGCCGTGTACCGCTTCAAACCGCTTGCAAACCGCCTTGAATATTCGGGCTCTCACCGCGGCAGGATTTTCATCAATGACTCAAAGGCCACAAATGTTTCCTCAGTGCTCTTCGCCCTGAAGAATATAAACAGGCCCCTGGTCCTGATAATGGGCGGAAGAGACAAGGGGAGTTCCTATAAACCGCTGGCCGGGCACATGAAAAATGTGAAGACACTTGTCGCTTACGGCGAGGCCGGGGCAAAAATAGCAAAAGAGCTGAAAGGAAAAAATAAGACAATAACAGTGAAAAAATTTACTGACGCCTGCATGAAGGCGCTTAAAAAAAGCGCGCGGGGAGACACCATACTTCTGTCGCCGGGCTGCTCATCATTTGACCAGTTCAAAAATTTTGAGGAAAGGGGAAAAGCTTTCAAGAAATGGCTAAAAAATCTTACCTGAAAGAGATATTCATACTGATAGCTTATTTTCTGTCGGGCGCGGGGCTGATAATGATCCTTGACATCACATCGGTGGCAAGCGCCTTTGAGCTCAATAATCCCTATCACTATTTTTTCCGGCAGTTGCTCTGGCTTGCCGCCTCCAGCGTCGTGTTCTTTGTTCTCTGGGAAATAGACATAAAAACCATGCGCAAGGCGATACCATGGGCCATGATAGCCGGCGCGATAGTGCTCGTGGCCATTCTCATACCCGGGGTGACATATCCTGTCAACGGGGCGAGGCGATGGCTCTTCCTGCCGGGCTCGGTGGCGTTGCAGCCCAGCGAATTCCTCAAGGTGGTCTGGGTTATGTATCTGGCGGACTATCTGGACAGGCACAGGGGTGAACTCGACGATTACAGGATACTAACGGGCCCCCTTATCCTTCTCCTTGTTATAACGGGGCTGGTTTACAGCCAGCCCGATTTCGGCGCCACCGTAATACTTATCATCCCCTTCCTTGTTGTCTTTTTTCTGGCCGAGGTGCCGATGAGCAGACTGATAGCTATGGTGCTGGCGGGGCTTCCTTTTGTCTACTGGGCGGTCTTCGGCACATCTTACCGCAAGGACAGGATCATCGCCTTTCTGGATCCTTTTAAGCACAGGAGCGCCGAAGGCTATCAGCTGACAAGATCTCTCATCGCGGTTGTCTCCGGCGGCATATTCGGGAAAGGAGCGGGCTCTTCCACCTCAAAACTGCTTTATCTTCCCTGCGCGCACACGGATTTTATCTTTTCCGTTGTCTGCGAGGAATTCGGCATCATAGGCGCGTTTCTGATTCTTTTCTTATTCGCCGTTTTTGTTATAATCGGTTTTGAAATGGCAAAGAGGTGCAGAGACAGGTTCTCAAGGATAGTCGTGGGCGGTCTCACCTCTCTGATAGCGCTGGAAGCTTTCGCCAACATAGCGGTGGGACTGGGCCTGCTGCCCACAAAAGGCCTGGCTCTGCCCTTTATGAGTTATGGCGGCTCCAACCTCATGGCGACTTACATAGTGCTTGGAATTATAATAAGCGTCTATATGGAAAGCGCTGAGAGAATGATGGAATGAGAGCGCAAAACAATTTCGCGGGTGTGGTTCAATGGTAGAATGTCAGCTTCCCAAGCTGAAGACGGGGGTTCGATTCCCCTCACCCGCTTTTCATTTAGGGGGAATCGAAGCCGACCCGAAGCGCGTCCGGCGGACGATAGCGAGCAAAGCGAGCGGCAGCGAGGGCGGCCGGCTTCGGAGGAGCCGCGAGAGCGGCGGGGGAGAAGGATTCCCCTCACCCGCTTTTAAACCCGAAGAAATAATTGGCAGATGAAAATAAAAGAGAATCTAAAAGAAATAGCGGATTTGATCGCGTTTATCAAATTGCAGGCTTTCTTCTTTTTGATCTCTCCGTTTTCCATACATTTTTTAAATAAACTCGCTGAAATACTCGGCCTTTTGGCCTATCTTCTGTTGTTTCCGCGGCGGCGGACCGCTTTAAAAAATCTGGATATCGCCTTCGGGGATTCCAAAACAGCAAAAGAAAAGAAAAAAATAGCGCGCGAATGTTTTCAGAATTTCATCAAGGGAATTCTTGAAATGCGTTACTACTATGTCCACGGGCCGGCGGAGATAAACCGGCGCTTTTCATACAAGGGCCTTGAAAACTATACGGAGGCGGTCAAACGGGGGCCGGTTCTTTTGATATCCGGACACATCGGGCAATTCCCGATAATGGTGTGCAAATTCCTGCTGGATAAATATGAGATGCATCTCATACTGAAAGCCGTGTCAAATAAATACATAGAAAAATTGTTTAATGTCTACAGGCAGCGCCTTGCCAATCCCGAGGACATTTTCAGAACTATCATATACTACAAACCCAGATTTTTAGCTTTGAAAAAATCGCTTAGAGAACTGAAAGCCGGACACTCACTCTTTATTTTTGTGGATCAGAGATTTTCGGGCGGCATACACACGAATTTTTTCGGAGCGAAAGTCCTCACGGCGACAGGAGCGGACACACTCGCCAGAAAATCAGGCGCGTCGGTTCTTCCCGCTTTCATTATACGGGAAGGAAGCAAGCATGTGATACACATAGGCAAACCCTTAACCATAACGCCTGATGAACAAGAGAATACGCAGCTGTTCACGGATCAGATTGAAAAAACCATAAGAGAACACCCCGCGCAGTGGTGGTGGTTTCATAAGCGATGGTGATGAAGCCTTCCATCGCAGTAATAGATTACGGCCTCGGCAATGTGCGCAGTGTCAGCAAAGCCCTGGCCCTCGCGGGCGGGGATGCGCGCGTCAGCTCCGAAATCAAACAAATAGAAAATGCCGACGGAATTGTCCTGCCGGGGGTGGGCGCTTTCGGCAAAGGAATGGACAATCTTGAAAAAGCCGGCCTTATACCGATAATCCGATCCCGGATAGAGGCGGGGAAACCTTTCCTCGGAATATGCCTGGGCCTTCAGATGCTCTTCAGCGTAAGCGAAGAGCACGGCTCATCGCGCGGCATGGACATAATAAAAGGCGAGGTAAAACTTTTCAAAAACGATTTGAAAATACCTCACATGGGCTGGAACAGGGTGAAATTCAAAAACAGGCAGGAAGGCGGAGGCGGCATATTTGAGGGAATAAGCGACGGCAGCTATTTTTATTTTGTTCATTCCTATTATGCGGCTCCGGAAGAAGGCTCTCTCGTCTCTTCAACAACGGATTACGGCGGCGAATTCACATCCTCCATCGTGAAAGAAAATATCTGGGCCATGCAGTTTCATCCGGAAAAAAGCGGAGAAGACGGCCTGAGGATAATGAAAAATTTCATAAGAACATGCGGAGAAAAAAAATGAGAGATTTCCAAAAGAGGGGGAACGGCGGCCTGGCGAAAAGAATAATTCCCTGCCTTGATGTCAAAAACGGCAGGGTGGTCAAAGGAGTGAATTTCGTTGACCTGGTTGATGCCGGGGATCCGGTGGAAATAGCCGCGGCTTACGCCGGGGCCGGGGCCGACGAACTGGTCTATCTTGATATCACGGCTTCCGTGGAAAAACGCCAGGCCATGCTCGAGATAGTGGCGAAAACAGCCGAGCAGGTGTTTATCCCGCTGACGGTTGGCGGCGGAATAAGAAAACTCCCGGATATCTCTGACCTCCTAAAAGCCGGAGCCGACAAGGTGTCAATGAATACCTCGGCGGTGGAGAACCCGTCGCTCATCCGCGACGCCTCGCGCGAATTCGGAGCCCAGTGCATCATAACGGCTATAGACGCCAAAAAAACAGCGCCGGGCAAATGGGAAGTTTATACCTACGGCGGAAGAAAAGCGACGGGGTTGGATGTCATAAACTGGGCGAAACAATGCGTTGAGCTGGGTTCCGGCGAGATACTCCTCACCAGCATGGACAAGGACGGCACGCAGTCGGGTTTTGACATAGAGCTGACCGCGGCGGTGTCGGAGGCCGTCACCGTTCCGGTCATAGCCTCGGGCGGAGCGGGCGAGTTAAGTCATCTGAAGGACGCTCTTGACGAAGGCAAAGCCGACGCGGTGCTGGCCGCGTCAATCTTTCACTTCGGAAAATTTTCTATCGCTGAAACGAAAAAATATCTGAGGGAGAACGGTATTCCCGTACGCATATAGGCAGCCGCAACCTTTAAGGTGGCGTTTTATTATACGCAGGCTGAAGCCTGCGGCTACCTTACTTTATATGCGTGAGGACAGAGTGTATTCAGAAAACAGTTAGCGCAGTCAGGCCTTCTTGCCGAACAAACGGCGCGGCCGTGATCTATCAGCAGATGGGATATTTCAGCCCAGTTTTTTTCCGGGAACAATCCCATAAGATCCTGTTCAATCTTCAGCGGGTCTTTGTGAGCGCTCAGCCCCAGCCGCTGAGAGAGCCGCCCCACATGGGTGTCAACGGCTATGCCGAAAATCCTCCCGAAGGCTTCGGAAGCAATGATGTTGGCTGTTTTCCGGCCTATGCCCGGAAGCCCGGTCAGCTCTTCCATTGTCCGCGGCACTTTGCCTTTGTGTTTTTTCAGGATAATTTTAGCTGAATTCAAAATGTTTTTGGCCTTGTTCCTGAAAAATCCCGTTGAGCGTATGTCATTTTCAAATTCGTTTATATCAGCCGCGGCGTAATCTTTCATGCTTCTGTATTTGGCGAAAATCTTTTCTGTCACAATGTTCACCCTTTTGTCCGTGCACTGAGCCGAAAGAACCGTGGCCACAAGAAGCTCCCAGGGGCTTTTATAGTGAAGAGCTATGCGCGCGCCGGGATAGTGTTTTTTCAAAAGACGGTATATTTCATGGGCCTCTGTTTTCATCCCGCATTATAACAAAATCAAAGCGGCAATTGACAAAAGTCCGTTTTTTTATAAGAATCCTGTCTATGAAAAGAACATATCAGCCGCATAAAAAAAAGCGGGCGAGAGTGCACGGCTTTAGAAAGAGGATGCAGACATCTTCCGGAGTGAATGTTTTGAATGCAAGACGCAAGAAAGGCAGAAAGAAACTCACACCGTAATAAATTCAAAGAAAATCAGTTTTTCAGATGTTTTGTACTGAGGCAACCTTTGCCGGAAGGGCGCATTCGTCTGAGGATAGCCAAACGCATAATACCTCTGGCCGTCAGGAGAAACAAAATAAAAAGATGGATAAGGGAGAACGCGCGGGCATTGAACATGAAAAGCAGGAGCGATATATGCGTGACACTGAGAAAAGCTCCGCCGGAAGAATACGGCGAATTTTCACGCGCGCTGAAAGAGCTGCTCGTAAAATGTTTATGAATATTTTAAAAAGCGCGATCAGTTTCCCCGTCAAAATCTGGCAGGCCGTTCCGAGAACGCCATCATGCAGATTCCATCCGTCCTGCTCGCATTATTTCCTTGAGGCCATTGAGAAATACGGCATCGCGAAAGGTTCTTTGAAAAGTTTCTTTAGATTGATGCGCTGTCATCCCTTCGCGCGCGGCGGCGTTGATATGCCTTGAGGCAGGGATTAAAAGTTATGGGAGAAAGATTATGAACGATATGGATAAACGCTCGGCTCTGGCAGTCGCTCTTTCATTTATAGTGCTGGCCCTGTGGTGGAGCGCTATTTCCAAAAAACAAAACGCGGCAGGGGTTATAGCGCCCCAAGCGGCAAGCGTGGAGAGGAGCGAAGAAAAAGGCCCCGCGGCAAGCGCTTCAGTTGATGCGCAACGGCCGGCAGAACGGCCGGCTCCCGGTGAGAGCGAAGAGAAACTTCGCGATGAAGAGCTCCTTGAAATATCAAATTCCTCCCTGCGCTGCCTTATAGGAAAAGAATCCGGCGACATCCGCCATCTTTTTATCAGGGAAAAAAACGGCGAGGTTGACCTTATCAAAGAGGGGGAAACAAAACCCTTCCGTTTTTACGCGGCCGGAGCGGCCATTCAGAATCCGGTTGTTAAAAAAAGCGGCTCCGAGATACATCTTTCCTATAAACAGGCCACAGCCGTCTATTCTCTCAGGGATGAATATCTGCGGCTCAATCTGTCCCCGGTGGGCGAAGTTACGGTGGAGGCGGCCTGGGCGGGCGGCTTAGGCACGGACCCCGAACTGATGGAGGAACAGGAAAAACGCAAGCTTCAGTTATTCCATTACAACAACGGCCAGAAGGTGAAGAAGATATCCTCTCCCCTGGAAAGCGCCCTGTCCGAATGGGTGAGCGTTTCCAACAGGTATTTCCTGCTGGCATTCTTTCCGTCGGGACAAATTTCTTTCTCGGTGGATCCGAAGCGGGTGAAGCCGGAAATTGTGTTCTCCCCCGGAAACAAGCCGCTTAACTTGAGACTGCTCGCGACAGAAAAATCATATTCAGGATTATCCGCGAGAAAAAACGGTCTTGAGAAAACACTCAGTCTGGGGCTCTTCTCCTTCATAAGCGTTTTTTTCATACACATACTTAATTTCTTCTACGGGATATTCGGCAATTACGGCTGGTCCATCTGCCTTCTGACGCTCATCATACAGATTTTCATGTTTCCGCTGACAAAGAAAAATATAAAATCCGCCGAGGCCATGAAACGCATACAGCCCTATGTCAAAAAACTGCAGGCGCAGTACAAGGACGACCCCAAACGCATGAACGAGGAACTTCTCAATCTTTACCGCGTGCAGAAGGTCAACCCTCTCGGCGGATGTCTTCCCGTTCTGATACAGATACCAATTTTCTGGAGCCTGTTCACAATGCTCCAGGGCCTTGTTGAACTGAGGGGAGCTCCTTTCATTTTCTGGCTCACCGACCTTTCAAGGCCGGATGTGCTTTTCGGCCATCTGCCCGCTTTTCTGCCTTTTATAGGCGGCTGGCCCATAGGCCCTCTGCCTCTCCTTATGGGGGCCACGATGTTTTTCCAGCAGAAGATAAGCATAACCGATCCCAGCCAGAAAATGCTGCTGCTCATGCCTGTGTTCTTCACCTTCATATTCCTTAAATTTCCGTCGGGGCTCGTCCTTTACTGGCTGACCAGCAACATAATCACCCTGGCCCAGCACATTTTACTTAAGAAATTAAAATGACCGCGCCGCGGAAATCTTCCGCCGGAAAGGCAAAATATTACCCTGACACCATTGCCGCGCCCATAAGCGCCTGGGGGCATGCAAGCGTCGGGCTCATACGAATAAGCGGTCCCTGCACGAGGAAAATTCTTGAAAAAATATTCGTTCCCGCCGGAAAGAAAAAAATAAAAGACATCTCATCGCACAGCGTCACATACGGGCGCGTACGCGACGGCGGTGAAATCATAGACGAGGCGCTCTTATTCCTTATGAAAGGCCCCAGGAGCTACACGCGCGAGGATGTCGCCGAAATCTCATCTCACGGAGGGCCGGTTGTCACAAAACGAATCTTCCGGCTCATCCTGCGGCAGGGAGCCAGGAGCGCGGACCCCGGAGAATTTACAAAGCGGGCTTTCCTGAACGGCCGCATAGATCTCGTGCAGGCGGAAGCCGTGGCCGCCATAATAAGCGCGCGGGGCGAGAAGGCGGCAAAAATAGCATCGTCCCAGATGGGAGGAACACTTTCGCGAAAGCTGGATGAACTGCGGAAAGTCCTGATATCATCCGCCGCGGAACTCAACGCCGCCATAGATTTCCCCGAGGACGATATCAAACTGAGCCTGCCGGGAATACAAAAGAATATCGCGCGCGCCGAGGATGAAAGCGCCCGGCTCCTTGAAGGATACGAAGCCGGACGGCTTTTCAGCGAAGGCGTGAAAATAGTGATAGCGGGAAAAACCAATGTGGGGAAATCCTCACTCATAAACGCGCTTAGCTCAAGCGAGAGAGCTATCGTCACAGCGGTTCCCGGCACAACCAGGGATATCATAAAGGAAAGCGTGGAAATCGGCGGGATACCGGCTGAACTCTACGACACTGCGGGCTTAAGAAAAAAAGCGAAAGGCGTGATAGAAAAAATGGGAATGGACAAGACCATGGAGGCCGTAAACAAAGCGGATATCATAATCTTTGTTTTTGACGCTTCAAAAAAAGCCGATGAGCAGGACATGAACATTGCCCGTATGCTTGCGCCTTTCCGTTCAAAGACCATTATGGCGGGCAACAAAATTGATCTTGGTAAAAAACACAGGCCGGTCAAAACGGGTTTCGGCCCCGTTTACATATCTTGTCTGAAAGGAACCGGAATCAGCGGCCTCAAAAAGCGTCTCGCCAAACATCTTGTCTCGGGATCTTATATTGCCGAAGACGACGCCGTCCTCAGCTCCGCGCGTCAGGCCGAATGCCTCACAAACTGCCTTGCCCGAATCAAAGAGTCCCGCGAGATTCTCTCCCGAAGGCCCGCA
>PEUP01000050.1 GCA_002780705.1 Elusimicrobia bacterium CG03_land_8_20_14_0_80_50_18 | reverse complement strand
GGATAGAGCAGTAGTTTCCTAAACTACGTGCCGGGTGTTCGATTCGCCCCAGGGGCAAAAGGAAAAAGGGGACGGGAAAAAGGGGACGTCCTTAATATTATGAGTCGGAAAAAGGGGGAAAAAGGGGACGTCCTTAATATTATGGAGAGTCGTGAAAGAAAGGGAAGAAAAACCTTGAGAAAATGTAGGACGTCCCCTTTTTTTCCCCCTTTTTTTTCGGGGGCAAAATTATGGCGTGTTTCGTATATGCGAATTTTGGGAGGGAGAAAACTGAATGGCTGATTTAGTACCCGCGGAGATAATCGTGAGCAAGATATTTCTCATTAGGGGGCAAAAAGTAATGCTGGACAGGGATCTGGCGGGACTTTATGGTGTAGAAACGAGAGTGAGTGTTAAATCAGGCTGTGAGGCGGAATGCAAAAAGATTCCCTGATGATTTTATGTTTTCTCTGGCGCGGGAGGAAATCATGAACTTATCACAAATTGTGATAAGTTCCAAAATAAAACACGCACCTAATGTGTTTGCTTTCACGGAACAGGGTGTTGCGATGTTATCAAGTGTGCTTAACAGCGACAGAGCGATAAGGGTTAATATTCAGATAATGCGGACATTTACACAGATGAGGCAGATGATGTTATCGTATAAGGACTTGAAAGAGAAAATAGAAAAAATGGAAAGTAAATATGACAAGCAGTTCCATATTGTCTTCCAGGCTTTAAAGCAGATGCTTGAATCGCCGAAACCGAGGAAAACGGGAAAAATAGGATTTTGATGTGACGCGCGGAAATAATACAGGGGGAATATGTTATGGCGGAAAATAATCTTCAGAAACATTTGAAGGCGCTGGACGAGATGTGTTCAAGGATAAGTTTTTCTCTTAAGGATACAGAAGTTTTTGCTCAAATACTGAAGCGTTCAAGCGAAATACTTGATGTTGAAGGTATGTCAGTGCTTTTACCCACTGCCGATCCTAATTTTTTACGGTTTTATGCGGTTGAAGGCAAGGCCAAAGACGAACTTCTTAAACTCAAAAACATACCTACAAAAGAAGGTATTGCCGGCTGGGTATTCAATACAGGGAAGGCTGTTTCACTGAATGACCCGTATTCTCATCCTAAATTTCTTCAGCAGGTCGATCGCAAAACAGGTTATCAAACAAGAAATATAATATGCGTTCCTTTGATTTCACGCATGAAAAAAATAGGCATTTTAGAAGTGGTAAATAAAAAAACAGGGGATTTTATCCAGGATGATTTGTATTTCACGCAGGCCCTGGCCGGCATAATATCAGTGGTGATAAGAAACATAGCCCTTTTTGCCGAACTCACCAACAAGAACAATATGATCAAAAGCGTGCTCAACGGCATTCCCGGGGGCTTTATATCAATTAACAGCGCGGGGAAAATACTTGAATTCAACACCGCCGCCGGAAGGATACTGGGTTTTGGTTCAGGCGTGCAGGATATGCGGGTCGAGGATGCTTTCAAGATGCAGGGTGAAATCGTCAGCGTTCTGAAAGATGTGATGAAGACGGGAAAAACCGGCAACCGTCTCATACTCAACACCAGAAAAAATTCCGGTGAGAAGATAATAATCGGTTACGGCACCATCCTTATGAAGAATGAAAGCGCTAAGGTTCTGGGAAGCGGGATCATATTTCAGGACCTGACAAAGATACAGGGACTTCCTTAGGGTATGATGGGGACGGTGCTAGGTGAAATCAAGGAGAGTTTAAAATGGCAAGACAGTGGGTAAAAAAAGAGGTGAGGCGCGATCCTCTGGTTTCTTTCGCTACGGGAGTGGAGCGCTTTGTGAAAGAGAAAACGCAGACGGCGCTTTATATAGCTGGCGCTGTGGTCGCGGCTCTTATATTCGCGGGGATTTTGTTATCCGCGCACATAAAAAACAGGGACAGCGCCTACGCTTCTCTTTTGCGGGCGGGGACGAATATATTTTCCAATCCGGATTACGCGCTCAGTCTCTGCGATAATCTGCTCTCGGAGAAACAGCACAGCGCCGGCACGCACGCTCTCGCGCGCTACATCAAGGGCGATGCCCTGTTTGTGAAAGAGGACTATGAGGGCGCTTTCGAGATGTATTCAGCGGCCCGTGACCGCCTCGCGAAGGATTTGATTCCCGATGTAATTTACGCCCAGGGGAAAAGCAAAGAGTCACTCGGCCAATTCAATGAGGCTATTTCTTTTTACCAGGAATTCATAGCGGATCATGACAGTCATCATCTGGCGCCGGAAGTCTATCTTTCCATGGCGAGGATTTTCGCCGTCACAGGTAATCAGCAGCAGGCCGCCGTTTACGCGGAGCTTGTCAAAGGAAGAGCGCAGGGAAGTAAATGGGCACAATATGCCGACGACCTCCTCCCCAAAACTGAAAAGTAAATTCCTGCGGCCCGAAATAATAGCGAAGATATCAAGAATGAACTTCGCCGGCAGGAAAATAAGCGAGGGCACGGTCGCCGGGAGCCACTCGTCGCCCTTCAAGGGCTGCTCGTCCGAATTTTCCTCTTTCAGGCCTTATGTGCAGGGCGACGACACGAGGCATCTGGACTGGAAAGTCTATGCCCGCTGCGAAAGATTTTATGTCAGGCAGTTTGAACAGGAAACAAACATGAGGTCATGTCTGGTCCTGGACAGATCGGAGTCAATGAACTTCGCCTCCGGCGCCATGAGCAAATACGATTACGCCCGTATCATCGCCAGCACCCTGGCCTACCTTATAACAAAACGGGGCGACAGCATGGCCTTTTCGGCGGTGTCATCCGGCCTTGATGAGTATTTCCCGCCCTCGCGTTCCGCAGGGAATCTGGTCAATGTTCTCAACGCCATCGCTTCCATTGAGCCCTCCGGCTCTACATCGCTTGCCCCCGCCATGGACATCATCGGAGCTAAAATCAAAAGAAAAACTCTGATCATACTCATATCGGACATGCTCACGGGCAGCGAAGAGATTATCAGGAGCATCCGGACTTTCATAAAGCAGAAACACAATTTCATGGTGCTGCAGGTTATAGACCCCGCCGAGGGGGAGCTGCCTGAGGGCGGGAAATTCACTTTCGTTGACAGCGAAACGCGCGAGCGCGTCACAATCAATTCCCGACGCTCGGCGGACTCTTACCGACGCCAGTTCGGGGATTTCGTCTCCGGCATAGAGAATTCTCTTAAAAACTGCGGATGCGGCTATTTCAGATTCAGCGTCTCTCCCCATCCGGAGGATGAGATTCCCGAAGGGCTGTTCAAAGCGGGTTTTTCCTTCATCTAAATAATGAGTTTCGCGGCATTCGCTTTCGGAGGATTGAGATTTCTGCGCCCCGGCTTTTTATATTTTCTTCCGCTTGCTCTTCTGCCTGCGCTGATACATCTTTTGAGCAGAAAAAAAGCCGTCATCTATATTTTTCCGTCGGTCAGACTGCTCAAAAAAGACGCGCTGAGCAGAACCACGGATTTCAATCTTCTGAGCATCCTTCTGCTCATCATAAGAATGCTGGCCCTTTCGCTTTTGGTTTTTTATTTCGCGGGGCCGTCCTTCGTGTTCGGGAAAAAAGAACTTGCCGCGGGCGGCACGGCTGTTTTCGCGGATTATTCATATTCCATGAACAGGGTGAGCGGTGCTTCCCCTCTATGGGAAGATGCCCGCGCCGTCGCGGGCGAGCTCGTCCGCGCCCTCGCTGAAGAGAAACCGTCGGTCTTTGTTTTCAACAACGGTTTTTCTTTTCAGGGCCGGGGTGAGGAAGGAATCAAGGCCCTCGCGGAGAAGAAAAATCCCACAGCCGCTTCCGTGAATTTCACGGAGGGCCTCTCAAAATTTCTGGAGCAGAACACTGACATCAAAAGGGTCTTTGTTATATCGGATTTCGCGCCGTCTTCTTTCGCCGGCGAAGTCGTCGCGCCGGCCGATGCGCAGGTGCTCTGCCTCTCCCTGGGTGATAAGGCCGTGAATTATTTCATACGCTCCTGCTCTATTTATGACCGTCACATAACGGTTTTTCCCATGCTTCTGCCCGTAGGCCGGGCGGAATATTCCATTAGCGCCAAGAGCGGCGCGGAACGGATCAACGCCATCGCCGCTTCCGGCCAGTCCGCGGCCATAACGGTACCGGAAGAATATTCGTCGGGCCGGATTGAAATAGATAATGCCGATGCGTTACCGGAAGATAATGTGTTTTTCTATTCCCGGCCGGACAGGGAAAAGACTCCGCTTCCCGTTCTTCGCGGGGGAGGCGGGATGCTGGACAGGGACGGGACTTACTACATAAGGAAGATTGTCGAGCAGTCTTCCTTATTCAGCGCCGAGGTGCTCTCCGAGCCATTCGTATTCGGCGAAAAACTCACCTCGGCCCGCGCGGCCGTTATAAGCAATCCCGCATCCGTATCTTCCTCTCTTGCCGCCCAGCTCCGGGGCTGGGTCGCCAAAGGCGGCCTGCTCATAATGTTTCCCGGGGGAGACACGATAGTGGATGATATGAACCGTGATATCTCCGACCTTCTGCCGGGGCGGATGTATCCCGTGAAAGAACAGTCCCTTGCTGGCGGCGCGGTGCTTGAGATACCCTGGGCCGGAGATGAGTTCAGCGGGGAACATTACGCGAAGCTAAGTGTTTCTAAATTTTTTCCGCTCCGCGCGAGGGAGGACGCCCTTGAGCTGATAAAATCCGGCGGCGAAACACTCGCCGCCGCCGTCAGGTTTGGCGACGGGGCCGTCATACTTTTTGCGCTGCCGGCGGATATGTCGTTTTCCAATCTGCCCGTAGTGGCGGGTTTCCCGCCCTTTTTTTTGAAGTCTCTTGAGTATTTTGTTTATGAGAGGAAAGAGTTCAGGCGGAATTATTCCGTGGGAGACCGTGTATCGCTTCCCGCGGGCGCCTCGCTGAGTTTTGAAGGCCGTGAGATAGAGATCAGGCCGGGGCCCGATGCCGCGCTCCTGAGCGCGCCTCTTGAGGAGCCCGGCCTTTACGAAGTGTCGGGTAGCGCCGACGGAAAAATCGCGGTCAATCTCGTCCGCGGGGCTGAAAACGATCTTTCGGTCATGTCGCCCTCCGAGATCAAAAGAATTTTTCCAGGTTCGGCGCTGTTTAAGATAAGGAACCCCGAAGCTGAGGTAGCTCACATACTCCGCGGCAAAAACATGTCGGCGGCGGCGCTTCTGCTTTTCATAATGCTGCTCTGCACGGAAACGGCGCTGGCCTATAAACTAAATCATTCCTGACCGTCCCCATTTACCCAGGCACTTTTTGTCGTGGTTGGAAAACCCCTCCTACATAAAAGCATTGTAGGTGCGGGATTGCTATCCCGCCATAAAAGGCCGCATAGCAATGCGGCAGCTACAACATATCGGGGCAGGAATGTCCCTCCTACATGAAATATTAAGGACGTCCCCTTTTTCGTCCCCTTTTTCTGACTTTCCACCGTCCCCCTTTTTTTGTACAATACGGGACTTATGAAAAAGGACAGGCTCATTAAAACAGCGGTTGTCGGCGTAGGCCACCTGGGACAGCATCACGCGCGGCTTTACTCCATCATGGACGGTGTGGAACTGGTCGGCGTTTCTGACACGGATGAGAAGGCCGGCCGCAAAATAGCCGAAAAATACGGCACAGCTTTCTTTTCCAATCCAGATGATCTCATAGGGAAGGTGGAGGCCGTTAATGTCGCCACGCCCACGGTGCACCATTACGCGGTCGCCCAAAAATTTCTGGAAAACGGAGTGCACACGCTCGTTGAAAAACCGATTACCGCCGATCCCGCCGAGGCGCTGTCTCTTGTTGAGACGGCGGATTCCAAAAATGTGATATTGCAGGTGGGACATGTGGAGCGTTTTAACGGCGCCGTCATAGCCGTGCGGGAATACATCAGCAACCCGAGATACATAGAGGTCATACGGATATCGCCCTATCCTCAGCGTTCGCTTGATATAGGCGTGGTGATGGACCTGATGATACACGATATAGACATAATACTGAGCTTTGTCCATTCGCCCGTGGCGAAGATAGATTCCACCGCGGCCTCGGTGCTCTCAAAGAACGAGGACATCGCGAATTGCCGCATAGTGTTTGAGAACGGCTGTGTGGCCACCGTCACGGCCTCGCGCATTTCCTACAAGGCCGAAAGGAAAATAAGGGTGTTTGAAAACGACAGATACATCTCGCTGGATTACGGCAAGCAGAAATTCACGGTTTACCGCAAGAAGAAAGATAATGTTGAGAGCATCAAAGACATTGAGGTGAAACGCCCCCGTATAAGGAAAACCGAGCCGCTGGCAGAGGAACTCCGGGATTTCATAAGCTGTGTCAGGGAAGGGCGCTCTCCTCAGGTGTCCGGCCGTCACGGCCTCAATGCCCTGCGCCTGGTGCTGCGCATACTGGATAACATAAAGAATGGAAGCCGCCGCCACGAAGAAAAATAAGAGAGCTGACATCCCCGGCGAATCTGTTTTTGAGGCCATCTATGATTCGGCGGGTTGCCCGCTGGTAATCCTGTCCGTTGACGGCCGTTTTATAAGCGGCAACAGCGCCGCGCTCAGGCTCTTCGGCTGCGGGAGCCTCAAAAAATTCACGGGTTTTTCTTTTTACGACCTCTCGCCGAAAAAACAGGCGGACGGTACGCTGTCTTCCGATGCGGCGGATAAATTTATCGCCCATGCCCTCAAAAACGGAGAGTGCAAATTTGAGTGGCTGCACAAGAAAATAAAAGGCGGCAAGTTTTTCGCCAATGTCATGCTCAACAGGATGAAAGCCGGCCCCGCCGATGTGCTGGTGGCCGCCATCGTTGACATCACGGAGAAAAAATCAGCGACGGCGAAACTTGAAGCGGTGAACGAGCAGCTGCTCAAAAGCAATCACAGCCTTCAGCGGATGGCTCTGGTGGATTCGCACACGGGACTTTTTAATCACAGATATATGGCGCAGACCGTTGAGTCGGAGTTTTTCAGGGCAAAAAGGATTACCCGTCCGCTGGCTGCTCTGATGCTGGACATAGATTATTTCAAATCCATCAACGATGTGTACGGCCACAAATACGGAGACATGATTCTGAAGGAATTCGCCGAAGTTCTTCAGGGAGAGGTGCGGAAATATGATGTTGTGGCAAGATTCGGCGGCGAGGAGTTCGTCATAATCCTTCCGGGCGCCACGCGCAAGACCGCCTTTTCACTCGCGCAGAGGATTCTGGACAAACTCGCCGTTTACTATTTCGGATGGAGCGAACAGAAAATAAAAATCAAGGTGAGCATAGGCGCCGCCTCTTATCCGGAAGACGATGTGTCCAAGGGAATGGCTCTGATAGACCTCGCCGACGACATAATGATGAAGGCCAAGGAAGACGGCGGAAACAGGGTGTACAGCGCGCTGGAGGCCGAGGACAGGCCCTCCATCATCAAGGACGCTTCCAGAAAAACGGTGAACATAAAAGACCTCCAGTCAACCATACAGAAATTGAGCAAAAGATCCAGCCAGGGGCTTGTGGAAGCCATATTCGCTTTTGCCAAAACCATAAAATTCAAGGACCTTTACACGGGCGAGCATGTTGAGGAAACGGTTCATTACGCCACGATGATAACCAGCGCGATGAAACTCTCCTCCAGGGAGAAGGAGGACATCTGTCAGGCGGCCATACTGCATGACCTCGGGAAGGTAGGTATAAGCGGAAATCTGCTCAAGAAAAAAGGCCCTCTGAGCGCGGCGGAATTTGACGAGATAAAAAGGCATCCTCAGATAGGCGCCGACATACTCAAGGGCGTCCACGGCCTGAGCGCCGTCGTGCCTCTTATACTTCACCATCACGAGTGGTGGAACGGCAAGGGTTATCCCACGGGCATGAAGGGGAACGATATTCCTCTCGGCTCCAGGATCATCGCCGTGGCTGATGTTTATCAGTCGCTCATTTCCAAAAGGTCATACAGTCGCGTTTACTCGCCGACTGCCGCTCTTGGAAAGATAAAAAAAGCCGCGGGCTCGCAATTTGACCCGAAAATAGTCAAGATTTTTGAAAGGCTCATAAAGAAGACCTGGGAAAAGAGATAAGCGGCCAAAATTGAGGTTGACGGGGCGCGATGATTATTTATACAATTGAGGCCATGTTCATGGAAAAAATAATACGGCCCCGCGGCGCTGGAAAGGGCGCTTTTTTTCTGCTCACCGCTCTCACACTGAGTTTCTTTCTCTTTCTTTCCGCCGTCCCCGCTCATGCGGCGTGGAGATACGCGCTATGAGCAATTTAGTGCCGATTGAAATTATAGCGGGCAAGATATTACTGATCCGCGGCCAAAAGGTGATGATTGACAGGGAACTGGTCACAAGCTGTGACCGGTTAGCGCTTTTAAGACATCCCGTTTTTCCCATTGTAGGAGGCTGTCATGGTGTCTAATTATACGATTGTGATTGTCAAGAGTGAGGGCTGGTATGCCGGTTATGTGAAGGAACTGCCGGGGGCTCATTCTCAAGGGAAAACGGTTAAAGAGGTGAGAGAGAATCTGAAAGAAGCGATTAAGATGATTGTGGAAGCAAATTACAGCCATTTTACCGCAGGGAAAAAGAAGTTTCTGGAAGAAAGAATTTCTGTCCATGTATGAAGAGAACGGATTTGTTAAAACACTTGCTGAAAAATGGCTGTGTTTTGGAACGGGAAGGCAGGAGGCATTCTTTGCTTTATAATCCCGGAAACGGTAAATCGGCAACATTGCCCAGGCATGTTGAAATAAATACTTTTACAGGGAGAGCAATTTGCCGTGATTTAGGAATAAAAGCGATAAGGAAAAAGTGAAAAATAAAAATATATTTTCAGGACTGCTGAAAAACGCGGGGATGAGAGAGACAGACGCTGTTAATGCAGCCAGTCCCCTTGATATTCTTCTGGAGGAAGTGAAGAAAGATGCTGATGTGCTGGCGGTGATTCTTTACGGAAGCTGTGCGGACAAAACGCAGGATCCGCGCTCGGATATTGACATCTGCCTGCTTTTGGACGCCGATAAAAAAATCAGCCCCGAAGACAGTTTGAAAAAAAGGATTCATTATCTCGGCAGATTTGATTTTGACATACGGATATTCAGCGGACTGCCCGTCTATATTCGCAGGCGGGTTCTGCGTGACGGGAAGGTGCTTTTTTCCAGGGATGACGATAAACTTTATGATACGGCTTTTAAGACAATAACGGAGTTTGAGGATTTTGAAGATATCTACCGAGAATATCTGGAAGAAACGGCAAATGCTTGACAGAGAAAGAATCCTTGCGAAATCCGGCGAGCTGGAAAGATATTTGAAAGAGCTCGACGAAGTGTTCCCGGCGAACATTGAGGAGTATAAGAAAATTGAGAAAAAAAGAAGCTGTGAAAGGATTCTTCAGCTGATAATAGAGTGCTTGATAGACATAGCCAAGCTCTTTGTGAAAAATTTACGGCTCGGCATCCCTTCGGGAGAAAATGATTTGCTTAAGAAACTTTCAGAGGCGAAAGTTTTAAGCGCTTCATCAGCGGCGGCTTTGCAGAGCATGAGAGGTTTCAGAAATATACTGATTCACGATTATGCTGATGTGGATGACGCCCTCGTGTTCAAATATGTGATGGAAAATTCAGGAGATTTTGATAAAATAAGGCGTGAGTTTCTTGAGTTTTTGAAAAATGGAAAATAAAAATTTGATTACAAGACTGCTGAGAAGCGCGAAAGTAACGGCGGCGGGGAGTCACGCGCTATGAGCAATTTACTGCCTGTTGAAGTGATAGTGAAAAAGATACACCTCATCAGGGATG
>PEUP01000013.1:441-9716 GCA_002780705.1 Elusimicrobia bacterium CG03_land_8_20_14_0_80_50_18 | reverse complement strand
AAAAAGGTTTTACTCTGATCGAGCTCATGATCGTTGTCGCAATTATCGGTGTTCTGGCCGCTGTGGCCATTCCTAAATTTGCGGACTTGATCAGAAAAGCTAACGAAGCAGCCTGTAAAGGACAGCTCGGAGCGGTGCGCTCTGCCCTTTCTATTTACTATGGCAACATGGAGGGTGTCTGGCCGAGTGAGATAACGGAAATGACTCCGACATACCTTCAGGCGATTCCTAACGCAAAGCCGGGGTGTTTGAACATGACCAGGCCTAACTCTAACACAGTGGTCTACATGGGCGTTGGCGCCACCGGATGTACAGGCACGTTAGATGGAGGATGGTGGTTCAACAACGGGAAGACTTCTGATGGAAGTCAAACTGGCGTACTTTGTGTCAATTCCACGAAGACGGACACCAAGACAACTGCGGTTCACTTATGGTAAGCTGGCAGTGTTTTGTTTTACGGGGGCGGCTCAGGCCGCCCCCGTTTTTTTTATATGCTAAAAATTTTTCTGATAATTTCATCTCTCTCTGTTTTTCCTTTTTTCAGCGACTCTTTCTGGGGCGCTAAATATTTTTTAACGCTTCTTTTGCTTCCGTTATTAATTTTCAAAAGGGGGGACAGGCACCTCGCTGCGCTCGGAGCCAGTCCCCAAGCTTTTTTCGCTTTTTCTGTTGCCGAGGCAGGTTTTCTCATAGTCACAGCCACAATTTTTATTGAGGGCCTTAATTTTTTTCATTTCTTCCGCTTTCTCGCGCCTTTTTGTCTTTACCTCTATGTTTCTCGCGGCAAGGAAGATGGGTTTACACAAACGGCTATCAGGCTCACGGGGCTGATAGCTCTCCTTGCCCTCGCACAGCAGATAACAAGGTATAATCCTTTTGACGCGACTATTCCCTATGTGACATTCGGAAACCCGATGTATCTGGGGGCGTGGCTGGCGGCTATTCTGCCTTTCAGCGCGGACATACTTCTCGGCCGTAGAGGAGACAACAGGCGGCGCTTTGCGCCTGTCGGCGGACTTTCCGCGCCCGGCGGCGGTCTGCTTTTTTACGAAGCCTTTTTCGCTTTTTCCGCGGGTTTGGCGGCGCTGCTTCTGACAAGGAGCCAGTCCGCCTATATGGGTTTCGCCGCGGCGATGGTTTATCTGCTCTTTAAAAGGAGGCCACGGGCAAGGATAGCTGTTATTTTAACACCGGCAGTCATTCTTTCCGCTTTTCTGTATTTCTCTTTTTTCAAAAGCGGAGACATCGCTCTTTCCGATTCTTTCAAGGCCCGCGTCAATTATTACAGGACATCTCTGGAAATGGTCAAAGATAATCCTCTCACTGGTTTAGGCGCCGGAAATTACAGAGGGAATTACGCCCCCTTCCGTTTGAAAGCGGACCTTCCTTATCACATGTCGCCCCAATGGGCTCATTGCGATATACTGCATTTCGTCTGCGAGCTCGGTATTTTCAGAGCGCTTATTCTTCTCCTTTTTCTTATCAGTATAATGATGAAAAAAATCCCACCTGTATCAGCGCCGTATAAAGCAGGGGTGACGGCTCTTGTTTTCACATCTTTTTCGGCTTTTCCTTTTCAGCGGATTTCAACGATATATCTTTTTTTCATCTTCGCGGGATTTATAATGAGAGAAGAAGCGGCGGGCGAAGGAGAACATATTCCCGTAAAAAAAGCCGCGGCTGTGATGATTGGCATTTCGGCTTTTATCTATGCCCTTTTGTTCGGTTATGCGCAGATCAATTGGAAGGCCGGCGAAAAATTTTTAGAAAGAGGTCAGCCGCGCGAGGCGGCGGCGGCTTTTGAGAATGCCGCCCCCCTCATTCCCTCGGATTACAGGATATGGCTCGACATAGGCCGCGCGAAATACCGCGCGGGTGATATAGGCGGAAGTTTGAGCGCTTACCGCCGATGCCTTTCTTTATATTATGACCGGGATATTTGCTATAATCTCGCAATCGCTTTCAAGGCAGGGGGTAACAAGGTTATGGCGGAGAAATTCATGAAAGATTTTGAGAGATTGAAGGCGCAATGATGGGAACAATGACCGGAACCGCCGCAATGCTTTTTTATTCTGTTGGTTTTTTAATTTTTGTACTGGGACTTGTTTTCGGTTCTTTCCTCAATGTGGTCATATACCGCGCGCCTCTTGAAAAATCCATAATCCGGCCGCGGTCATTCTGCCCGGCCTGCCGCACGCCGATAGCTTTTTATGATAACATCCCCGTCCTGAGTTTCATTCTGCTGAAAGGGAAGTGCCGAGCTTGCGGGGCCAAGATACCTTTTGTCTATCCTCTTGTGGAAATCCTCACGGGATTGAGTTTCTTTCTCTCTTTCTATTTTTTCGGCCTTTCGTGGAAAGCTCTTGAACTGGCTGTTCTTCTCGCTGTCTCCATTGCCGTCACAGTCATAGACCTGAAGCACCGCATAATACCCGATGAGATAAACATCTTTCTTTTTGTTTTTGCCGTTTTTCTTCCCAAGGATATATGGAATGTTTCATATTTGGCCGGCGTCGGTCTTTCCTCCCTGTCCGGGCTGGCATCGGGACTGGTACTTTTTTTAATAGCGGTTGCTGCTGAAAAAATTTTCAAGCAGGAGGCCATGGGTATGGGGGATGTGAAGCTCATAACGGCACTCGGCGCTTTTTTCGGCTTCCAGTCCATCTTCTGGCTGATTTTTATCTCATCCCTCATAGGTTCCGTCGTGGGAATAGCCGTCAAAATTCGCAAAAAGGAGAAGGGCTACACAATGATAGCATTCGGGCCGTATCTTTGCGGAGCCGCGATTATCTATATGCTTTTTGAGCCGAATCTTAAACCGCTATTTTGAAAACTATCAATTTATCCTATCGCGCCACACTCGTTATTTCTCTGACCGCGGCGGCTTTTCTATACGCAATCAATTTTGACTGTGTGCAGATAGGCATTATCCAGGATGATGCCCATTACATAAACGCGGCAAGATGGCTTGCAGGAACGCAAACTATTCAGAAAGCGCTTGACGCATATCCTTTGGCCTATTCTTTGATGCTGGTACCCGCCGCTAAATTATTTCCGGAAAGCGTAAATGTTTTTAAGGTCTTCAATATTTTTTTGTTTCTGCTGATCATACCTGTCTTATACGGGATTTTTAAAGATTATCTGCCCAACAGCGAATTGCTGGTTTTTTTATTGCTGACTTCCCTGAATCCTTTAATGGTTCAGTACAGTTCTCTTGTTCTGCCTGCAGGGGCTTTTCTGCTTGTTTCGCTCGTCTCTTTTTATTTGATACAGAAGGCCTCCCTGAAAGACAGCCCGCCTTGTGCAACTCTGGCTTCGGCGGCTTTTTTGACAGCTTATCTGTGCGCGATCAGGTTTGAAGGGTTTTTATTTGCCACGGCCGTTATTTTGGGTCTTATTCTTGCAAAGAGAATAAGACATGCCCTGTATTTTACTTTTTTTTATGTTATTTTGACTGCCGCCTATATACATTTTTCCACCGCTTTCACTGTAAGCGGCGGAAGATTTTTCGGCTACATGTTTGACGGTATTCATGGAGGGGGTATCTATGATATCTTAAGAAAAACCTCCGTGTTTTATTTCATAGAATTCACATATTCAATTTTTTTGACAGCTTTTATCGGTGAGAAACTGGGCGGATTCGCACTGATACCCGCGATATTAGTTTTCGCTATTTTTGTCAGAGGTTTTCTGGGAAAGAAAAAGTTTGAGGGCGAGATAATTCTCAAAATTTATTTTGTACTGTATGTGCTCCTCCATTTACCCTGGCCCACGAGATACACAAAATTCTTTCTGGCGCTTTTACCTTTTATAATTTTTTACTTTATGGCCGGCGCGCAAAAATTCGGCAGAAAAACAGCCTACACTTTTTTTACGGGCATTTTTATTTTCTTTCTGTATAACGGAATTAAAACGAGTGGCAACAGAGTGTCCATGCAATCACCGGAAACCCTGTCTTTCATAAGAACAAGCACTTCTCCCGACGCTGTTTTTATAAGCATTGACGCGAGCCGGGTTTTTTTATACACAAACAGGAAATCGGCGTATTCCGACGAGGTCAGCAAAGACGACGACATGTTATATTCTCTGGTAAAAACAGGGGCGGATTATGTGTACGTCGATTTATTTAATGAAAGCAAGGATTACATGTATCTCGGCTTCGGGAAAACTCCCAATGAAAAAATAATCCAGTGCATGGATGACAAAAATCTATATAGTCTTGTTTATAAAAATGAAAACGCGAAAACATTTGTATGGCGTGTCAATGACGGCGTGAAAGAAAATTTCATGGAAGCCAATGATCATGCCCTTAAAGCGAAAAAATTCTTTAAGGACGGGGACACGGTTCGCGCAAAGGAAGCTTACGCAAAGGCTTTTAAGATATTTCCTTATTACGCCCGGGCTGTGAACAATTACGCTCTTATTTATATGGACGAAGGTAATTTTGCCAAAGCTGAAACAATCCTGATTGAAGGAATACTATACTCTCCGCGTTCCGCCATGCTTCACGCCCTTTATGGCCGCTTGTGCAAAATGAAAGGCGAATATGACAAATCCGCGGAATTTTATAAGAAGGCCCTCGTATTCGCGGCTGATTTTGATGATACGCAAATACAAAGACTGGCCGAAAGCGAATTGAGTATTCTCAAAGGGCGGCAGGATGAAAAATAAAAAATCACTGGCGCTGGTGGCGCTTATTGGCTTTGCGGCGCTAATGATTTTTTTCAGTGACATTGTTTTCACTTCTCAGACATTTTTTATCCGCGACACTCTCATACAGTTTTTCCCGTGGAATTTTTTCAAAAGAGCCTGCGTGACAGCGCATGGAATCATACCTTTCTGGAATCCTTTTTCTCACTGCGGGATGCCTTTCGCGGCCGCTATGCAGCCGGCTGTTTATTATCCTCCGGGAATAATTTTTTATGTTCTGAATTTTGTTTCCGCCTATAAAATTTTCATCGTCTTTCACATTTTTATAGCCTTTATTTCAATGTTCCTTCTTATGAGGGAATCCGGACTGAGCGAAGAAGCCTCTTTTCTTTCCGGACTCATATTCGCGTTTAACGGCTACATCCTGACAAAATTGGAATTTTTGAGCGTCCTTGGCACATCCGTCTGGATGCCGGCGGCTTTTCTTATCCTGATGAAATCCCACGAGAGGACCGATTCCAAAAGAATCACGGCTCTTGGCCTCGTGCTCGCGTTTCAGTTCATGGCGGGTCATCCCCAGATTCTTTTTTACGAACTGTTCGCGCTTTTGCTCTACTGTGCGGCTCTGTTTTTTTTCACGAAGCAAAAACAGATAAAAGCTTTTCTGACGCTCGCGCTCGGCGGCATCCTGGCTCTTATGATATCGGCGGTGCAATTTATTCCATCCATGGAATTTGTGCTGAACTCCATCCGGGGCAGGGGGCTTCCCGGCGAAATCACAATGACAAATTCTTTTTCTTTCTCTATGTTCGCTAATTTTTTCAATCCTTTTTTAAAACCCACGAATAACGACTGGCCTTATGGCTGTTATGTGGGGATGATAGCCTTTCTGCTTTTTCTTTTTTCCGTAAAATCCAAAGTGAAGATTGTTAAATTTTATATCACGCTTTTTGTCATATCAATTTTTCTGGCTCTGGGCGGAAACAACCCCGTTTTTGCTTTTGTAATCAGAGCTTTCCCCTTTCTTAAAGCTTTCCGTTATCCGGCGACAATCCTTTATTTGAGCGTCTTTGCCGTCGCAGGCGGGGCGGCCTATGCGCTGGAGGCCCTGCGCGTTTCCAAAAAAATAAAAATCCTGATAGTTCTCGCGCTTATGGCGGAACTTTTCATCACCGGACAAAAATTCAATGACAAGCTGGACAAAAAAATATTCACCGTGTATGGCGATAAAATAAATTTTCTGAGAAAACAGGAAGGTTTTTTCAGGTATTTTGTTTCGCCAAAAACCGCCCAAACGGGAATTTACGACTGGGCTGAGTGGAAAGACAGTCTGCAGGGCGATACCGGCCTGCCTTTCGGACTTTACAATGCGGGCGGACAGAATATAGAGCTTACAGACTACAATGATTTCGCGAGGCGGCTTTACAACGCGGGCAACCCCGACAGCGCGAGGAAATTCCTTTCAATTATGAGCGTCAGATTTCTGCTTACGGACTATGAGATTAAGTCCGCTGACTGGCAACTTCGCTTTGAGAACCCGGAAGCCCGCAACAATGTGCGTATTTATGAGAACAAAGATTTTCTGCCGAGAGTTTATTTCGCGGCTCAAGCGAAGATTCTGCCGAAGGACGAGATACTTGATTATATGCAATCCGACGCCTTTGACCCGCGCGGGGAAGTGATCCTGCAAAAACAGCCCCCGGATACCGCGGATGCTGACGACGGCAAAAAAGGCAAGGCTGTCATCACAGAGGACATAATAAACAAAATTTCAGTCACGGTTTATGCCCCGAACGACGCCTGGCTCGTGATGACGGATTCTTTTTATCCCGGCTGGAAAGCGTCCGTGAACGGTAAAAAAACCGCGCTCCTGAAGGCCAATTATTTTCAGAGAGCCGTTTTTGTTCCCCAGGGAAGTCACATTGTTAATTTCTCTTACAGGCCCCGCACTTTCATGGCGGGTTTCAGCATAACATTTTTCTCGCTTATTTTTCTTCTTTATGTGAGAATGAAAGATGCCTCGCGCCGGTTGAAAAAGCCCGCCAGAGTCGAATAGCTCAAAGGGCGGTTGTTGAAAACAGGAATATGTATTTCTTCATTTTTCTTTGAGCGGTATTGGGAAATCCGCCGCGACCTTAATAAAGAATTCGTGAGCGCGGTTTAACACACAGTACAGAGTGCGGGAATCGGGGAGTTCATCGGCGGGAACGATGAAAATGCCTTCTTTTTTCAGGGCTTCATAAGTGCCGTCCAAATCCCCCGCGGAAATTATGTACTTTATTTTGTTTTCATTTGCCCCCGGTTCCGGGTTTATTTTTTCAAAGAACAGCGGCAGGATATAAGGCTGTACCAATTTGCCGGAAAAAACCATATATTTGTAATTCTCCTGAACGCTCCGCGCGTAATTGAAGGCCTCTATCGCGGGAGCCTGAAACCAGTCTCCGGATTCGGATGGATAGCGCCGGAAATAATCTGCGATAAACCACGCTGCATTTAAAATATAAAACACGCTCAGAAGCGCGATTATGATTTTTCCGCGCGATTTTTTCTTCGCGAGCAGGTCATAGAGTTTGACCGCGCCGTATGATGCGAGAATTCCCAGGAAAGGCATGCTTATAATCGCTCTCAACGCGTGCGGCGTTCCCTCGTTTGTGACAGCGGCGGGCAGAATGCCTGTTAAAAAAAACAAAACAATAAGGAGCAATTTCTTTTTTGTGTTTCTGAAAGAAAACAATATCCCTGCCGGAATAAACAGCGCCATAATATGCAGGTATTGGCCAAAACCGGATATTCCGTGCCGCAGATTAGCATCCCCTGATATAAATAAAAAATCAGGCGAAAAGTGTTTGAAGAAGTTTTTCAGGAAAACAAAAAACGGTTGGCCGGCGGTTGAAAAAACAGAGAGTCCCGCATGCCGCGGGTTCTTATAAAGGAAGAATGGGATGTAAGCGGCCGCGGCAAGAAAAAAAAGAATGAGGGCGGACAGCGCCATATAGCGCGCGTTTTTTTTGTCGCGCAGTAACACGGCAAATTCCCTCCGGTAGATAAGCAGCAGAAACAGCAGCATCAGGGGAACGGAAATTTTCGCTGCCGTGTAGGAGTTGAGCGAAAGCCCGAAGGCCGCGGCGGAAGCCGTCAATGATGACGCTTTGCGGAAAGCCCTGAAAAAAAAGAAAAGGCCTGTTGTGATAAAGAGGGGGGAAAGGATGGCTCTGAAAGCTGTCCTGCTGAAATGCACATGCCAGGGCGCCGCCGCTATGAAAAGAGCCGCGATAAGCGCGGTTTTCACTCCGAAAAGCTCTTTGGCTAAAAGGAAAACGCTGAATATGGTAAGAATTCCCGTCAGCGCGGCGAGCAATCTTGTTGAGAAGACGCTCAGATCGAACAAAGCGATCAGGGGGATTGAGAGGTACACATAAAGCGGTTCTAAGAAATCTATATTGTGGTGATTGATGACCAGGGGCAGTACCCTGCCGTGCATGTCCGCTCCTGTTTTCAGCAGGCAGTATGAGTCATAGCCGTTTGCCGCCTCGTCGCAGTAAATCCCGTCCGGTATCCGTCCCAGTTGATAAAGTCTCAGAAAGGCGCCCAAGGCGAGTATCAGTATAAGCGCGGCGTATAATTTCACTTCCGGGATCATAATTTGGAGTATATCAAATCCGCCTGATTATAGAAAATAATTTTGTCCTTCCGCGGGGCGGATTTTTTTTGTACACTTGCGAAACGATATATTTTAGGAAGTCGAATTTGGACGCTTGGGTCGCAAATGCCTGACAACCAGTATTATGGGAGGTTTTCAATGTTAGGATTCTTAGGATTTGGAAGGAAAAAGGAAAAGGAAGTCAGGGTTCTGATATGCCAGCATCTTGAGAGCGTCCGCGCCACCGTGGAACAAATGAAGCTTTCAATGGACGAATATCTCGCGGGGGATATTAAGAACGCCAAAGAGAACGGCTTCCAGGCGCATCTCATGGAAAAAGTGGCCGACGCAGGCCGCCGTGAGATAATAGAAAAACTGCACAAGGGCGCCTTCCTTCCGGTTTTCAGGGAGGACCTTATCCGGCTGGTCGCCCAGCAGGACAAAATAGCCGACAAGGCGGAGAGCTGCTGCGATTTTTTTCTGACCCAGCGGCCGGAGATACCCGCGGATTTCGTGGAACAGTTCAAAGAACTGATGAGCGCTTCGGCGCTGACGATAACTCCCTATGTTAAAGCCATTGAAAATATGTTTTCGGATTACGCCATCGTCAAGACAAACATAAGGGAAGTCAATTCCCAGGAAGAAAAAGCCGACATGGTTGAATGGCATCTGACAAGGGATATTTTCTGCAAGGACATTCCTCTGGCCCAGAAACTGCATCTGCGCAGGCTCATATCGCATGTTGTGCGCATATCCGATGTCATAGAGGACGCCGCCGACGATCTTGATATTCTGATGGTGAAATACCAGATTTAATCTTTACAGTTTTCAGACATGCTTAAAATTCTACCCGGTATTTATTTCGGTTGGGGCCTTGGCGCGAACGATGCCGCCAATGTCTTCGGGCCTCAGGTGCATTCCGGCATAATCAGCTACCGGGGCGCTATAATTTTTACCTCCATTTTCGTTATGCTCGGCGCGATGG
>PEUP01000013.1:0-258 GCA_002780705.1 Elusimicrobia bacterium CG03_land_8_20_14_0_80_50_18 | reverse complement strand
GCGCCGTGGATTATTCAAAGGTGCTGAAATCCGTGTATTGCTGGGTCTTTACTCCCATAGGCGCGGCGGTATTCACGGTCATTTTCTATCATCTGCTGAGTTTCCTCTGGGCCAAGCGCATAAAGAACATCATGATGCTCAACTGGACAATAAGAATAGCGTCCATCGCGATAGGATGTTACGGCGCTTATTCGCTCGGCGCGAATAATCTCGCCAATGTCGTGGGAATTTATGTTGAAAGCGGCATGTTAAATTCTT
>PEUP01000058.1 GCA_002780705.1 Elusimicrobia bacterium CG03_land_8_20_14_0_80_50_18 | reverse complement strand
CGATGGTTTAGCGGTAAGACAAAACCCCACAAAATTCAGCAGTATCATATAGAAAAATATTTGAAAAGGATTCGATAGAGAAATTGCGAATCATCCCGAACGGATGTATGAAATAAGGACGGCACACGGATATGAAACATTCAAGGAAAAAGAAAAAAAATAAGAGAAGGCATTTATCGGGGGGAGATAGATTAAAGAAAAAAGTTGCGAAATTAGGGTTTCATGGAGTTCCGATAATTGAAAGCCATGAGAAAATGTCGGAACTTTTGCTTGAGTTTGCGGAGCCGCTTCTGGAAAATTCGGACAATGATCATAATGCAATAGGCATTGCTGTAATTGCCTGGAACATGGCTATTATTACGCGGGGTATATTCAAGAGAGTTTTGAGATATAGAATGATAAGAGAACAATGCGGGGACTTGAGTGAGGGTGCGGGGATAGCTTATAAGAATATTATGAAGATGATGATAAAAAGGAAGGAAAAACTTTTTCCGAAAAACAACAGATACATTTTAGAGTTTGAATTATCGGGCAGAAGAAATGATAGAAATCTGATACTTGCCTCGACACTCGAAGAAAAGCAATATAAATCTCTTGCTACAAAAGAAAAACGGAAAAATAAAAATGAATAGGGAAGATATAGAAGAACTGCATTTTATTGCGGCGATTAAGAATGTGCCGTCCATTATGAAGCATGGTATAGTGTCGCACAATATGTCAAAGAGATTAAAAATAGTGGAGTGCGATATTTCTGAACCGGGAGTTCAGGAGCGGCGAGCGGTTAAAGAAATTCCGGGAACTAAAAAGAAGTTGCATGATTATGCAAATTTATATTTTGACGCGCACAATCCGATGTTGAGCGCAAGGCGCTCAGAAAATAATAATATTTGTGTTCTGCGATTAAGCCCCACAGTTTTAGATATTGATGGTGTTGTTATAACTGACCAGAATGCAGCCCGCCCGTGTTGGTTTAAAACTGTTGATGAGGGATTGCCATTGTTGGATAAGGATGAAGTTTATATGGAATTTTGGACTGACAGTAATAATCCTATCAACCAATATAGACTTTCTGGAATAAAATGTGCAGAGGTTTTGGTGCCGAATTTTATTCCGACGGATTATATTGTTGGCGCATACGCGGCTAATGAAATGGCGTTGAATAAATTGTGTGAGATATCAGGGCTAAATGCTATAATAAAAAATGAGTTGTTTTTCTAAAGAGCGGGAGAATCTATGAATGCTTTAATTGGTAACATTTTTCAGTCAGGAGTGCAGACCCTTGTGAATACAGTTAACTGTGTGGGTATTATGGGGAAAGGTATTGCCGCGGATTTCAAAAAGTCTTTTCCGGAAATGTTTAAAGATTATGCGGCTCGTTGTGAAAGAAAAGAGGTTAAAGAGGGAGTCCCGTATTTATTTAAAGAATCAATGTTTGTTCCTCAGATTGTAAATTTTCCGACCAAGGGTCACTGGCGGGAAGCTTCCCGAATAGAATATATTGAAAAAGGGCTAAAGATTCTTTCTGAAAAATATAAAGAATGGGGCATTGAATCTATTGCGATTCCTCCTCTTGGCTGCGGGAATGGGCAACTGCTTTGGGAATCTGTAGGTCCGCTTATTTATAAGTATGTGTCCAAATGGAATATTCCCGTAAAGATGTATGCGCCTTATGGCACACCGCCGACGCAATTGACGGCAGATTTTTTGTCCGGGCCGTCCGATTTGAGACGAGTTAAATCAGGAATGAGGATTTTGCAAAAAATGAACCCTGCTTGGGTAGTGCTGACTGAAATTGTATATCGTATTGAGCAGCAGAAGTATCATTTGCCTATCGGGAGGACTATATTTCAAAAAATTGCTTATGTGGCAACCGGGTTAGGCCTGCCGACGGGGTTGAATTATCAGAGAGGTTCGTTCGGACCATATTCGCATGGTCTTGACGGTGTTAAAAAAATATTAGCTAACGCGGGACTGCTCCAGGAACATAAAGTGAATAACATGATTAGAGTTTTGCCGGGGTCGGAATATGAGAAAACCAGAGTGAAGTATAAAACCGATATTGACAGATGGTCAAAATTGATAAATAAAACAATTGATTTATTTTTGAGATTGGATACCAAAAAAGCTGAGTTAGTGGCGACACTTTTATTTACTGAAAAGGAATTAAAGAAAAAAGGCGACATGGCGGAACGGGATGTTTTGAATGAAGTAATGAAATGGAAAGAGAGAAGGAGTCCCCCTTTTGATAAAACAGAAGTCGCGGAAACAATTCGCGACTTGGGCGTTTTGAAATGGTTTACTCTAAAACCGTCTAAAGATTTACCCATTAACGCAAACTTTTAAATCTGAGGCCGAATTGATTTTCTCGTGGCGCATTTAGTACAAAATTCCCATACCTGTTTGGGTTATTGCGCCGTCCCCCTCTTCTTGATATTATGTGAGTCATGGAACGATTTGATTTTCTGAAAACGCTTAAAGAGAGGATTGTCGTACTTGACGGGGCCATGGGCACAATGCTCCAAAGCGCGGATTTGAAAGCCGCGGATTACGGCGGGCCTGATTTCAGCATGCTGGGCGACCTGCTCAATATTTCCCGGCCGGAAGAAATCAAGAAAGTGCATCATGCCTATCTTGAGGCCGGGGCGAACGCCGTGGAGACAAACACGTTCGGGTCATCTGCGCTCAGGCTGAAAGAATACGATTTTTCCGGCATAGACCGCGCGGCTTTCGGCGGCTTTTTTGATCAGCGCGGCACAAAAGTTCTGGACAACTACTCAATATCCTATATTCTCAGCAAAAAGGGCGCTGAAATAGCCAGAGAAAGCCTGGAAGAGTATTCCGGGAAAAGCTCGTACGACGGCCGGCCTCTTTTCGTTGTGGGCTCGGCGGGGCCGTCCAACCATGCGCTTTCGCCGACTGAAGCTGATATACAGAAAGGGAGCTGGGAGCTGATAGAAAATAATTTTTACAGGCAGATGCTGGGCCTTATTGACGGCGGCGCTGATGTCATACTTTTTGAGACCCAGCAGGATGTTCTTGAAATAAAAGCGGCTGTCGCGGGCGCTTTGAGGGCGATGAAAGAGCGGGCCATCAAACTCCCGGTCATGGTCCAGGTGACGGTTGATAAACATGCCCGTATGCAGCTTTTCAACACGGACATACAGGCCGCCGCTTGCGCGCTACAAGGGCTGGGGATTGATGTTTTCGGAATCAACTGCTCTCTCGGCCCCGGGCTCATGGAAAAGGCGGTTTCGGAGATTTCGTCGTTTTCTCATCTGCCGATATCTGTTCTGCCGAACGCCGGAATGCCGGTTTCGGAAAACGGCCGGACGGTTTATAAACTCTCTCCGACGGATTTCAGCGTGACATTAAAAAAGTATGTGGAAAATTACGGGGTCAATATCGTTGGAGGCTGTTGCGGAACCGCTCCCGCTCATATAAAGGCTCTGGCCGACCTTGTGAAAAATTTAAAACCGCTCAAGAGAAAAATAAGCGCAAACACTTTTATCTCCGGGCCTCAGAAGATAGTGCCTCTTGACGGGAAATCGGGACTGATTCAAATAGGCGAACGCCTGAACGCGCGGGGTTCCAAAAAGGTGCGTGAGGCCGTGGAAAATGTCCCGGGCGGCATAGATTATAACGCTCTTGATGATGTCGTGCGTGATCAGATTGACGGATTGGGACTCAATATACTTGATGTGTGCATGGATTCAAATGTCGCGGACACCAAAAAAATCCTGCCTCAAGTTATACAGCATATCTGCTCGGATTTTCACGGGGCTCTCTGTATAGATTCCTTTGACCCCGAGGCTCTCATCGCGGGAGTAAAAGCGTATCCCGGAAGGCCCATGATCAATTCCATATCGCTGGAAGATTTTGAAGACGGCAAAAGCAAACTGGATATAATTGTGTCCAAAACAGCTTTTTTCAATCCGGTGTATGTGGCGCTTTCCGCTGATAACAGCGGCCCCGCCGTCACCGCGTCTGAAAAAATACGCATAGCGGGAGAGATAATCAGACGATGCGCCGGTTACGGTGTGAAAGCCGATCAGCTTTTTATAGACATAAACGCTTTTCCCATAGGATCGGAAAGCGATGAGGATATGAATTTCGCCCTGGAATCTCTGAACGCGATTTCCGGGATCAAGAATCTGGCAAAGGGTGCGCGGACCATTATAGGGGTGAGCAATCTGACAAACGGCCTCGCGCGAAAACCTTATATGAGAAAGATCCTGACTTCGGTTTTTCTGGATGAGGCGGCAAAAAAGGGTCTGGACGCGGTGATCGTCAACCCGAATCATTATATTCCCGTTGAGAGTATAGACGAAAGGGATTATGATCTGGCGCGCAGGGTGATATTGAAGAAAGACATGGCGGCGTTTGCCGGACTTGAGAATATCGCCGATATGAAAAAAGGAATATCCTCGGCGCCGACGCTGTCATACGAATCTCTCGCGCCCGCGGACAGGGTCAGAGAAAAGATAATATCCGCCTACCGCCAGAGGGCCGATGTGAAAATCAACGGGAAATCATACGGTGATATGATTGTCAGTGATGCCGCCGCGGCGCTCTCGTCAAAGCAGGGGAAAAGCATAGGAGCGCTGGAATTTATCAATGATTATCTTATGACCGCGATGTCGGAACTTGGCGATCGTTTTTCAGAAGGCCTCATCTCACTTCCGCATCTGCTGAGATCCGCGGACCTTATGAAACAGGTAATGGCATGGCTGGAAGACCACATGAAAAATGAGAATATGGCCCCGCAGAAAAAAGGCGTCGTGGTTATAGGGACAGTCTATCAGGATGTGCACTGCATAGGCAAGGATCTGATCAAAACGCTGTTTGAGAATTACGGTTATAAAGTCATAGATCTCGGCGTACAGGTGCCCGCCTCGGAATTTGTTAAAAAAGCCATAGCGGCGAAAGCGCTTGCCATAAGCGCCAGCGCTCTTCTCGTTCAGACATCCGGCCACATGATAGATCTTGCCCGTGAGATGAAAAAGGCGAAGCTGGATATTCCGCTGCTCATAGGCGGGGCTCCGGTGAACACGGCTCTCGCGGCGAAAGCCTCGCAAGAGGGCAGTCTCGTTGAGGGCGAATTGAAAAAGGATGTGTTCTACTGCCCATCCGCCATGGACGGGGTGAATGTCCTTGAGCGCCTGCTGTCTAAGGAAAAAGAAGCTTTGCTCTCGGCCAATCTCAAGAAACTCAAAGGCGCTCTCACTCCGCGCAAGGGTAAAACTTCCGGTCAAAAGAAGAGCCCCGCCGCGGCGGGTTCATCCGCTTACGAGCCGCCAAAAGTAAAAGCTTTCCGCAAAGTCAGCGCTGTTGATGTAGACAAGCTGAAAATCAATTTCAAACACTTAAAAAACCTGAACTGGAAAATGTCAAAAGAAAATGAAGCGGTATTCAAAGCCCTGGCCGAAGACTGGATCAGTAAATCAAAAGAGAATAATTGGATAGAGGCCCGAGGCATATCCGCGGTGTTTCCCTGCAGCGCCCGCGGCCGCAAACTTTTTGTCTACGGCATAGATAACCCCGGTAAAAAAATAGCTGAGCTATCCTTCCCTGCGGCGGTGGAGAACACATGGTTTCTGGGAGCGGATTCAGAGAAAAAAGATGTTTGCGGATTTCAGATCACAACGGCCGGCCTGGCCGCTGAAAAAGCAGCGGCCGATTTTATGGCGGCGGGCGATTCGGAATCCATGCTGTATCTCAAGGGCCTCGCGGACAGGGTCGCGGAAGATTATGCCGAAACGCTCCACAGCGAGCTCAACAAAGCCGCAGGCCTTGAGGACAGCCGGAGGATGAGCCCCGGCTATCCGGCGATACCCGATATGGAAAATAACAGGATAATTTATGAGCTTCTTGACGCCGCAAGCATCGGCATAACGGTAAATGAAGCCGGTTTCTTCAGTCCCGAAAGCACAACCGCGGCCATCATTTGCTTTAATCCGCAAAATGATAATGGATAAAATTGAAAACGCAGGGCTGGTATTTCGGCCTTGACGGCAGAATAGCCCAAGGGCTCGCTTATGTCAGTGAAACTGATTTTTCCACACCGGCTGTTGTTTCCGGCGTGGAATTGATAGGTGTAACATCATTGAAAAAATACTTGCCTGTCTGTGTGAATGAAAAAGAAGACTACTTTCTATATGAGGAACATTCCTCCTTCATTAAAAGTTGAGGCCGGAATGTTCGCGATATTTTTTCCCGATGACCTCCATATGCCCGGTATTAAGTCCGGTCAAATTTCAAAAGTAAAAAAAGTTGCCGTTAAAATTCGGGTTTGATCCCCCTCATTATTCACGGTTTAAACATAACGCCTTTCAGCGCGCTATCCGGACAAATTTCGGGAAATTAACGGTCAAGATTATCGACGGAAAATTTGTGATGTCCCGCATACGGGGACATTAAGGATGTCCTGCCCGGATTAAATTGACAACAGCGTCATTTATTTGATAAATTTATCCCTTATGCGGCGCGGTACCCAAGTGGCTAAGGGAGAAGTCTGCAAAACTTCCATCCGTCGGTTCGAATCCGACCCGTGCCTTAAAATTAGAGTTTAAGTTGCGCTTGCAGGATTATCCGCTGAAAGTCCGGAGGCGTCAGTCCGGCAAGTATGCAATATTAGCGGGTGCGTAGCTCAGTTGGTTAGAGTATCGCCTTGACATGGCGGGGGTCGCAGGTTCGAATCCTGCCGCACCCAAAATTTTGCATGCGGCGTCTTTGCCGCGCGGAAAAATGATGAACGAAAATAAATATTCTCTTGAAACGCTGAGGCACTCGGCCGCCCATATCATGGCCGCCGCCGTACAGCGCCTGTATAAAGATGTCAGATTCGCCATCGGCCCGTCGATAGAAAACGGCTTTTATTATGATTTTGACCTTGAGGCGGCGATCAGGCCGGAAGATTTCAAAAAGATTTCCGCGGAAATGCAGAAGATCATCAAAGAAAAACTGCCCTTCCGGCGTTACAGCCTGAAAAAAGCTGAAGCTCTCAAATTTTTCTCGGAAAAGGGCCAGATATACAAGACCGAGCTCATAAACGAGATTAAAGACGAGGAGCTGTCGCTCTACGAGCTGGGCGATTTCACGGATCTCTGCCGCGGGCCTCATATTGAGCACTCGGGAGAGCTCAGAAATTTTCAGCTTCTTGATATCGCCGGCGCGTACTGGAGAGGTTCGGAGAAGAATAAAATGCTTCAGCGCGTCTATGGGACGGCTTTTTTTACAAAAGACGATTTGATGAAATATGTGAAGTTCCTGGAAGAAGCGAAAAAGCGCGACCACCGGGTGATAGGAAAGCATCTGTTCAGCATACATCCGGAGTCCGGCCCGGGGCTCATATACTGGCATCCTGACGGAGCTCAGCTGCTTGAGATAATAGAGGGCTTCTGGAAAAAAGAGCATTTGCGAAACGGCTATCAGCTGGTGCGCACCCCGCATGTGGCCAGCGAAGAGCTCTACCGTATTTCAGGACATCTTGAGAATTACTCCGAGATGATGTATTCCAGTATGGATATTGAGGGCAAACCTTACAGGGTGCGCCCCATGAACTGCCCCGGCCACATCAAGATATATTCAAGCTCACTTCATTCCTACAGGGACCTTCCAGTGAGGCTTGCTGAACTCGGCACCGTTTACAGATTTGAAAAAAGCGGCGTGCTCCACGGCCTTTTGAGGGTGCGGGGTTTCACCATAGACGACGCTCACATCATAGTGTCGGAAGAGCAGGTAATGAAAGAAATAGAGAGTGTTTTTGATTTTGCCCTGAAATTTCTTTCGGCCTTCGGCTTTAAGGAGTTCAAGATATACATATCAACCCGTCCTGAAAAAAAATATGTCGGAGATTTGAAAAACTGGGCTCTGGCGGAAGACGCTCTCAGGAAAGCGGTTGAGTCCAAAAACATAGATTATGAGATGGACGAGGGCGGCGGAGCTTTCTACGGCCCCAAGATAGATATAAAGATAAAAGACGCCCTCGGCAGACTCTGGCAGTGCTCCACCATACAGTTTGATTTCAACCTTCCCGACAGATTTTCAATGTTTTACATAGATGAAAAAGGTGAGAAGCGGACGCCTTTTATGATACACAGGGCTATTCTCGGCTCAATCGAAAGGTTTGTGGGCATGCTCACCGAACAGTATGCCGCAAATTTCCCCCTCTGGCTTGCGCCGCAGCAGCTGAGGATAGTGACAATAAATGAGAAAAATATTGTTGCCGCGGAGAAAATTCTGGAGCGATTGCTTGACGCGGGTATACGCGTCTCTCTTGACAGCAGAAATCTAAGCCTGAATAAAAAAATCAGGAACGCTATCACGGAGCATGTGCCCTATGTAGGAATCATAGGGGACAAAGAAGCCGACAGCGGCAATATAGCGCTCAGAGACAGGAAGGCCGATGTCGGATCCTTCAGTGCAGAAGATTTGATTAAGAAATTTAGGGACGGGATTGACAATTTGCAGTAGAACGAAATGGAAATTGCAAGTTTTGCTTGACATTTTGCAAGTATGAAGCTATACTATAATTGGAAATGTTGGATATATTAGAAAAACTGAGATTCGAGGCAAAGAAGTCGCCCAGACGCATTATTTTTCCGGAGGGCAGTGATGAGCGGGTTGTTGCCGCCGCACGGGCCCTTTTGAGGGAAAAACTCCTTGTGCCGGTGCTTGTCCGGGCGGATGCTCTTCCCGGTATAGAGTGCGTCAGGCCTGGTAATGACAGTGAGTTCGACGCTCTCACAGATGCTTTTTACTCGGCAAACGCGAAGAAATATGATTCCCGCGACCAGGCCGCGGAAGCGCTTAATTCCCCGCTCTTTTTCGCGGCCATGAAACTGAAAACAGGCTCTGTTGACGGTTTTGTCGGCGGAGCCTCCAGTTCCACCGCGGATACCGTGAGGGCGCTTCTGAGGTGCGTGGGCTTAAAAAAAGAGGCCAAGATACTCTCCAGTTTTTTTCTTATGATATTGAATGAACGGAATATGCTTTTTGCCGACTGCGCCATCATCCCCGCGCCTACATCGGAGCAGCTCGCCGATATAGCTCTTCAGACCGCCCGCTCATACAAAACCTTTATAGGCGATGGAGCAAAGGTCGCGCTCCTCTCTTTTTCAACCCTGGGCTCCGCTACGGCCCTTTCTCCCGCTAAGGTCCGGCGCGCATGGGAAATCCTGAAGAGTGAGAAAAGGGATTTTGAGTTTATCGGCGAGATTCAGGCTGACGCGGCGCTGGTGCCGGAGATCGCCATGAAAAAAACAGGGGGGGAATGGAAGGGCGGAGCGAATGTGCTGATATTCCCCGATTTGAACAGCGGCAACATAGGATACAAACTTGTAGAGAGGCTCGCCGGAGCTTCCGCTATAGGGCCTGTTCTGCAGGGGCTGGACAAACCGGGCAATGACCTCTCGCGGGGCTGCTCTGAATATGATATAATCAATGTAGCGCTTTTCACAGCTACGCAATGCGGAGAAAATAACTAATGGCTAAAGAAGAACAGAAACTGGGAAAGAAAAGACTGGGCGACCTTCTGGTTGATGTGGGCATCATAAGCGCCGAACAGCTTCAGACGGCCCTTCAGGAACAGAAAGAGCGCGGCGGGAAACTCGGCCAGATACTTATGGCCATGGGTTTTATCACGGAGGATGTGCTTCTTGCCTTCCTCGGCAAACAGTGCAATGTTTCCTATGTCAGCCTTAACGAATACGGCGATATTCCCGCAAGCGTCATTCAGACAGTCCCGGAAACAATTGTCCGGCATCAGAAACTGATACCTATCGCTCTTGAGGGCGGCGAGCTGACCATAGCGATGAGCGATCCCGCCAATGTTTTCGCTGTTGACGACCTGAAAATGATGACGGGCAGAAACATTAAAGTTGTCATTGCCAGTGAAGTTGAAATTAAAAACGCTATTGACAAATACTACGGAGCAAAAGGTTCCATGGCGGATATTCTCAAAGAAATGGACGGGCCTTCCGACGGCTCCGGCGATGATGTTGAACTGGTTAAGGAAGAAGACACCGGTTCCGACATAATAGCGCTGGAAGCCCAGGGTGAAGACGCCCCCGTCATTAAAATAGTCAACCTGATTTTAGGCGGCGCCGTGACAGCGGGAGCCAGTGATATTCACATAGAACCCTTTGAAACCTCTCTGCGCGTCCGCTACCGTATTGACGGCGTGCTTCACGAGGTGACAGCTCCGCCGAAAAAACTTCAGAACGCCTTGTCGAGCCGTCTTAAGATCATGGCGAAACTGGATATCGCCGAGCACCGCCTTCCCCAGGACGGCAGGATTAAGATAAAGGTTCAGAACAAGGGAATAGATCTGCGTGTGTCGGTCCTGCCGACAGCCTTCGGCGAGAAAATCGTGATGCGTCTTCTGGATCCCGAATCGCTGAAACTTGACCTTACGCTGCTTGGATTT
>PEUP01000060.1 GCA_002780705.1 Elusimicrobia bacterium CG03_land_8_20_14_0_80_50_18 | reverse complement strand
AAATCGCTTCTGACGGAAAATTTTTTTTGATAAGCGAGTCCGGCGGCGGTTTCAAGCTGAGTATAGGCCGCGAGGGTTTCGGCTTTCTATCTTCTTTCGAGGGGAAGGAACTTATTATGGGTGTCCGCCCGGAGCATGTCATTGACAGGATTTACGGGGGAATAAAAGAAGCGGAAAATACCGTTGCCGCGGTTGTGGAAGCCGAAGAGCCCATGGGCAGCGAGAATTATATCCATCTGAAAACGCAAGGTTCCTCCGAACTGGTGATGAAGACAGTCGGCGCAAACCGCGTGAAAGCCGGCGACCGGCTTGAACTTATGTTTAACGCGGATAAACTGCATTTTTTTCATCCTGATACGGATAAAAGATTGAATGAAAATTAGCAGCAGGAATACTAAGAACATACGGAATAATGTTGCCGCTTATCTGTTTCTTTTTCCTTTTCTTGCGGTTTTTTTTACCTTTCTCGCCTATCCGGTAATTTACTCGCTTATTTTAAGTCTTCACAAGGTCAGTTGGAGCACCAACCTGTATAATGTTTTTTCCGATATGAAATTCGTGGGGCTGGATAATTATATAGCGCTTTTACAGGATTCTCATTTCTGGTGGTCGCTCGTTGTGACGGCTTATTACGCGATTCTGACGATACCGTTTACTATATTTTTAGGATTGATTCTGGCGATACTCCTCAACAACAAATTGCCGGGCGTCTCTCTTTTCAGGAGCGCCTATTTTCTTCCGAGCGTTCTGGATATGCTGGTGGTGGGAGTTATCTGGACGCTTCTATACAGCCCTCATTTCGGTATTCTTCCCAATATTCTTAATTCCGTCGGATACAGCAATTTCATGGACAACGGTATCCTTGCAAGTCCGCGCACGGCCCTGCCGGGGGTGGCTCTTGCAATGGTTTTAAGGGGTGCGGGTTTCGGCATGATACTTTTTCTTTCCGCCATACAGAATATTCCCGTATCGGTGTATGAAGCCGCCGATATAGACGGAGCCAATGCCTGGCAAAAACTTATTTATATAACGATCCCCCTTGTTAAACCCATAATTTTATTTTTGGTCATAATGGGGACTATAGCTTCGTTGAACGCCTTTACCGAAATATACGCAATGACGCAGGGCGGGCCATATGTGGTTGAATTTATGGGAAAAATACAGGGTGCGACGAGGCTTTCGGGATATTATCTGTTTGAAAAATGGGAAGCGATGAAATTTGGTTATGCGGCCGCGGTTAGTTATGTGCTGCTTTTGATAACGCTTGTGATATCGCTTATCAACGCGAGATTAATGGGGAAGAGGGACTAAGGACTAATGGATGTTAAGAAAATAAGAGAACGGATAAAAAAGATTCTGCTGCTGACCATGCTTAGTGTAGGCGCCATCCTGATGCTTTTCCCGTTTTTCTGGATGCTGTTTGTCGCGGTGAAAGCGGAAGGCCACGGGTTTAAACTTGATTTCGTCATGGCGGCGCCGCTTTTCAAGAATTTTGCGGCAGTTTGGAACAACACGGCGTTTCCCTTTTCGCGGTTTTTTATGAATTCTCTTTTTGTGGCCACTTCCGGCGCTTTCATGACGGCTCTGTTCTGCTCAATGGGAGCATACGCCTTCGCCAAAAAGAACTTTGTATTTAAGGAAGTGATTTTCTGGATGCTCCTGTCAACACTAATGATTCCCGGCATGATGTATATGGTTCCGCAGTTTGCGCTCGTGACGCAATTTGGATGGATCAACACTTACAAGGGAATGATTATACCGCATGTCGCAAATATTTTCGGGCTTTTTCTGCTGAGGCAGCACATGGAGACAATTCCCGACGCGCTGATATCTTCGGCTGAAATTGACGGGGCGAACGAATGGCAGATATTCAGACATATTATAGTGCCGCTGTCCATGCCCATCATAACGACGGTGTTCCTTTTGACCTTTCTTTTTCAGTGGACGAATTTTCTCTGGCAGCTGGTTGTTAATACACCGGACAGTTTAAAGCTTACTCTGCCTGTGGGCCTTGCTCTTTTTAGAGGGCAGTATTCCACCCAATGGACTTTGCTTATGGCGGCCTCAGCTTTTTCCATAATACCGATTGCTGTTCTTTTTCTGGCGCTGCAAAGATTTTTTATAGAGGGTTTAACAGCGGGGGCTGTAAAAGAATGAAAAATAAAGGGGACGGAGGCAATTTAATTTCTAATAATTCAAATATTCCAAGGAAAAACACCAGTCAGGTTTATTGTTTTTTCAGAAAAAAACTTGGTTTTGTTATATTTTTTGGATATTTAATTGCCTCCGTCCCCTTTTTTGCCTGTGGGAAAAAACAACAAGGTGAGGATACGAGTGTAAAGAGAATCGTTCTCTGGGAAACATACAATAATGAAGAGCATGATGAAATTGTCCGCATAGCCCGTCAATTTGAAAAGCTCAATCCGGGAACTGAGATAAGCATACAGAGGGTGCCCTGGGGCGGGCATGAGTCCAAGCTTATGACATCAATGATTACAAATACGGCTCCGGATATAGCGCGGGTGGATGTGGCTTTTCTGCCGCGTCTTGTTATATCGGGGTCAGTTCAGGAACTGACTCAATACGGCAGTATAAACACGGATGATTTTGTGCCCGCGGCGATAAATTCAAATGTGTGGATGGAAAACGGAGTCCAAAAAATTTATGGTTTACCGGACCAGACGACCGGTGCCGCGCTTTTTTACAATAGGAAAATGTTCAGAGCAAAGGGGCTGAAAGTTCCTCCAGAGACATGGGAAGATTTTCTTGAGTATGCAAAAACCCTGACGATAGATACCGATGGCGACGGTCGGCCGAATCAGTTCGGCTTTGCAATGGATAAAGAACTGTGGTGGACATTTCCGTTTTTTAATACCTACGGTGTTAAATTTCTTTCAGAGGATGGGACAAGATGTATTCTCAATTCTGAGGCGGGAATCAAAGCGCTTCAGTTCAAGGTGGACCTGTACCAGAAATATAAAGTTGAAGCGGGCGCATGGCAGAGCGGCGCGATCGCGCCGGATACTGGTTTTATCAATGGAATGTACGCTATGATTTTAACAGGCCCCTGGAATATTAAGAGATTTAAGGACGTCGGGCTGGATTTCGGCATAGCTCTCATTCCCCGGGGGCCGGCAGGCACTTCAACGAACGTCGGCGGTTCCAATATGGTAGTTCTCAAGAAGGCGAATCATCCGGAGATTTGCTTCAAATTTTTGCAATATTTGACCTCTCCGAAGATACAGGCGCAATGGGCGTCCAAACTGGCGCAGATACCCGTTAATATCAATGCGGAAAGGAATATGGATTTTTCAAGACAGCCGGAAATAAAGTTGTTTTTTGAGCAGATGAAAACAGCGGTTGCCCGGCCTAAAGTTATTTCCTATAACGGTCTGGAAAACGCGGCAAATCCCTATTTGTATGCGGCGCTGGCAGGAAAGAAAACGGTCAAAGAGGCGCTTGACACAATAGCGAAAACAATAGAAGAGGAAATCCTGGTTGAAAAATAATAGGGACGGAGGTAATTAAATTACTAATAATTCCAAAATTTCAATGAAAAAGACCGCTCAGGGCTATCGCGTTTTCAGAAAAAAAATTGGTTTAGTTATATTTCTTGGATATTTAATTACCTCCGTCCCTATTTTTGCCTTAGAGGAGGATGACAAGGTTAATATCAGCATTCCGGTATCGGTGAAGAAAAGCCAGGCCCGGCTTTTCAGTTATGCGCCTGAAAAACCTGTTGAAAAAGTTGCCGTCGCCGGAAGTTTTAACGGATGGAATACCAATTCGGACATTATGACTAAAACGGATTCCGGAAATTTTGAAATTCTTATGACTCTGCCTCCCGGGATTCACAGCTATAAATTGGTGGTGGACGGCAACTGGATAACAGACCCGGCTAATCCCGCGAAATCGGCGGACGGTTTCGGCGGTTTTAATTCCATTCTGAAGATAGAAGAAAAGAAAGTGCGATTACCTTTCCAGAAGGAGGAGAGTGTCGCCGACGGGAAATGGAATATTGACTTTTCCTATTTTGATTCGTCTTTTAAAGGATATAAGCTCACACTGTATCACCGCGGTAAAGTGGAAGAAAAAATATACGACGGGAATTCCGTAAGTTTTTCAGTCCCTCACGGTGACGGTTTGGAGACCGCGCATTTATGGGCGTCAGACCTCGCCGGAAGCGTTTCTCCGATGCGTATAATAATGAAAAATTTTTCGGAAAAGCCCTCATGGCCGCAGACAGTCATATACAGTTTGATGACTGACCGGTTTTATAACGGCGACAAGTCCAATGATAATCCCGTGATAATGGAGGGGCTAAGCCCGAAAGCGAATTATGCCGGCGGGGATTTCCGGGGTATAAAAGATAAAATAGAAGACGGTTATTTCAGCCGTCTCGGAGTGAATTGCATCTGGCTTTCTCCGGTCGCTGACAATGCCGACGGCGCTTTCAAGGACGCTCTGCCCCCGCATCGATATTTTACCGGTTATCACGGATACTGGCCGGTTTCATCGCTTAAAACCGAAGAACGTTTCGGCAGCGATGATGAATTGAAAGATATGATAGAAACCGCACACGCCAACGGAATTAAAATCATGGCGGATATGGTTTTTAATCATGTGCATGATCAGCACCCCTGGTATGCCGAGCATCCGGAGTGGTTCGGAACTCCGGACCTCCCCGACGGGGAAAAGAATATACGCAAATTTGACGAATATCCGTTTACAACCTGGTTTGACTCATTTCTTCCGTCATTTGACTATTCTGACAGCGCGGCTGTTGATGCGCAGGTGAGCAATGCGATGTGGTGGATAGAGGAATTCGGTTTTGACGCCTGCCGGCTGGATGCTGTCAAGCATATCCCCCGTAATTTCTGGAAATCTTTCGCAAGCGCCGTCCGGCGGCGCTTCAGTGATTTTTACACGCTTGGGGAATCCATAGCGTCAAGAAAAGACATCAACAGCTTTATTTCACCGGAGATGCTGGACGGGCAGTTTGATTTCCCGCTTTACTGGCACATAAGGGATGTGTTTGCCCTGGGGAAAGGAAATTTCAAATCGCTTTCGGAACAGCTTATGGATTCTCTTGAAAATTACAAGAATGTATACTACATTTCGCCGCTCATGGGGAATCATGATTTTCCGCGGTTCATGGCTTATGCCGACGGCGATATGGTCGGCGACGAAAAAAGAATAGGATGGGAGAATCCCCCCCGCGTGGATAATCCCGAAAGTTACGCGAAGATAAAAAAAGCTTTTACTTTTCTTCTGACCAATCCGGGTATTCCCATGATTTATTACGGCGATGAGATTGCCATGACGGGCGCCTCCGACCCTGATAACAGGAGGATGATGAATTTTGACGGCCTGGGAAAAGAAGAGCAATCGGTTTTTGACCATGTTGCGAAACTTGTTAAATTCCGGCTAAAGTCGGATCCCATTACACTGGGATGCCACAGCGATATCCTGACCGAAGACAAGCGCTGGATTTATATGAAACATTATTTTCAGCAGAGCGTTATAGTTGTTTTTAACGACGAGGATGATTCGCTCAAGCTTGACATAAAACTTCCGGCTTACGTTCCCGGAAAGGGTTCGTACAGGAGTATATTCACAGGCAGGAAATATAAAATCAGCAGGGGCAAGGTGAAACTGAATGTCGGCGCGGGTGTTTCGGATGTTCTGCAATTTGAGCGGTGAGGCCGTTCTAGTAAGTCGTTTTTGGCGTCATTTTAAATGATATAATACTTGCAGCGAATTGCAGGGGGAGAAAATATGGCAAAAGAGAAAGAATTGATCATCGCTAATTTGCGAAAGCAGGCAGTTTATATAAGTAAGATGCCGGCGAATCTGAAACAGATGAGCAGAGAAATAGATTTTCTTATTGAACAGCTTGAAGACGAAAGCAAAACAGGCACCCCGCCGGATTATAATCTCGGTTCGCAGCAATACGGCGCAGCGCTCAAAAAGCTTGTTAAGGAACTGAACGATAATATAAAAATTCTCCGCGGGACAGGAGATTTTATAATGTTGCTTCAGAAAGATAAGTCAGGTTCGTCTTCTATTGAATCGCAGGAATTTGATAAATAATTAACGAAATTATAAATTTCAGAATGCGCCCTTTCGCCGAGAGCAGAGGCATAGCAATTTAATGCCGGTGAAGGATATAATGCCCCGAAACATAAAGCCGGATAGAGAGTGGCTTTTGACAAATGAGCTTGGTGGATATTCTTTCCAGACTGCCGCGCGTGTAAATTCAAGACGTTTTCATTCCCTGTTCACAGAGTCGCGGAATCTTACCCGGTATAATATCCTCAACTCCGTTGAAATTTCAAATGCAGGTAATGAGTCTCTCGACGATGCTCGGGATAAACTCCGTCGAAGGAGCCAAAAAGCCGAACTTCTTGGAGTGTTCCCGTCGGTCAGGTACAGGATTTCGGGAGAAGGTTTTTCTGTCACCGAGGAAATAGCTCTATCTCCGTCGGATAATGCGGTGGAGTTGTGTTATCGCGCCGAAGGGCCTGTCGAAGGGCAGGGGGGCGCCGCTGTGGAGATAAGGCCTTTTTTCTCAATGAGGCAGAGCGGTTTTCTGAGAGACAATGTTGATGATATTATTTATGAGCCGTTTCCAGGCGGCGGCCGAATTAAAAGCGCTGAAAGTGTTTGTTATTTCAAAGGCGCCGGAGAATTTACAGAAGAAACTGAAATTAAAAACGAGTTTTATTACGAGGATGAAATAAGAGACGGCGCCTGCCGCGAAAAACTGTTTTCGCCGGGTAAGTGGAAGGCCGTTATCGGCAAAGGCGCAGGTTTTAAGATTATTTTTGCCGCAAGCCGCAAAGTTTTGGAAGAAGCATTGCATGGCAAAGGAAATTTTTCGCTTAAACGACGGCGCGCCGCCGATAAATTTCTGAAGGGATTCCGCTATGATAATCAGTTTTTCGAAAAACTGCTTTTGAACTCACTCTCTTTTGACGCGAGCGGCGAGATTGTCGCCGGTTTTCCGTGGTTTGAAGCGTGGGGGCGCGACACAATGATTTCTTTGCCCGGGATTTTTTTGTGCGCGGGCAGGAGGGAAAAAGCAAAAAAGATTTTCAGAAAAGCCGCCGCGTCCCTGAAGAAAGGTCTTTTGCCCAATATTTTTTCAACGCGTGTAAATAACGCCTCTTATAACTCGGTTGACGCGTCGCTGTGGTTTATATGGGCTCTTTCGCAGTATCGCCGCTTCTTCGGCAATGACAGGTTTTTGAAAGAAATGGCGAAGCCCGTAGGCGAGATTATAAAAAACTATAAGAAGGGAACGGATTTCGGAATTAAAATGGACCCCGCCGACGGATTGATAAACGCGGGTCAAAAAGGCAAAGCTCTTACATGGATGGACGCTGTTTTTGAAGGCCGCCCGATAACGCCGCGCGAGGGAAAGCCGGTTGAAATCCAGGGCCTCTGGTATAACGCTCTGCGCTTTTCCGCTGATTGCGGCGACGGCTCCGCCGCTTCTCTTCTCGCGCGTGTGGCCGAATCAGTGAAAGAAAAATATTTTCTTAAAGAAGGTTTTATGGCGGATTTGTTGAATGAGGACGGCCGTCCCGACGCTAATTTGCGGCCCAATCAGATAATTACTCTGGCTCTGATGCGTGATGTTCTGCCGTCGTCCTTAATCTCAAAGGCGTTAAAAATCATTGATAAAAAACTGATTACGCCCTTCGGCCCGCGGACGCTCGCGGGGGGTCTGCGCGCTTACAGAGGAATATACCTGGGCAATCTTGAAAAAAGAGACAGTGCTTATCATCAGGGAACCGTTTGGCCCTGGCTTCTGCAGTTTTATTACGCCTTGCGCAAGCCGCGCCGCGCGGATTTTGAAAAAATATGGTCAGGGCATTTTAAAAATGAGGGGATTGACTGCGTATCCGAGATATTTGACGCGGAATATCCGTTTTACGGCCGCGGATGCGTTAATCAGGCATGGTCAGAGGCGGCGCTGCTTTACGTCAGTTTTGAACAGGGCTGGATAAGAAAAAAACAAAGATGACGACGGCATTTAAAAAATTCTTACTGGAAATCCTCCTGTATTTTTTGCTGACCCTGGCGTTTTTAGCGGCGCTCTATTTCACATTCAGAACCGGCCGGATTGCGCCCGAGATGCTGCTTCTGTACGGCTGTCTCGTAATTATCGCCTACATGGCGCTGTCTATTTATGTCGCTGTTTCAGCGGCGCTTCTGGCCACTCTTGTGGTGATAGCGGCCGCGATAGTGGAGATTTCTTTACTTCATGCCGTCACCATGCTCGCGCTTTACTGGGGAATAATATATTTTCTTAACTGTCACACTGACGCGGCCGTTGAAGAATACGGAAGGAATAAATTGCTGCTTGAGAACGCCGGTGGCCGGTTGACGGAATTTGAAGAGGGTATCAAACGCGGAAAGGCTTTGATAAGCGAGCTGGAAAAAGGAATAAACAGGTATGAGGGGATGGAAAAATTTTCAATGAAACTCGGCACGACATTTTCTTTGAAAGACATTTCCATGTACATAACAAATTTTACGCGCAGCGCTTTCCCCTCGGCTCAGGTGCGGCTCATCAAAGACGCCCAGGACGCCTGCGACCGCTGGGTGTATTCGCAGCAGAAACCGCTTTGCGTAGAAAGCACCGCCACCGATTACAGGTTTAACTCGTTTGCTTCCCGCCCCGGCGCGTCTATAATAGCATGCCCTGTTTTTAACGGAGAGGCGGTACAGTTCATAATAAAGGTGACGGCGGAAGAAAAAAAACTTTCATTGCCTGATTTACGGGTGTTGACACTTATCGGCTCACTATCTTCCATAGCCGTTGAAAACATGACGCTTTTTGAAAAAACGCAGGAACTGTCCATAACAGATGATCTTACGGGACTTTACACCCACACACATTTTATGGAGCGTCTCCGCGGTGAGGTGGAGAGAGCTTCAATGTACGCGGAAAAATTTGTTTTTGTGATGCTGGATATAGATAATTTTAAAAAATTTAATGACAGCTTCGGTCATCCCGCCGGTGATGAGGTGCTTGCGGGGGTGTCGCGGAGGATTCTGAAATCTATACGCAAGACTGATATCGTCGGGCGCTATGGTGGCGAAGAAATTTCGGTCATCCTGCCGCGGACGGATTTTAAACGCGGTTTGGATATCGCGCGGAACATACGGAAAGCAGTCAAAAATGAAAGATTTAATTTCGGCGGAAAATCAGCCGGGGTCACAGCGACGCTCGGCCTTGCGTGTTTCCCCGCTTGTTCTACGGAGGAAACACTTGTTAAAGCGGCCGACGACGCCCTGTACGAGGGTAAGGAAAAAGGCCGGGATAGGGTTGTCCCGGCGGCTTCTTCAAAATGAGTAACAGAAAATTATCCGGTCTCGTGATATTGATTTTAGCCGCGGCGGCGCTTGGCGGTTTTTTAAGCAATGACGGGGAATACGTTTTTTTTATCAGCGGCGCTTTTTGTGCGCTGGCGCTTTTTGCAATTCCGCCCGGCAAATTGAACACATCTGTCAAATGCGCTCTATGCGGCTTGATAGCCATTCTGTTTCTTATCAGCGGTAGTCCCGTGTTGCGCATATATGCCGCTCTAGCGCTCTGCGCGGCTCTTCCTGATTTTAAAATACTGTTGAGCCGCCGCGCGGCGTATAATGATTTTAAACGGGAATACGACAAGCTTGAAAAAAAAATCATTGCGCTGGAACAGGAAAAATACTCCATTGACAGCCGGATAAAAAACTGTGAATCCGAAATTGAAAGATATGAAAAACTGTATAAAATATCAAAAGACATAGAGGCGGTGAGGGACGGCAGAGAGCTTGCCGAAAAAGCGCTTGAAACTTTTTCATTAAAACTCGGACTGGAAAACCTGGCTTTTTTTTATGTTGATAATTCCCGAATGCAGCTTTTGGCTTCCAAAAATCTGAAAGCCGGTGACATCGACGCATGGAAAAAGATGCTCGGGAAAATACATAACGAGCCGGGCGGCAGTTATTATGAATTTAAACTCAGCGCGGGTGAAAAAAATCTGGGCAGTGTTATGGCCGCCGGCCAGCTTAACAGCGCTCAGATTAAAACAGCCAACGTCATTGCCTCGCAGGTTGCCATGGGCTATGAAAAAACCGTTCTCTATGAAAAGGTCAGGGAACTTTCAAGAATAGACGGCCTTACGGGGCTTTTTTTGCGGAAATATTTTATGACCCGCCTGGACGAAGAAATGGAGCGTGCGCGCAGATATGATTACTCAATAGCGTTTCTTATGTGCGACCTTGACGATTTTAAAAAATATAACGATTCCTACGGGCATCCGATGGGCGATAAGGTGCTGAGGGACGCGGCGTCGGCGGTAAAAGAGAATATTTATCATTCGGATTTTGCCGGCAGGTACGGCGGCGAAGAGATTTGCATTTATATGCCGATGGCGGACAGGAAACGCGCGCTCAGCCGCGCCGAAAAGATAAGGATTCGGGTTGAGGAACAGGCGGCGGTTACCGTGT
>PEUP01000031.1 GCA_002780705.1 Elusimicrobia bacterium CG03_land_8_20_14_0_80_50_18 | reverse complement strand
ATTCCTGCATGCGCACTGTGCCGGTGGATGAAATGATTCCCGTAGATGCCTATATTCCCGGCTGCCCGCCGAGGCCGGAAGCTATAATAGACGGAGTCGTTAAGGTAATAACAAAGCTGAGAGGAGAACTGTAAGAAAGTGAACGATAAAATTAAAGAGCGTCTTAAAGACAAGATTGTCAGTTGGCAGGAAAAGAATCCCAAACGCCATTACATTGAAATAAAAAAAGAGCATCTCAGGGATTCCGCGACAATTCTTTTTACCGAACTCGGGCTCAGGTTCGCTATAGCCACGGCTTTGGACAATGTAAAAAATATGGAAGTGCTATACCATTTCTCGGATGATACCACGGGGGTGATTTTTTCGCTCCGCGTGGCCACTGACCGTGACGGCGGGCGGATCCCGACAATAAGCGATATAATAACCGGCTCCAAGTGGATAGAGAGAGAGATACATGAATTGTTCGGCATAACTTTTACGGGGAATGATAACCTGCAGCGGCTTCTTCTTGACCCTGCGTGGCCGGAAGGCGTGTATCCCCTGCGGAAAGATTATGCATACGGCAGGAAGGAAGAACTCTCGGATGAAGATGAAGAATCTCTGCGCAGGCCAAACATAAAGATTGATGACGAGGACGGGGATAAACAATGTACCATAATCCCTATAGGGCCCTATCACCCTCTTCAGGAAGAACCCGAGTTTTTTGAACTGAAAGTCAGAGGGGAAAAAGTGGTTTCCCTGAACATAAACCTGGGATATAATCACAGGTCAATAGAAAAAATCTCAGAGGGCAAACACTGGGATCAGGTCACTTTTCTTGTGGAAAGGATATGCGGGATATGCTCCTGCTCACATCCTTTCGCCTATGTTCTCGCCGTTGAGGATCTTGCCGGCATAGAAATTCCCGAAAGGGCAAAATACATCCGATGCGTTATAGCCGAACTTGAAAGGATTCATTCTCATCTGCTGTGGCTGGGCCTGGCCGGTCATTTTCTCGGATACAACACCGTCTGGATGTGGGCCTGGAAATACAGGGAAACCGTCCTTGATCTCTGCGAGCAGATATCAGGAAACCGCAACCATTACGCCATGATGAAAGCGGGCGGAGTCAGACGGGATATCGTAAATTCGGAAATAGACGATATGAAAGCTAATTTAAAAACGATTGTATCAAAAATAGATATGTTCAAGGGAGCGGTGCTGGATGACCCCGTCATACACGCGAGAACAAAAAATGTAGGGGTTCTCTCCAGAGAAGACGCTATCCGATACTGCGTGACAGGGCCCACCGCCAGAGCAAGCGGGATCAGCCAGGATATACGGAAAATAGATATCGCCAACAGCGCCTACGGGCTCGTGGACTGGAATATGATCGTCCTTAAAAACGGAGATGTTTTTGACAAGGCCGTGTGCAGAGTTCTTGAAATGTACGAATCTGTCAGGATAATAGACCAGTGTTTTGATAAATTGAAAGAACTCCAAGAGGGCAATATCTGTACGGAAATAAGAGACCTGCCCGCGGGCGAAGGCATAGGCCGCTACGAGGCTCCGCGGGGAGAGTGCTGGCACTATGTCAAAAGCGACGGTGGGAACACTCCTGTAAGACATAAAATACGGGCTCCTTCCTATATGAACATACTTTCCAATGAAGTGGCGGCCGTCGGCGGAATAGTTTCAGACGCGGCAATAACCCTTGCCGCGGTTGACCCCTGCTACTGCTGCACTGAAAGAATGCAGGCGGTTGAAAACGGGAAAATTAAATATGACTGGGAAAGCCTGATCAAAATGTCCCGGGAAAAAACAATGAAATTAAAGGCGGAGCAAAAATAGATGGATCTGTTACTTCCCATTAAGGTAAGCGCGGCTCTGGCGGTCATATTTTTTATTCTGCCGGACAAACGGAAATTAGTCGTACCCGCGGCTCTGACTGCGGCTATATCCTTATTTATAATTTCCGTCTATTCTCTGTTTTTCAGAGATATAGCGATGTCCTCCATGCCGTATTTTATGGCCGATACTATATCAAAAGCGGTATATTCCCTCATTTCCTTCTTCGGCGCAATCATGGCGCTATACTCATCAGGATTCATAACCCGTAAACTGAACAGATACTTCGCCTATTTCTTTTTAACTATCGCATCTTCCTTAGGTGTAGTGATTTCAGCCAATTGGCTTATTTTTACGATATTCTGGGGGATATCGGGAACTGCTCTCTTTCTTATGATACAGCTTGAGTCCGGAGCAAATGCCGCGGCTAAGAAAACAATGATAATTCTGGGCGGAAGCGATTCATTGCTTATATTGGGAATTGCCATAATCTACTACGCCACAGGAACTTTTACAATAGGTACGGCGCCATGGTCCGGATTAGCCGCGGCATGCCTGTTGGCGGCGGCTTTGGCAAAAGCCGGGGGGATGCCTCTTCACACCTGGATACCCGGATGCGCCGAAAAAGCTCCTCTGCCTGTAACCGCCCTTATCCCGGCCGCGCTTGATAAGATACTCGGTATATATATGATGACGCGGCTGTTCCAAATAATGCGTTTCCCCCCCGAAGCAAGAATGGCCGTGATGATCATAGGCGCAATCACTATAATATGCGCGGTTTTTATGGCCCTAAAACAGCATAACGCTAAAAAACTTCTGGCCTATCACGCGATTTCGCAGGTAGGTTATATGATACTGGGCATAGCATCAGGGACAACACTTGGTCTGATAGGCGGTTTCTTTCATATGGTCAACAATGCGATATATAAATGCGCTCTTTTTCTCGGAACGGGTCAGGTCGAGAAAACAACAGGAACAGCCCGTCTTGAAAAACTCGGCGGGCTGGCAAAATTACTTCCCTTCACTTTCGCATCCATGCTTATAGCATCATTCGCGATATCCGGCATACCTCCTTTTAACGGTTTCTACTCCAAATGGCTGATCTACCAGGGCATACTCGAAGCAAACACAAAAGATTTTCAGCTTTTAACCATGTTATGCCTTCTGGCGGCGCTGTTCGGTTCAGGTTTGACGCTGGCTTCTTTTATGAAACTCATTCACGCAATATTCCTGGGTTCATCATCTCCTCTTATAGGAAAAATAGAACCTTCCCGCAGAGAAAAATTCTCTCTTGTCTTCCCTCAGATAACACTTGCGGCCGCATGTATATTATTGGGGCTATTCGCTGTAAATATATTTATAAAACCTGTCTTCGGCGCGGCGGCGCTGGATGAAATCAGGGGCTCATGGTCGCCCGGGACGGCTGCCATCCTTATAGCGGCGGGTATTGCCATCGGGCTTTTACTTTATTGGCTATCCGGAGTCAAAACCCGCAGGACCGGAAGTTTTATAGGAGGATATACGGTTGCGCCCGAAATGAGACTATCAGGAGTAGCATTCTATGCGAGCATTGAAAATATTTTCCCTTTCCGTCAGATATTCAGGCTCGCTGATAAAAAAATATTTGACTTTTATGAGATGCTCAAAACAGGGTTGTTCTACATCATAGGCATTTTACGGTATTTCCACAACGGCGTTCTGAGCAATTATCTGGCCTGGATTTTTGCCGGAGCAGTCGTCATATTTCTAACATTATGACCGAAACTATAATTCTTTTTCTTTTGGCGCTGATGATTTTAGGGTCGCTCATTGCCCTTGAGTCAAAGGACATTCTCTCATCCGTAATCGCCATGGGCGCTGTTGGCTTCATGCTTTCGGCAATATTTCTGATTTTGCGCGCGCCGGACATTGCCATGGTGCAGGTCGTGATAGAAATCCTCACTTTAATCATACTCATACGCGCCACCATTTCCAGGGATGTGCACACTGTGACGGACACGAGAGACTTCCTCCCCCTTGCCCTGAACATGGTTCTTTTATTCGTTTTCTTCATAATCGCGGCTGAAGCCATACGGAATATGCCTGACTTCGGGACAGGATTGAGTAAAGTGGCCGGACATTATCTCAACAGAGGGCTTAATGATACCGGCAGCGCGAACATCGTCACTTCCGTTATACTTGATTACCGCGCTTATGATACCCTCGGCGAGGCGACGGTGCTCTTCGCCGCGCTTATCGGCGCGATAACAATTCTAAGGAGAAAAGCCAAAAATGACTGAGAACAACAGCGTCTCCGGCGGCATGAGCGAACTGGTCAAAACCGTCTGCGTCGCCGTGGAAGAATTCATATTCGTTTTCGGCTGTTACCTGGTAATATACGGGCATCTCAGTCCCGGCGGGGGATTTGCCGGCGGTGTAATACTTGCCGCGGTGTTTATTCTGATAATGCTGGCCTTCGGCAAAGAACGCATACTGAAAATAATGCCCCGTAAGAGGGCTGCTTTTATTGAATCCCTCGGCGCGCTGCTTTTTTTAGCTGTTGCCTGGGCGGAGCTTTACATAAGCGGGATATTCTTCAGAAATTTCATACCCTCATCTGCGGCCGGCCACTTTAAGCTGATGAGCGGCGGAACCATACTCATTTACAACATCGCAATAGCGCTGAAAGTCATGGCGGGACTCTTTCTGGTGTTCTTTGTTCTTTCCATAACCCGCGTTATTTTGGAGGGGGATAAACTGAAAATGGTGAAAAAACAATGATATACACTCTGTGCATGGCGCTTTTTTTTATCGGGCTTTACGGTATCTGCTGTAAAAAAAATCTGATAAAAATCGTTTTGGGATTTATCATAATGGACTACGCCGTCAATCTTTTTATCATCCTCATCGGTTACCGGAAAAACGGCATTGCGCCAATTCTGGATAAAACAATGGATGTGAAAAAATTCGCTTTAAGCAGCGTTGACCCTATGCCTCAGGCAATGGTGCTGACCGCCATAGTGATCGGGCTGGCCGTCACTGCCCTCCTCGTCGCGCTATGCGTACGAATATATGAGAGATACGGGACATTTGACATCACAAAAATAAGGAAACTGAGAGGCTGAATATGGAACGATGCATATACCTGATTCTCCTGCCTTTAGGCGGAGCTTTTATCATTGCCGCTTTAAACGCCGTCGTAAAAAGCGCAAAATTACGAAATATTATATCCGATATTCTTGCTAACCTGGTAACACTTGCCGCGGCCGGGATAGCGCTTGCTTCCTTCGGCATAAAGGGCTCATACTCCGTTGGAGCCTGGCCTCCGCCGTTTGGAATAAATCTCGTCGCCGACGGTTTCAGCACACTGATGCTGGCAACTGTCAATACCATAGCTTTCTGCGCCACACTTTACTCAGTGAACTATATGGACCAGTACACGTCTAAAAGGCACTATTACAGCTTATTCCTTCTCATGCTCGCGGGAATGAACGGCGTTTTGTTATCCGGAGATTTTTTCAATATGTTTGTTTTTATTGAAATAGCTTCCATATCATCTTACGCTCTGGTCGGTTTCGGCACGGAAGCAGAAGAATTGGAGGCCTCCTTTAAATATATGGTTATGGGCGGAATCGCCTCAGCTTTTATGCTGCTTGCTGTCGCTATGCTCTACTCGTCATTCGGCGTTCTGAATATGGCGGACATAGCGCGCGCAATCGCGGTTTCGCCTCGGGCAACCACGCTTAAATTCCCGCTCTTCCTTTTCATAATAGCCTTCGCTATAAAAGGGGCCATAATACCGTTTCACGCATGGCTGCCGGATGCCCATCCGTCGGCGCCGGCCCCTGTATCGGCAATGCTCAGCGGCGTCCTGATCAAAACTCTGGGTATATACGCAATGACCCGCATAATTATGAACATATTTGCCGCGGATGTTACGGGGCTCGCTCCGCTGGGCATAATTTCCATAATAATAGGAATGCCCCTTGCGCTCGGCCAGACGGATATAAAAAGATTGCTCGCTTACAGTTCAATATCTCAGGTCGGTTATATCGTCCTCGGACTCGGACTCGGCACGCCTCTCGGAATTTTCGGCGCGTTGTTTCATTTGATAAATCATTCAATTTTCAAGTCTCTGCTCTTTCTAAATTCCGGAGCTGTTGCATACCGCCTCGGAACCCGGGAATTGAATGATATGGGCGGCCTTAACAAAGTGATGCCCATAACCGGCGGGACCTCCTTTATAGCGTCTCTCAGCATCGCCGGAATTCCGCCTTTTAACGGTTTCTTTTCCAAGCTGATAATAATACTCGCCTGTGTTAAGGCCGGTCACACTGGTTTTGCTCTTTGGGCGGTGGCAGGAAGTATTCTCACTCTGTCCTCTTTTATGAAAGTGCAGAAGCTGGCTTTCTTCGGAGAAATAGCGGAACAGCACAAAAAGATTAAAGAAGCGCCTCTCCTGATGTCCGTGAGCGTCGTGATTTTGGCAGTTCTGTGCATAGCAAGCTCTTTCCTCCTTCTTCCCGGATTGAGAAATATAACGCTTCAGCCTGCCGTTGACGCGCTGCTGGCCGGAGCCGAATATGCTAAAATAATAAAATGAAAAGAATAGCGATTTTTATCTTTGCTTTCCTGCTGTGGCAGTTGCTCGTCTGGTCCGGCGATATTCAAAATACAGCCGCCGGCATACTGGTGGCTCTAATCACGGCATTGATCTTCGCCGGAAGCGACGGGGCGCAGGACCGCGCCGGAGGGAAATTACTGGATATAAAACGCTGGTTATGGGCGCTTTATTATATCCCTGTGCTTGTCTATCACATTATACTCGCAAACTTTGATGTTATGTACCGCGTCCTCCATCCCGACCTTCCCATAAATCCAGGAATAGTTAAGGTGAGAACACGACTTAAATCCAAATCGGCAAGAGCCGTTTTATGTAATTCTATAACACTTACGCCGGGAACCCTCAGCATTGATATTGCCGGTGAATTTATCTATGTTCACTGGATAAATGTTAAAGGCCGCAATATTGAGGAATCCACTCGTATAATCGTAGAAAAGTTTGAAAATATTATTGCGAGGATTTTTGAATGATAACTTTTTTCTATATTAGCCTCCTTGTGTGCTGTTCACTCTGCATGTGGCGTATAGGCCGCGGGCCGACACCGCCGGATCGGGCTATGGGAATAGACATATTGGGAATTATCGTCGTGGGTTTCTGCGCCGTTAGCGCGCTTGAGACAGGCAGGGACTTCTATATGAACATAGCTCTGGCATGGAGCCTTCTATCCTTTATCGGCATGATTGCTCTGGCAAAACATCTGGAAGGCAAAGGATTTGATGAATAAGCCATGACTGAAATTATAAGTTATACCGCTATCACGATAGGCATGTTCTTCAATATCGTCGGTTGTATCGGTATAAACCGCCTGCCTGATGTGTATAACCGTCTCCAGGCCGCGACCAAATGCGTGACAATGGGAACCTGTTTAATACTGCTGGGGATAATGATACATGCGGGAATATCTCCGCTTGGAATTAAAGCATTGTTATGCGTAGTCTTCATCCTTGTTACTTCTCCCACCTCTGCCCATGCCCTGGCAAGAGGCGCATATAAATCCGGGGTAAAACTGTGGAAGAAAAGCTGCTGTGACCAATACGGCAAGGTGTCTCTCATAAACGCTCATGATGTTATGAAAAAAGATGTAATAACCGTCAGCCCCGACACCCCTCTTCAGGATGCCGTTGATCTCCTTGTTGAAATGAAAATAACCGGCATGCCGGTCGTGGAGCCGGACGGCGGCATAATCGGAATAATATCTGAAAAAGACATGATTGATTACTCAAACAAAAGCAATATTAAGACAGCAAAGGTCCGTGATGCCATGAGCGCGAAAGCCACGGTTTTTTCTCCCGATACCGATATCAATATCATTGCCGGAGTGCTTTCCACAGGAAAATTCCGCAGAGTGCCTATCGCGGAAAACGGAAAACTGGTGGGGATAGTTTCAAGGCGCGATATAATGCATATCCTGACCTCCGGTAAAAAGAAAGAGGCCGGCAAAAAATGAAATATCCGAAACTCCGGGAGCTCAAAGAAGCCGTGATATCGTTTTTTAGCCCGGCAGCGACGGTTAAATACCCATCCGGTCCGGCAATAATACATCCCCGCTTCAGGGGGAAACCCCAACCTCAGGACACGTGTATCGGATGCGGAGGATGCGTAAAATGGTGCCCCGCGGGAGCAATCAAAGAAATAAACGACACTGAAACAGGAAAAAGAAAAATAGTGTGGCATTATGACGAGTGTATAATGTGCGGCGAATGCGAGCGTATATGCACTACGAAAGACGGCGTTAAGATGGTCCCTGAATTTGAGCTAGCCGGTTTTGACCGGGAACTTATGCGCGCGGAAAAAGAATGCGACCTCCTTTTATGCGAATTCTGCGGAGCGGTAATATCCACGAGGGAACACGTTAAATGGATGCTTGAACAATTGGGTGAAAAACAGCCCGCGAATCTCGCGATATTTAATGAAAAACTTAAAGCTCTCGGCTTGACCGAGGATACAAAAAGGAAAATCAGCCTTGATAAAAGAGATGACCTGTTTGCCCTCCTCTGCCCGAAATGCAGACACCGGGTAAATATCTATGATTCTCTCTGATATCATAAATGGGGACTGTCCCCCTTACGGACGAAGTCGCAGATGGGGACTGTCCCTTTCTGTACTAAACGAACTCAATAATATCATAGACAGGGATTTTATCGTCGTGGGAATAGGCAATGAGTTAAGAGGTGATGACAGCGCGGGTATTTACACCGTGAAAAAAGGAATGGAAACATACAGCGAAAAATTTATTAACGCGGGGATGGCGATTGAAAATCACATATTCAAAATAACCGGCAGGGATGAAAATCTGGTTTTCATTGTTGACGCCTTATCAGGAAACGGAGAAACCGGACAGATAAAAATCGCGACTCTGGATAAACTTGACTCACAGGGCATTTCCACGCATTCTCTAAGCCTGAAGATGATTAACCGGTTTTTCAAAGAAGCCGGGAAAAAAGTCTATCTCGCGGGAATACAGGCGTCTGACACATCTATCGGCGCCTGCATTTGTCCGCAGGTTAAAAAAAGCGCGGATGAACTTGCTGAATTCTTTATAGGAAAACTGAGAGGGCTAAAATGCACGAATTAAGTATAGCCCGGCCGCTGGCAAAAGAAATAGAAGAAAAATGCGAAGGCAGAACACCCTCTCAAATCATAATTGCTGTCGGAGAAGCGTCAGGCGTTGACGCTGATTTCCTGCGGCATTCTTTTGAAGACCATATTTTCCCCGAAAAAAATTGGCAGGGAGCGGAGTTGGTACTGGAAAAAGAAGCTCCTTCCCTAATATGCCTGAAATGCGAAAAAATACTGGATGATGCGGTTCAATTCGCCTGTCCCGTTTGCGGAAACATTGCTATTGATATACATTCCGGCAACAGGGTCTATGTAAAAGAAGTTATCTGCAAATAAGGAACAAAATGAAAGAAAAAGTGAAAGAAGCGCTTGAGAAAATAAAGCCGTCGCTGGAAGCTCACGGCGGAGGTGTGGAATTAGTGGAAGTCACGGATGACGGTGTGGTAAAAGTAAAACTCACCGGAGCCTGCGGCGGCTGCCCCATGAGCCAGATGACGCTCTCAATGGGAATAGAGAAAACACTTAAAGAGGAAATTCCCGGAGTCAAAAAAGTAGAAGCAGTTTAGTAAACTTATTTAAGGCGCCATTTGGCGCCTGCGGGGCTGTCCTCTATAACAACGCCCTTCTCAAGGAGCTCCTGCCTTATTCCGTCAGCGGAGGCGTAGTCCTTGGCTTTTTTAGCTTCGGTGCGCTTCTCAATCATCGCCTGTATCTCCGATTCGGATATAAGAGCCGTCTTCTGCTTTTTTTCAAGCTTCAAAAAGCCGAGCACCCTGTCCATCTCATCTATTTTCTTCAGGACGGCAGCCGATTTTGTCTGATTAAATAATTTTATGAGGGCGAAAAAGGCGGCAAAGGCGGCGGAAGTGTTAAAGTCATCAGAGAGCGCGGCCATAAAGTTCTCGTATATCTTTTCCGCATCCTTCCGCGCCTTGTTATTCTCTCCGGCGGAGGCTTTTTCCTTAAGGCTCCTGTTCACCCTCTCAAGCGTGCGCTCGGCATCGGCAAGCGCGTCTTCCGAAAAATCTATGGGCGAGCGGTAATGCTGGCTGAGGAGAAAAAATCTCACCGCCTGAGGCGAAAATCTCCTGTATATGTCCCTGAGGGTGAAAAAATTGTTGAGGGATTTGCTCATCTTTTCCTTGTTTATCGTCACAAAACCGTTGTGGAGCCAGAAACGGCTGAAAGGCCTGCCTGTTATCGCTTCGCTTTGGGCAATCTCGTTTTCATGGTGAGGGAAAACAAGGTCCTGGCCGCCGCCGTGTATATCCAGCGTCTCGCCAAGATATTTGGCGCTCATGACCGAACACTCTATGTGCCAGCCCGGACGGCCATTGCCCCAGGGAGAGTCCCAGCCGGGCTCGCCGTCAGATGATTTTTTCCAGACGGCAAAATCCAGCGGGTTTTCTTTTTCTTTATCCACCTCCACCCGCGCTCCGGGCTTGAGATCGCCGGTGTTCCTTCCTGAAAGCCGCCCGTAAGAGGAAAAGCTCCCCACCCTGTAATAAACACTCCCGTCAAGCTCATAAGCCGCGCCCTTCTCCAGAAGCTTGGACACCGCCGTTATTATCTCTCCTATGTTATCCGAGACCTTTGGGGAAATATCGGCGTCATCCACGCCGAGGCGGCGTATGTCTCTGCAATATTCGTCTATGAATTGGCCTGAAAGCG
>PEUP01000022.1:20108-20442 GCA_002780705.1 Elusimicrobia bacterium CG03_land_8_20_14_0_80_50_18 | reverse complement strand
AATAAAAAATAAAATCCTCATCGTCACGAAATATATTAGCCCTGTTGTTTCCCCGCGCCATTACATGATAAATTCCATCAGAAACCGTAAATCTTGCTCTTCTCGGCATCTACACCTCCATCATTTTCAACATAAAACCAGAACCGTCCCCGTTTTCCGTTTTCTCCCCGTTTTCTCACCCGTTTTCTCACCCGTTTTCTCGCCGCTTGAAGTTTATTTTGAGGAGTCAAATTCGGGAAAAATTGAGGCCGCGCGGCAAGCTAATTATCACCTTAATTTTCCCTGTTTTGTGTCCTAAGAATGGGGGAAGGCTTAATTTCCGGTATCAGTTCGT
>PEUP01000022.1:10898-20097 GCA_002780705.1 Elusimicrobia bacterium CG03_land_8_20_14_0_80_50_18 | reverse complement strand
GCCGCGATATTATCCCTGTAAATATTATATCCCACAACATCGTCCTCGCCGCTCGGCTCCCACATCACGGTCAACACTGTATCACCGGGCGAAACCAGCACTGTCTGGGGCGCATCCGGTATCTGATCTATATGCACCGTCACCGATTTTGACTTAGGGCTGGGTTTACCAAGATTATTGAACGGGAAACAGGGGTGAAGCGGGGACGGCTCTTGTCTTTGACTATTCCAGCGCATAAAGCCTTCCCTTTACGCTCCTTTCGCGGCAATGAACCGCGCAAATTTTGAAGCATCTTATGTGTGATACCGCCGACTGGAATGCTACCAAATGTTCCGGCAAATTGTAAAGTTGAGCGGCGACGGTTATGAACCTAAAGACAAATTCCCCGGCGTTTGCCTATGAAAACCAGAACCCTGCCTGCCGGCAGGCAGGCGTCCCCGTTTGTTCCCGTTTGTTCATCTTGCGCGATACGACGCGGCCTTTGTTGAACCTTCTTTTACAATCAGTTTTGCCCTGACAAGCGGCTGTAGAAGTTTGCTCAGATAACTTCTGCTTATATTCAGCGCGCGGGATAAATCTCCGCCGCTCATAAAAGGCGCCTGCGACAGGATATTCAGTATGCGTTCCTGCTTCGGGCTCAAGACGATCTTCCGCGACGGCTTTTTCAGCCGCAGGATTTGTATGCGGTTTCGCGTGTTCCGCAGCGTCTCAAGAATGCCCGCGCTGACATATTCAAGCCATGATGTCAGATTATCATTCCGGCGGCGGACTTTTTCTATCTCACCGTAATATCTGTCCCTGTCGTGATAAAAAAACTCGTCAAGAGAAAAAATGTGTTTTGTATCAAAGCCACCCTTGAACAAGATCCAGCTTTCCAGCGCCCTTGCTATCCTCCCGTTCCCGTCCATGAAAGGATGAATGGAAACGAGACGGTGATGCGCTATCCCTGCGGCAATTACGGGATGCTCCTTTCGGGCGGAAGCGGAATTGACCCAGCTCAAAAGAGAGCTCATCAGTATGTGAGCCGCTTCCGGCGGGGGCGGTTGAAAAATAATTTTCCCTCTGCTGAACACCGCGTTCTGTTTTATTTTATAAGCTCCGGATTCTGTAGCGGACAGAAGTCCCCCTGTCAGGATTTTGTGAAGCTTCAGTATATCTTTTTCCCGTATTTCCCCGCGGCCCCTCGCCCATATCCAGCGCAGCGCCGCGAAATAATTCGTCACCTCAAGCTCGGCCTTTTCATCGCCGTGAATTGTTCCGCCTTCCGCGAGAGCCCGCACCTCAGGCAGAGTGAGAGGATTCCCCTCTATCCCCGTTGAATAATGCGCAAGCCGCGCGAAGGCCTCTCTCTGCGCGGGAGCAAGCCATGACACATCAATCATCTGCTGCCGGAACCATTCGCAGAGTCCGGAAGCTTCAATTAAGTTGCGCAGCAATTCCGCGGAACGCTCAAATTTCGGTTTATAAGTTACTCTCATGCTCACCGGGATTGTAGCGTTTTTTTAATTAATTGTCAACTAATTGTTTCCATAATTGTTTCCGCGCGAACATGAATTGGGGGCGGTGCTTTACCTGCCGGCAGGCAGGTGTCCCCGTTTCCCGTTACCGTTTTCCGTTGAATCTGAAAAAATAGAGCATGCCCGCCAGGCAGACGAGAGGGAGCGCCTGGTAGAGGCGCAGAACGCCGTAGCTCTCGGCCACCGCGCCGCTCAGAAGCGGGCCCACAAAAAACGCCAGGTCAAAAAAAAGGCTGTAAACGGATATCAGCTCGCTCTTACGCCCTTCTCCCGCCAGGAGCGACGGCATATAATTGGATTCAAAAAAAGCCCAGCCGATACCGAAGAGCGCCGCCGCCGAGAAAAAGACAATGCTGTTCGGCGCGAAAGCGAAAAGAGCTATGGCCGCCGATATTGCCAGGATTCCGGCCAGAATGAATTTATGGACGGGATACGCGGCAAAAAGTTTCCCCGAAGTAAAGCGCACGATTATGGTTGAGACGGAAAGAAATGTGAAAGCGAAGGCGAAATTCTCAAAATGCTTCGCCACTCCCAAGAGAGGCAGAAACACGACGACTGAGGCGTATGTAAAAATGGTCATAAAGAGAAGCCCGAAATGAGAATGTTTTTTCAGCATGAACCTGTAAAAATTCTTTCTGTCAAAACCGGGGCGGGTTAGGCGTCGGTCTTTCACAAAACAAAGGGCTATGCCGGATATGGCGAAGAAAACGAGCGTAAAAAAAATCAGGCCGTTGAAACCGAAACGCGACAGAACACTTTTTCCAAGGGCCGGAGCAAAAAGCATTGATGAGACAAAAATCGTGGAGAATATGCCGTAATAAAGCGAATAGGATTCAGGCGCTATCTCGTTGTTGACGACTTCTAAAAGCGCTATGAAATAAACGCATATCCCCGCGCCGAAAACCATCCTGAGCGCCAGCCAGAGGAAGCGGCTGTCTCCGGCGAACATATACGCTCCCTGCGACAGAGCCATAACGAGCAAACCCGCGAAAAGAGCTTTTTTCAAAGCCGTCCTGAACGCGAACTCGGATAGCTGGAACCTTATCAAAACCGACAGGACGGGAAAAACTCCGTATATGAGGCCCACATCAAAAGCGTTGCCGAAAACAAGATTCAGATGCACCGGCAATGCGGCGGTGAGCATGTCAACGGCGGAGATGGCGGCAAAACCCGCGATATAATAGATGACAAAGGACTTGACGAAGTTTTGCCTGACGGGAGAAGATGACTGGTCAGGCATTTCTAACTCCGGGGACGCGGGCTTTACTGAAGAAATATGTCGCAATAGCGGGCATATTTCCCCTTCGCGGAAAGCTTCCTGAATATCGTACGCGCATCATCTTTTCTGCCGAGCTCAAAAAGAACGAGCGCGCTGAAAAAAGACGCTTCATCTTCAGGAGAGGACGCGGACCGTGAAAAGATTTTCAAAGCGTCATCCAATCTGCCCTTCTGATAATAGGCCAGTCCCAGATAAAAATCAGCTCCCGGATATTCGCCTCGTATTTTTTCCAGCTCTTCAACGGCTTCGTCGGGATTCCCGTCTCTCATCCAGTTCATGGCCATCTTCACGGCGAAATCCTCTTTGGTCATGAGCGCGGCGCAGCCGGAGAGAGCGTTGCGCGCTTCGGGATATTTACCGAGAGCTTCATAGGATTCATAGAGCATCATCAGCGCTTTCTTGTCATCGGGATATATTTTGAGGTATTGCCCCAGATACGAGGATGCCTTGAGGAACCGGCCTGTCCGGTGATACACCTGCCCCATGCCGAAAAACAGCGAGGGTGTCCGGACTCCCATGGCCTCAAGAGCTACGAATTCCGCGAGCGCATCGCCGGTGAGGCCCTCCTGCAGAAGGAGCTCACCCAGCCGAAGTCCGATAAAGGGGTCGCCGGCGCCTAACTGGGCGGCTTCCCTGAGCGTCTGTATGGCGCTCAGATTGTCTTTTTGCCCGGCGTAAAGTTCCGCCAGCGCCATAAGTATTTCGCGCTTGTCGGCGGGTTTGATCCCAGCTTCAACGGAAGCGTTCTTCAGCACTCTAATGGCTTCATCGGGGTTCCCCGCGGATTCAAAAGAGGACGCTATTTTAAGCGGCGAGGGACGAAAAATCCTCCCGCCCGCGCAGGACGAAAGGAACATGGTCGCGGGAAGAGCGGCCAAAATAAGAAATGCCCTCATTGAGCCGCCTTCATTTTTCCGAGAGTTTTTAAAAGGAACATCTTCTCTATTTCAGCGGCTTTACGGACAGTCGCGTCATATCCGGCTTCAAAGGAATACGCGAATTTGTCTAAATCAAGCGGCGAGACATCCCTCAAATCCGGCTCTATCACAACATCGGCTTTCTCAAGCTGTCTTCGCGAGAGCACCGTGCCGGAAATAGCTATCACCTGCGTGAGGACGGCGATGATACTCCTTGAATCCTCCAGCATCCGCGAGCCCCCGGTCCAGGACGCCACTATCATATCGGCTCCCTCGGCCGCGGCCAGATCCGTCGGCGCATTGTCCACCACGCCGCCGTCAACAAGAATTCGCCGCCGGTATTCCACCGGTTCAAAAATTCCGGGTATGCAGGAAGAAGCCCGCACCGCCGGTATAAGATCGCCGTCGCGGAAGACGATCTTCTCACCCGTTCTGATATCGGTCGCCACGCAGACAAAGGGAATATCAAGATCGCTGAATTTCTTATTCCCCATGTGGGAAAACATCCATTCTCCCATTTTTTCGCTTGAGATGATGCTGTTGAGATTGAGTATGCGGGCGGGCGTCACCCTGAACTCTATGAATTCATTCCAGTTGAGCCCGGTGATGATTTTGTCAATTTCAGCTCCGTCAAGGCCCGATGCGTAAAGCGCGCCCACGATCGCGCCCACGGAGGTGCCGACAATAAGATCCAGCGGCAGTTTGTTTTCCTGCCAGGCTCTCATAACACCCACATGCGCCAGTCCCCTTGCCGCGCCGCCGGAAAGCACAAGAGCTGTTTTGGCGCGATGAGCTTTCCACCGGCTTGACGCTAGGACACGCAAATGGTCTTCCGTGTCAAAGGAATGAGAAACGGCGGCAAGAAACAAAAACAGGAATGCAAGTCCGCGCGGCATTCAGTATTTGGAGATCAAAATGCCCACGGCGTATTCAAGATAAGCGCCCGCGAGGTAGAATCTCATTTCAGCATCCAGTTCGTTTTCCGTGACACGCGCCCATGACATGATATCGCCGGAACCCGCGCGCTGCGGCATCCGGAACGACTTCTTCGAGGCCGCGGCTTCGCTCAGGTATTTCTCGGCGAGAGAATATTTACGGCAGGCCTTCTCCACTTCGCGCTTTATCGCTTCCTCAGTCTGGGCGATGCTCACTTTTGTTTTACGGAGCAGCGCTTTCTTTTCCTCAAAACGCAGCCATCTGGCCCCGCCGTCATAGAGAGGCAGTGTCATGCTGACGCCCACCTGAAAATTAGTCGCCCACTCATTTTCGGCGGCGTGCAGATAATCATAAGTTGAAAAAAGGTCAACATTCGGGAATTTGACCGACTGCTCAAGACCCAGAGAAAGAAAATCCACGGATTCTTTCTCACGGAGGCTTTTGAGCTCCGGACGGTTCGCTATCGCAAGCAGCGTGAACTTTGTGGCCGCATCACCGGAAAGACTCTCATCAATAAAAGCGTCGCCGGTGATGTCCTCGCCCGCGATGAATTCCGACGCTGTCAGAGCGTTGAGGTCATAAATATTATCAACAAGAGACGCGTCCAGCGCGGCTTTCCGGCTCAGCATTTCCGCGTATGATTCGGCCGCCGCGCCGTCATCAATTTTTCTGACCTGCCTCATGGCGTTTTCCAGAGCCTCAAGCTTTTTCTTGATATAGAGCACATTGATGTATTTTACCTTCACACCGTACAACACCCTGTTTTTCTCGGCGGCGTGTATATTCTCGGAATCAAGGAGTGTCTGAGAGGCCTGTTTTTTCAGAGTTGTAATAGCTCCTCCGGTGTACAGCGGCTGGGTCAGCGTCATCCTTGTGCCGTAAAAATTGTCCGACGCCTCCTGCAGATTGAAAGCCCCAATGGACGAAGAAAAAACCGAAGGATAATCCAGACTGTAATAATCGTAATAAGCCCCCAGCGAGAGCTTGGGCATGAAGAGAGAGCTCACTTGATTGCGTTTTAACCTTGCGATTTTAATGTCCTCCGCGGACAGCACAAGCCTTGGATTGTTCAGGACCGCCGTTTTAAGACAGAAGTCCATGTCAGCGGCGCTGATTCGCGCGCCGAGCGATGCTAACAGAACCGTGACGAGAAAAAAATTTCTCACCGCGGCTCTCCCTTCTCTTCCCATAATATCCCCGCCAGTATCAGCGCCCATGAAAAAATGAAGACAAAAGGCGACGCGTGGGCGGCGAAATTATCTCCCTGGGGATTGGCGAAGCGCAGGAGAAGAAAAGCAAGGGCGAGAATCACGATGCCCGATGACAATACCCGGACGCTCCCCACACTCTTTTCATCCTGATTCCTGACGGTGTTTTTATTCTTCAAGCGCTTCATAAGCCAGCCTCAGCTGCTGTTCAAACATCATCGGCGACGGCGAGGACGGAGTCGCCAGCTGCCTCAGAGCTCCGGCCGGTTCCAGAATCGGGATGACATCGGCGGAAAAAAGCTCGGAATAAACCTTCATGTCCGCCACCTTTATTTCGCTCATTTTCCTGTACAGCAATTCGTTATCCGACACTATCTTGCCGATTATCTCGTGCGCTTTCCTGAAAGGCATGCCCCTCATAACCAGAAATTCCGCCAGCGCCTGCGCGCACACAGAACCCCGCTCCACGGATTTCAGCATCGCGTCCGTGTCAAATTCCAGGGCGGAAAAAACCGCGGGAAAAAGTTTGAGTATCCCCTCTATCTCATCCACCGTGTCAAAAAGAGAGACCTTGTCTTCCTGAAGATCCCTGTTATAACCCGACGGCAGGCCTTTCAGAAGATTGATGATAGCGGCGAGATTTCCCGAAACCCGGCCCGTTTTTCCTCTGACAAGCTCAAAAAAATCAGGATTTTTCTTCTGCGGCATCAGCGACGATCCCGTTGAATATTCGTCGGGCAACTTTAGATAAGAGAAATATTCCGACGAGAACAGTATCATGTCTTCGCAAATCCCGGAAAAATGTACCTGCATATTACAGGCCGCCTCTAAAAAGAGAAGGATGAAATCCCTGTTGGATGTGCCGTCTATGGAGTTGGCAAAACTTCTTGAAAAACCCAGCTCGGACATAAGAAAATCCGTATCCACCGCAATTGTGGTCCCTCCGGCGGCCCCGCCGCCCAGAGGCATGATATTAGTCTCTTCAAGAACATATCTGAAAAATTTTTTATCGCGGTTCAATTTCCAGAAATATGACAGAATGAGATGGCCCAGTGTCACCGGGACGGCCTTCTGCATGTGTGTAAAAGCCGGCATAACCGCGCCCGAATACCGCGTGCCCGCTTCCAGCAGACTCCTCTGCGCGCCTTTTATCAGGCCGAGGATATATTCTATGCGCTCTCTCATATAAAGCCGCATGTCAGCAGAAACCAGTTCGTTGCGTGAGCGGCCCGCCGGAAGTTTTTTGGCCACAGAGCCCGCGTAGGTGAAGAGCCGGTCTTCTATCAGGCTGTGTATGTCCTCGTGAAGGGCCTCGTCCGCTTTCAGGCGCCCTTTCTCAAGGTCTTTCTGCGTGTCATCAAGAGCTGTTAATATTTTCTTTAATTCGCTGTCCGTCAGAATTTCTATCTTTTCAAGCATTTTAGCCCAGGCCCTGTTGACCTCTATATCGGCGCGGGCCAATCTGAAATCAAAGGAAATGGAGCTTTCAAAAGCGAGAAAATCCCCGCTCTGTTCGCGTTTGAATCTCCCGCCCCAAAGTTTCATCCGTTCAGCCCCGTTTGGCTATATCCATGCAGGAAAGTTTTATAAAACCTTCCGCGAGACTTCTGTCAAATTTGTCGCCCACGGCGTAAGTGGCCAGCGACCGGCTGTAAATGGAATACGGAGACACTCTTGAAATTATCTCAAATGACCAGGGCCGCAGAACCATGGTGACAGAACCCGTCACATTTTTCTGCGTCACATCAACAAAAGCGCTCAGGGCCTCTCTGAGCGGTGAAAACCAGCGGCCGTTATATACCAGCAGCGAGAAGTCCTTCGCGAGCTTTTCTTTGTAATGGAGCGTCTCCCTGTCCAGCACCATCCGCTCGAGATCAAAATGAGCGGCGCTTATGATCTTCGCCGCGGGGGACTCGTAGAGCTCGCGAGATTTGATTCCCACTATCCGGCTCTCTATGATATCCGCCCGGCCTATCTTGTGAGCGGCTCCGAGGGCGTTTAATTTTTCCGCTATGGCAACCGGCTTCATCACGCGGCCGTTGACGGCGACGGGCACCCCTTTCCTGAAAGACAGCGTTATTTTTGTCTCCCGCTTTTTCAGCTTTCCGCCGGTCCACTGCCAGGCGTCGGCGGGCGGCGGAAGCGAAGGGTCCTCAAGGCGGCCGCATTCTATCGCCACGCCCCAGATATTCTCGTCCAGCGAATATTTCTTACTTCCGGCCGAAACCGGTATATTATTTTTCTTCGCGTAGGCGACCTCTTCTTCGCGCGTCCTGAATTCCCAGAAACGCAGCGGCGCCAGCATTTCCACATCTTTCACCAGCGAATACAGGCCCGTCTCAAACCTCACCTGATCGTTGCCTTTGCCGGTACAGCCGTGCGCGACGGTTTTTATGCCGTATTTCCGCGCATAATGAGCAAGACGGCTGGCTATCAGCGGCCGGCCTATGGCCGTGGCCATAAAATATTCACCGTCATAAACGGCGTCCGCTTTGAGTGCGGGAAAAACATAATTTCTCATAAACTCATCCCGCATATCCTCAACAATGACCTTTTTCGCGCCCGTGGCGAGCCCTTTGCGTATTATTTTATTTTTTTCGGCGCGGCTCATGCCCGAAAGGTTGGCGCAGTAAGCGTAAAGCTCGGCCTTATATTTTTTCTTCAGCCAGTGCAGCATGCACGAGGTGTCCAGTCCCCCCGAATAAGCAATCAAAATCTTTTTCACATCATCCTCCACAATCACGAATTACGCTAAAATCAACGCTTTTATTGTAGCAAATAAATGGCGACACACGCACGTTTCGAGCATATCTTCTCATCTGCGTATTTCTATGAGGTCAACAGTGACTGAGCCGATGAGCACCTTTGAGCTCATGCGCACGGGGATGCGCCTTTTATCATCCGTCAGCCAGACCAGTATGCTGCCTTTGGCGCTGAAGATTCCTTCCTCGCGCATCATGGGCTCAACGAGAATCGTGCGGTATTTTTTATCGCCGACCTTTATTTTTTCTTTTTTTATCACCTTCACTTTCAGCGGCCAGAGCTTTTTCTTCGTATAGACATCCAGCACTATATCTTTACCGACGGTGAGCGGCTGCGTTCTGACAAAATGAAGCGCGCTTAGCACATCCAGCGCCCGAGGAGACACATCCCATTCCTCTCCGCTGATGACGGCAGTGTCGGTCGGTGTGGATATAATGATGAGCTCGTCATGGGTTTTTTTACCTTCCCTCAGCTGCTTTTCAAAACGGAGCGAACGGCCCGAGCCCATATCCCACAGAGCTTCAATCCTGTCGCGCACTTTGTAAAAATTGTCAAAAAAGGAATATGATTTAGCCGTGG
>PEUP01000022.1:0-10859 GCA_002780705.1 Elusimicrobia bacterium CG03_land_8_20_14_0_80_50_18 | reverse complement strand
CCAGCCCCGCCTCACCCACGCTGATGAAAGCCCAGCGCACATTATAAACCAGTTCTTCTTTCCCGTCCGCGCCCAGAAAAGACGGGGATGAGCGGCGCGAACCGCCTATCGCATACGAAGACAAAACAACCGCGCAGAGAATGAAAATGTATCTCAAATATTTCATTTGCCATTGTAGCAAAAAAATAAGCAAAACGGAGACATCCTTAATTTTACCCTACCTTAAAGCGTTTTCAGTAAGTGTGGACGCTTCGCAAAATACAGTTTCATGCGGCGGGGCTTTTTGCTACAATCGGTCAATGGAAAATAATATCAAACTTTCGGTGGTAATACCCTGCTTCAACGAGGAAAAGAATATCGCGAGAGCGCTGAGGCGGACTGATGAATATCTGCTAAACAAAAACATCTCCGGCGAGATAATAGTCGTTGACGACGGTAGTGACGACCGGACAGCTGAGGCCGCGGAAGCGCTCACGCCGGAGCTGAGACACAGTCTGCGCGTGATTGGCCTCGGCGGGAATTACGGCAAGGGAGCCGCCGTGCGCAGGGGCGTCATGGAAGCGTCCGGCGATTACATCCTCTTCACTGACGCCGATTTTTCCACCGATATAAGCGAAATGGATATTTTTCTGGGCGAATGCGAAAGAAACCACGATATCATCATCGCCTCCCGGAGCCTCGCGGGAAGCGTCTTAGACCCCCCTCAGTCTTTTTTCAGGCGCGCCATAGGAACGATTTGCCGCAATATGGTGAGTTTACTGGCTGTTAAAGGATACAAAGACACTCAATGCGGCTTCAAACTCTTCAGAAGAAAAGCCGCGAAAGAAATATTTTCCCATCTGAAAACCGACGGCTTCGCCTTTGATGTTGAAGTCCTTGTCTTAGCGGGAAAACTCGGGTTCAGCGTGAAGGAACTGCCTGTGAGATGGAGGAATGCCGCTGATTCAAGTGTCAAACCGCTGAAAGATTCATTCGCTTTTTTTATCCGTCTTTTGCGGGGCTTTTAGAGCGGGCCCTTTCACGCTGTATCCTCTTTATCATACGGCGGGCTTTCCAGTGACTGGGATCCAGATCCAGAATATACCCGAAAAATATCTCGGCTTTTTTCAAATCGCCTTTTTTATAGTAGTGCTCGCCGTAAAAATAATTCTCTTTCATCTTCACCAGCTTTTCGCTGACGGGGATATCGGGCAGCGACACCTCTCTCATTATGCTGATCTCCACTCTGTCCTCAAGCGCCGCTTCAATTCCTGCGCGCGGAAATTCGGCCGCCGGGACCCGAGCGCCCCATCCTTTCAGTATCAGCCTCTGGGGATCTATTCCCTGCCCGATAAAAAACTGCCCGATGTTGAGCGCGCGGCCCGCGGATATCAGCATTTTATCCCGGTGTGATTCTGAACCGGCGAAACCCGACACCACTATCTCATTAGGCAGGTCATACATTATCCTGTATATGTCTTCCAGCACGGGAAAAGCGGATTCTTTTATCTGCGCGCTGTCCTTATCAAAAAAAACCGGCAGATTGAACATCAGCGTTATTCTATCCGACGCCATGTCCATTTTTTTGAGATACCCTTCTCTCGTGGCAAAATAGTTTTCCAGGTATTCCGCCAGCTCCACCTCTTTTATGGGGGCGGAACGGCCGAAACCCTCGGTGAGTGAGGCGACGACTTTCTCATAACGCACATGGCCCGTCAGATATGTGTAGGCGTAAAGCAGCAGGAAAAATATCATCAGAATGGTCATGAGGTTTCCGTAAGGAACGATCCATGCGGATTCGTCGTTCATTGCTCTATGATCTTTTTCACAACCGCGAGCATCTGCTCCGTGTCAACGGGCTTGAGCAGAAGAAAGAATTCCGCCTCCTCAAGTGTTTTCGCGAGCATATCGGAGGACGCGTAACCGGTGATGGCTATGACTTTGTTTTTCGGCACATAGCAGGATATTTTTTCTATGACCTCAAGGCCCGTTGTATCGGGCAGTCTCAGGTCTATTATGACGCAATCGTATTTTCCGGCCCCGGCGTTGACGACAGCCTCGGCGCCGGAAGACGCCTCCACGACCTCATAATCGCGGCTGCGGAGAATATCCGCAAGAGTTTCCCTGACGCTGAAATCATCATCCACGACAAGGATTCGTTTTTTCATGACTGCTCCCGCGGCAGGATGAGCGTTATTTCCGTCCCTGCGCCCTGCCTGCTCTGAAAGATGATCGTCCCCTTGTGCCTCTCCTCCACTATTTTTTTCACCGTCGCCAGCCCGAAGCCCATGCCCGAACTCTTTGTGGAAATAAAGGGCTGCCATATCTCTTCCATCTTATCCGCCGGCACGCCGCATCCGGTGTCGGCGAATTTCACACTGACGGCGCTTTTTTCAGGCGTCGCCGATATTTTGATTTCGCCGGGGGGCGTGATAGCCTCGCAGGCGTTCTTGATGATGTTGGAGAATACCTGCCTTATCTCGGAAGCGTCGGCCTTGATACGGAGATTTTTTTTAACACTCAGCTCAAAATCAATGAGCTTGTATTCATGCCTGAACATCTCAACGCATTCATCCAGTATGGCGCTCACATCGCATAGCGCGTAAACCGGCGGTTTCAGCCTTGAGAGGCTGAGCAGGTCCTCTATCATAAACGATATCTGCTTTATCTCGTTTTTGATTACATCCAGATGCCTGCCAATCTTTCCCTTCTTTACATTGTCCGGAAGCTGTGAATTTATGAAATACTGGGCGTTCTTTATAGCGGCTATGGGATTTCTGAATTCATGTCCTATCATCGCCACATGATGCCCCAGTATGCCGGCGGATTCCTGCGAGCTGATCTGTTTCTTGAGCTTGCTCTTTATGTCATAAAATCCGCTCAATTTCTCCTCCAGGGCCGTGATCTCGTCAAAACTGCCGCCCTGGCCGATGCGGCCGGAAGCCACCGCGTCCAGCCGGTCCGTAAAATTCTTGGCGAAAGACATAGCCAGCGAAAAAGTAAGGGCGATAACTATAACAGAAAAGATGAGGAAAGCGTTGCGGAATCTTTGATAAAATCCGGGCACATCCTCTTCCATGACGGCCAGCGTCCACAAGCCGCCTAAAAGCGGATATTGTTTTTCCACAAAACCGGCTTTCGCCGCGCCCGAGGGCGCGAGAGCGGGCGGGACTGAATACACTTTAACAGAGCCGCCGGGGGTCAGGGTCAATTTCTCCGCGCCCTCTATGAAAGGCGCCACCGCTATGGTGCCCCGCACCTGGCGGGAATTATCGGCGGGAAGAGAGAACTCAACATAGGGTTTTCCCGCGACCCAGAAGATATTGCTCAAAGATGTCTCGGGATCTATCTGGGCTTTCCCGAAACTGCCCTCGGGCCGCCTTGACATTTCAGCAAGACGGCGCCCGTCGGAATGAAGGGCTATTCTTTCCAGATGAGGATAGAGAGAAGCGAAGCTGACAAAAAAAGTGTTAAGCTGATCCCATTCGTGCAGCTTGAGTATAAGTGAGACGAAAGTTTCCCTCAGCGGCGGTCGAACTATAACGAAATATTCGTTAAACGACACTTCCATATTTTTCAGCGTCTTCTCAAAGCGCGCGCGGGACAGCTCCTCATCGCTGCTTTTAATCAGGCTACCGGCGCTGAAAAAGATGGCCGCCAGAGCCGCTGTCACCGGCAGCGCCGACAACAGCACTATCTTAGTCCTGATTTTCATTTGCCCGTGTCCATTACGATGATCTCTATGCGCCGGTTGCGCAGCCTGTTTTCAGCGCTGTCATTGGGATAAAGCGGCCGTGTCGAGCCGTAACCGGAAATACAGAATCTTTCGGCGCTGATGCTCGAAGCCGTCAGAAAGCGCCGGACACTCTCCGCCCGGGCGAGCGAAAGCTCCCAGTTGGACCTCCACCTTGTGCCTTCAACGGGGGTGCTGTCGGTGTGCCCCGCGATTTCAATTACATTGGGTATTGTCCTGATGAACGAGCCAAGCTCCCGCAAATCCTTCATTGACGCTTTTTTGATGGTATCTGAGGCGGAGTCAAACATGACAGGGGCTTTGAGTATTATCCTGTAGCCCGACGGCTCTATTATCACCCTTGAAACCACAGGATTGCCGAGAGCATCCACAGCGCTGTCTTTTATATCCGCGGCCGTCTTCTCAAAAGTCTCGCGCAGCGCTTCCCTTTTGACGGCGCTGTCAAAATGTGAAGCTATGGAATCCAGTATTGTGGTTTTGGCGTCCACGCTCATGCGCGTTATGCCGTAAAGCATAAGAAAAAAAAGCATGAGGTTTGTCATCAGGTCCGAATAAATCGTCAGCCACACGGGTGACTCTTCAACCGGAGCTTCCGAATCGGCGTCGGCCTCCCTTCGCGAAAGCGTTTCGTTCAGAGGCGCGAAGCCGTCTTCCTCAATCTCGGTTATCTGTTCCATTTATTTTTTGGCCGCCTTGTCCGAATCCGCCAGAAAGGCCTGTAATCGTTTTCTCACAACAGACGGGATTTCCCCTTTCTGGAGAGAGATGGCGCCTTCCACTATCAGCTGCTTTGTGAGAGACTCCATATTCGTGAGCACGGATAATTTTCCGGCCGTGGGGAGAAATAAAAAATTGGTGGAAAATATTCCGTAAAATGTCGTCGTGATAGCGATGGCCATGGAAACGCCCATGCTCGCCGGATCGGAAAGATTCCGCAGCACCTGCACGACGCCGATGAGAGTACCGAGCAGTCCGAAAATAGGAGCGTAGGCCCCCATGGATTTGAATACATCAGAAACCTGGTTGTGCCTTTTTTTAAAGTAAGAGATTTCATTATGCAGCGTCTCTCTGATAAAATCCGTCTCAAAGCCGTCTATCACCATGCCGATAGCGCGCTGAAAGAAATTGTCTGGAGGTATCTCCTCCAAAATCCCCTGACTGATACCGTCCCTTCTGGCCCTTTTCGCGATGCTCTCAAACACTTCTATGATTTCCTCGTTTGTAGAAAATTTAGGAGGGAAAAAAATGAGCAAAACGCATTTGGGCAGTTTTTTTATCAGCCGCCAGGGATAAGTGATGAGAGTGGCGCCTATCACCCCTCCGAAGACCAGCACGGCGGCGTTGGCATTGAACAGAATCCCCACAATCCCACCGGTTGAAAGCACATACCACACAGCCCCCGCGCCCATCGCGAGGCCCGCCAGTGTCATTAAATCCATATTACCCCCGTCATATCAGTTCTATCGTACCCGCCTCTTTAAGCCGCCTGATAACAGCTACGATATTCTTCTTTTCCCTGTCGCTGGCGGCGGCGTTGGACGGCAGAAGTTCAAGTTCCTCCTCCACTATTTCTCTGGCGCCCTCACTCAGCACGGCGAATATCCTGTCCTGCACCTCCTGTTCAGAAAACTGGAGGGCCTGAGCCAGATTCCTCGTGTTAACAAAACGCAGCACCGTCTGTACCACCTGCGTGTCCTGGCGCGCGAGATCCTCAAAATGGAACACGCTGTTTCTTATCTCCGAGGCCATTATCGGATCCTCGTCGGCGATGTGACGGAGGAACTGCTCCTGCACCTGGCGTGACGAATTTTCAAGCATGCTGAGGAGCTGTTCTCTGCCGCCGGAAACATAATTTATCTTCTCGCGTATGGAACTTTCCGTTTCAATGATATCCTCTTTATCAAGTTCCTTTTTGTAAACCAGAAAGCTCATGATGTCGGACTGTTTCTCCTCGGGGAAATATTGCAGGAATTTTTCCACAAGAGACTCTTTCAAAAACCCGAGCACCTCCGCTATCTTTTCGGAACTGTCGTCCTTCAGAAGAAAAGCCAGATTGGATATATTCTTATCATTGATGAAGAAAAAAGGCCGGCGCTCGCTTTCCTCGGACTTCTTTGACTCGGGAGACTCGCTCAAGAGGCTCACCGGCATCTGGCGCGCGGGAGATACCTCATCATTCATGTTCACTCCTGAAGACGCGCCGGGCGAGGCGTTGGCGAAATACTGAGCCATGTATTTCATAAAATACCTGAGAGGGCCGAAAAGAAAAACGGATATGAGCAATATCACCGTCAGCAGGACTATGTTCTGCGGCTGCGAGATGTATGCTCTCAGGATATCGCCCGCGCTCATAACAGCGGCGCTCTCTCCGGTGACAGGATCCGCGCGTTTCTGAGCGGGGAAATCCTCTTTGATTATTGTGAGCGTGTCCTCACCGCTCAAACTCAAAGAGAGCCTCACGACGGCTTCTATCCTCCGTTCAAGTTCGGGGGCGATGCCTTCTTCAAGGATGAGCGTTATCAGGAGACGCTGACGCTGAAGAAGTTTTTTATCGGAAAGAGTCTGGAGTTTTTCCTCAACCGGTACGCCGGGCAGAAGATTTCTCTTATCCTTTCCTATATCCACCACTTCCGTATATAGCACCTCTCTTACGGAAACCGAGAAATTACTCAGGTTGAATACTTTTGAGAGCGTCCGCGAAATCTGAGTCTCAAGCCCCGCCGTGTTTGCGTACAGCGAAGATGCCAACATCAAAACAGCAAAAACAGAAAAAGGGGAAAAAGGGGACGTCCTTAATAAAAAAGGGGGCGCCTGCCTGCCGAACAGGCATGTCCTTAATTTTCTCATAAAAAAGGGAAAAAAGGGGACGTCCTTAATAAAAAGGGGGACGCCTGCCTGCCGAACAGGCAGGTCCTTAATTTTTTCATAGTTTGTCCCCCTTTCCCCTTCACCATTCTTCATAATATTAAGGACGTCCCCTTTTTCTAATATTAAGGACGTCCCCTTTTTCTTTTGTTCCGTAAGCGCTCATAGCCTCTATTTTTCCATTTTTTGCCTGCATAAGTCAATCATTTTGAGCGATTGTTCGTGTCCGGGCTTGATAGCCAAAAGCTTTCTGAACTCGGAAATGGCCTCGGAATATCTGCCGTTATTATAATATGACACACCCGCCGAATAATGGGCCTTCATAAGCCGCTGGGTCTTTTCGTTACCCTCTTCTATCTGCCGGCGAACCGCCTTCAGGTTTTCTGCCGCCTTGCGCCGGTATTCTTCCCCTTCATCTCCGCCGCCACGGATTTCCGAGGCCTCCTTGAAAAGCAGTTTGGCATTTTCGTATTCGCCCCTCTTTTCAGCCGCGACGCCCTGAAGATAGAGTTTCTTGATTTGCAAAAGGCTGTCGGCATCTTCGCTCTGCTTTGTCTGATACACTTCCTTTATGGAAGTCTCCGGCGGTATCCTCATGAATTCAAGTATGTCCTGATTGCCGGGATCATATTTCAGGGCCTCTCTCCACACCTCAATAGCTTTCTCCTTTTTGCCCAGCGCGTAGTAAGCCGAACCGAGCCTGGTCAGAGCCAGCACATTGCGCGGCTCCAGCTCCAGCGCCTCGTTGCATTCTATAATAGCCAGGTCATAGCGCGCGTTATAGATGTTTTTGAGCGCCGAATATAATTTTTGTTCCACGAGATTCATCCCCCTGATCAATCTTAGCTCCCTGTATTTCGCGGAGAAGTCGTTTCTCACTATGTTTCTGACACTTTCGCTGACAATTGATTTATCAAGCTGCGTGAGATAAACAACCGCGTTGACAGCCGAGGACTGATCATTACTCATATACGAGCGCACGGCCAGCCTCGTCAGATGAGCTATTCTGTCTTCGCCCAGCGCCTGGGGACTGACAGCCGTTACTCTCTTAATCTTTTCAAGGGATTCCCTCAATCTCTCATCCCAGGGGTTGATATCAAGCGCCTCGGCGTACTTCAATTCAGCTTCGGCGAAACGCCCCTCGTTCACAAGCCTTTCGGCGTCCCGCGCGCGGGGCTCCAGCAGGGGTCTTAGTTTTTCGGATGCCTCGCTGAATATCTCAAGAGCTTCCGCGTGTTCAGGCTCTATCAGCAGGACCTTGCGTGCAAAGTCAACCGCATCCTTCCATCTTTCTTCCGCGAAAGCCGCGCGGGCCTGTTCCAGCAATTTCTCAAGGTCTGTCTTTTCGGACAGAATTGCCTCTTCAGTTTTTTCTTTCCCGCCGCCGAACACGAAAGAGGCCGACACTCTGTGACGGCCCTGGGAATCCTTGATGCCGGAAATAGGATAGACGAACGCGTAATCAAATGAGACCCTCTCCAGATGCAGATAACCCAGCCCCGCGGAAAAAAGTTTCAGCTCTCCGCTGCCCACGGACAGACCGCCCCTGAGCTTCAATGCCTCGTTTTTCAGCCTTTTCTCAAAACCCGTGTCAAACCAGTAATTACCTTGCGAAAAACGCAGGGTCTCGCCGACCGTTATGGATTCCGTCTCATAAACCGCGCCGGCGGAAAGATCCGGTTTCCGCTTATAGCCGCCGCCCAGAGAGGTGTCGGGGCTTGTGATAAAAGACGCCACCGAGGACAACGCCCAGCCGCCGTCAAAAAGTCTGCTGAAACCCGCGTCAAGGGTGAAAGTTGTCAGCCCTGTGCCGTTGACGGCAAAGAGCGGATCTGCCGCGCCTGAAGCGCTGCCGTCGGAATTAATGGCGTTTGATGTATAGAGGTCGGAGCCGTATTTTTTCTGCAGTATCCTCAGGTTGCCGCCGGCGAACCATCGTTGTCTGAAATTTTTTGAATAATTTATGAGATATGTGCTTTCCGAATAAAGGTTATCCAGTGAAAATTTTTCAGCTCCCGCGCCGCATCCGGCGCCTTCCAGTTTGTGAGTGTATGTCATAATATTTCTGCTGAGGCCGCTGCTGTCGGAAAGCCCCGGATACATATTCTCGTATTCCATACCGATAACGGGCTTTTCGAAATATGAGGAAGCCGCGGGGTTGATATAAAAAAGAGAGGGTATTTTTTTAGAAAGCATCGCCGCGTCAGACATTCCCGCCGATGCCGCGGACCAGCCGAGAGGCTCAAAATCCGCGTATAGCAACGATAAAAAAGGGGACGTCCTTAATAAAACAAGCGCAATAAGGAGCATAGAAAAAGGGGACGTCCTTAATTTTCTCATCACTTTTTCTTCTTTTTCGGTCTTCCGCGATGTGACCACAAACCCGATAAACCCTTCTCTCTTAATTTCTTTTCAAATTCGTCACTTCCGCAAACACCAGTCTTAAAGTACCGTCCTAATCTCCTCTTTTCTTCAAAACGATATTTCAAGATTTGCCTATACGCCTCTGCGCGCTCCTCTTTTGTTTCCGCCAAAGCTTCATATTCCGGACTAACCGTTATGATTGTGTTGTTTTCTCCCCGCCCGTAAAAGTGGTAACTACTCCACCGATAATCTTCAGGTTTTTTTGCCAGGCCGGCTCTCACCGAATTTAACTCTGCGTATATGCCGCATTCAAGCAAATACCTGCCGCTCTCTATTAAAAAACTTTTGTATCGCCCCTGCCAGAAATAACCGACGCCGCCATATTTACCTCTGTAATATCTAGCGTAACCCTGATTCAACTGCTGTAAACTTTTTTTCAAATTATTCGCCTCTTTGACTTTTATTATCAGGTGATAATGATTAGGCATTAGCGCATAATGTATGATTTTTATTCCAGTTTTTTCGAAGTACCCAAGCATTATTTGCAGGAAATGCTTGTAATCATTTTCCTCAACAAATATATTCCGCCGGTTATTACCTCTGTTCAATATGTGGTAATATGCGTCATCCACCACAAATCTAAATCTTCTCGGCATTTTTCCCTCCCATCATAACCATAATATTAAGGACGTCCCCTTTTTCTTTTTCATCATTTAGCCACGATCACCATGCCTGTATAAACCTGACCTTCCGCCTCCACCTGCCATATATAGATTCCCTGAGGAATGCTCCCGGACGGAGTCCATTTTAAATAACCTTCCCATGAAGCGGTCAGACCCGGATGCCAGCCCCCGGCCGGAGCGGACAGTATAACGCCTATGCCGCCGGTGTTCACCATATCCGCGACCTTCATCCCCATAAGATTGAATATCTTCCCGGAAAGAGAACTCTGGCTGTCCAGATTCCTGTAAAACACAAAGAAAACATCGTTCCTTCCGTCGGCGTTAGCGGGCGTTATTATCCTCGGCGCCGCTTGATAAACAAAGCCGCCTGCGGCCGCATAAAGCGAAGAACAAAAGAACAAAAACAAAAAGGAGACGCTCATTAACCCGCCTACGCTCCAGCTTCGGTGAACAAACAAAAAGGGGACGCTTATTAAGCCGCCTACGCTCCAGCTTCGGTGGGCAGGCTTATTGACTAACTTCCTGAAAGGGGCCAGCTGTCTGCCTGCGTGCCAATAGCCCTTCGAGAGGCATGTCCTGCCAATAGGTATTACCTTTTCCCGGACTTGCCATTGCCCCCCTTTTCCGCCGGAAATTAAGGACGTCCCCTTTTTTTTATTAAGGACGTCCCCTTTTTCTGCTCCTTTTTCCTGCTTACCGGCAGGCAGGCGTCCGCCTTTTTTTATGGTTTTCATTTGAGTTGCCCCTTCACTTCCGCGAGTGTCGAGCGTCGGGCGCTGGCGCTCTTGATGAGCTGTACGCGCACCATGGTTTTTCTCGCGTCATAAAGCTTGTGACCGGCGGGCGTTGTGCCCTCGCAGGGCAATATACCCATGTCCGTGTAATGCCGTATCGTAGATTTTCTCACGCCGCAGAAATCCGCGACCTCGCCTATTCTCATGTATTTCTTCATCTATCCTCCAAACAATCCGTCACCTTCTCCCCTTGCCCCGGACGATCTCCGCGACAATGTTCTGCCGAAAATTAAGGACGTCCCCTTTTTCCCCAAATCAAGGGCCTGCACTTTCCACCGTCCCCTTTTTTTTATTAAGGACGTCCCCTTTTTCCCGAAAATTAAGGACGTCCCCTTTTTCCCCTCACTTTAACTGCTCCTGCGCCTGTATTATTTTCTGGCGCGATAACTGCTCCTGCGCCTGTATTATTTTCTGGCGCGA
>PEUP01000046.1 GCA_002780705.1 Elusimicrobia bacterium CG03_land_8_20_14_0_80_50_18 | reverse complement strand
AGAAGATAAGACGATTTACAGCAAGCTGGTTGCTCTTGATTCAAATGTGGAATACGAGTTTGCCAAAGACTGCGAAAGCAGAGAGGATATTGAATTTTATTTCAAGCTCCCGCCATGGTTTAAAATTGTCACACCGATAGGGAATTATAACCCGGATTGGGCTTTAATAAAGAAGAACGACAAGACGGTTTACTTTGTGGCGGAAACAAAATCAGCGGGGCAGGAATTAAAAGTAAGCGAACAGCAAAAAATAAAGTGCGGACGCGCTCATTTCAATGAATTTGAAGATGTGGAATACAGACGGGTCAGCGCCGTTGAAGAATTGGATTAGGGCGGTCGGGGTGAGACATAATGGATGATGCGAAGGCAGCGGAGCTTTTTGCCGAATACGGCGATTACTGCGCTTCGGAGCGGGGGCTGTCAAAGCTGACCATACAGGCATACACGAGAGATATCAGAGAATTTTTTCAGACGCTGGATATCCCCGCCGCCGATATAGGCGAAAAACATATCACGGCTTTTTTAAGAAAAAAAAGAAGCGCTGTTTCAGCCCGCACCCTGGCCAGGAAGATCTGCGCCCTCAGGAGTTTCTGGAAATTCCTGGTGGAAGACGGCCTGGCCCAGCGCAACCCCGCTTCCGCTCTGCGGAGCCCGCGTCTTGAAAGTTATCTGCCGGATGTCCTGAGCATTGATGAGGTGGAGCAGGTTATCAACCGGGCGGCGCGGGGCAGAAAAACATCTTTGCGGAATGTCGCGATGGTGGAAGTGCTCTATGGTTCAGGTCTGAGGATCAGCGAACTCATCTCGTTAAGGGTGAAAGATGTCAATCCTGAGGTGGGTTTTCTCAAATGCCTGGGGAAAAGAGGCAAAGAAAGAATCGTCCCTATGGGCGATAAGGCTTCTTCCGCTGTGAAAGCTTTTTTGCTTGCCGCGCCGGCCGGAGAAGGGGATTATCTGTTTCGCAACCCCTCCGGCGCCCCGTTCAGCCGGATGGGCGTGTGGAAGATAATCAAAAAACTCTGCGCCGCCTCCGGCATTACAAGGCGTATCACACCGCACACTTTCAGGCACAGTTTCGCGACGCATCTTCTCCAGAACGGCGCGGATCTTCGCGTCATACAGGAATTGCTCGGCCACGCGCAGATAAGCACGACTCAAATATACACTCACATTTCCACAAAGCGGCTCCGCCGGATACACCGCCAGTTCCATCCCCGCGGATAAAGAAGAGAGCTTTTGTTGTCTTTTATTTTAGTGTCAAATATGATAAAAACAAAGATGTGGAAGGCAGCAGGGAGGCTTTGTGAGATTTCTTAGGGTTTTTGTGATAGCGCTTTCTCTTTTATCGTGCAGGGGCGAGGACACTATTGCCGAGCTCAATACCGAGAAAGGGATCATTGCCGTAAAGATGTATCACGAATACGCGCCGGAGACAGCGCGCAATTTTCTGACTCTCTCAAAAAAGGGCTTTTATGACGGCTTAACTTTTCACAGAGTGGTGAAGAATGTGATAGTGCAGGGCGGAGACCCCCGGGGTAACGGCTCCGGCGGCCCGGGCTACACGCTCCCGCCGGAAATACATCCTGAATTGAAACATGTGCCGGGCACGGTTGCCATGGCGCGCATGGATGACAGCGTCAATCCGGACAGGAGGTCAAACGGCAGTCAGTTTTATATATGCCTTTCTTCCGCGCCCCGTCTTGACGGTGAATACACGATTTTCGGCTATGTGACCGAGGGTTTGGATGTGGCCGGGCGGATATCCCCCGGCGATAAGATTATGAGTGTGCGGTTAAAGTAATATGGATTATTTTGAATACAGCGGCGGCGAATTGTTCGCCGAGCGGATACCCTTGAGCGCTCTTGCGGAAAAATACGGGACACCCCTGTATGTTTATTCCAAAAAAACTCTTTTGCGTCATATTAGCGAGGTGAAGAGAGCTTTCCGGTCTTCGGGGGCGCTTATATGTTTCGCATACAAGGCCAACAACAACAGCGCGCTTCTGGCTCTGATGAATAAAGAGGGGATAGGCGCGGACTGCGTCTCCCTCGGCGAACTGCTTCTCGCGCGCAAACTGGCTGTGCCGGCGGACAAAATCGTTTTCAACGGGAACGGCAAGACGGATGAAGAGATAAAACTCGCGCTCAAAATGAACATCAGGATGCTCAACGCCGACAGCGTCGAGGATATTTTGAACATATCCCGGATAGCGGCAAGTCTGAAAACAAGAGCCCGCGTGAGTTTTCGCGTGAACCCGGAAATATCTGTGCCGACCCATCCGCACATCGCCACGGGCCTGAAAGAATCCAAATTCGGTCTGGCCTATGATGACGCTCTCAAAGCGTATAAGCTTGCGGTCTCGCTTGAGAGCGTTGATGTTTGCGGAATGCACATGCACATAGGTTCGCAGATTCCCGTAACGGCGCCTTTCGCGGAGGCGCTTCAGAAACTCGCTGTTTTTTCAAAAAAACTCGCCAAGTCCGGGATTGAGCTGAAATACATAAATGCCGGCGGGGGGCTAGGCGTTAAATATCAGAGCGAGATACCGGAGACGCTTGATAAATACGCCGCCGTAATTAAAAAATACGCCGCAAAAATCGCGCCTAAAATTATCATAGAGCCGGGCCGTGTGCTGGTCGCCAACACGGGTCTTCTGCTGATGAGGGTGATATCAAACAAGAAATCAGGCCGCAAAAATTTCATAGTCGCCGACGGCGGTATGAACGATATAATGCGTCCCAGCATCTATGGAGCTTATCACGAGATTTTGCCGGTGAATATTTTTCCCGAACGGGAAAAGAGTGTTTATGATATTGTCGGGCCTATCTGCGAGTCGGGTGATGTGCTGGCAAAAAAGCGCAGGATGCGGAATGTTTACGCGGGAGAACTCCTCGCGCTCAGGAGCGCCGGGGCTTACGGTTATTCCATGAGTTCAAATTATAATCTGCGCGCCCGGCCGGCTGAAGTAATGGTCGACGGGGATAAAGCCGTTTTGATAAGAGCGCGCGAAGACATACGCAAGCTTATATGAGGGCCGCAGTTGCAGATAATAATTTCAGTGAGTATCTGAAAAAATATATGTTTTCAGATGCGCCTGCCGAGTTGTTTCCTCTCGCACCCAGAAGAACGAAATTAGAGTATTTTGATTATGGGGGCGATAAAATAATAAAGTACATAAACGAGTTTTGGACTGCCAAGCAAAGGCGGGCAAATTCAATACATGAAATATCGTACAGGGCCTGTTTTAAGGCTCAGTTGCCTGCATTTTTTATAAAACTTCTCACAAAGGAGGGTGATGTTGTTTATGACCCATTTGCCGGGCGAGGCACGGCAGTAATTGAGGCGGCTCTTCTGAACAGAAATATTATTGCGAATGACATAAACCCCTTAAGCGCGCTTATATCTCACCCTCGCCTGTTTATCCCCGAGCTGATTGAAATAAGGGAAAGATTGTATTCTATTGATTTCGATTACAGCGCAAAAGCTGATATGGATTTGTCAATGTTCTATCATAATAAAACCGAAGCAGAAATAATTTCATTAAGGGAGTATTTGATAAATCGTGAACACACAGGCGAGACTGATGATATAGATTCCTGGATACGTATGATTGCAACCAATCGTTTAACCGGACACTCTAAAGGTTTTTTTTCGGTTTATACGCTCCCGCCGAATCAAGCTGTTTTGCCCGAACGGCAAAAAAAAATAAACAAAGAACGGAACCAAATGCCGGGATACAGAGATATACGAAAAATTATACTATCCAAGTCAAAATCCTTGTTAAGAAATGTGGATCGTGAGCTTGTAACTCGATTGAAAAAAATCGGCAGGGGGGCGTTGTTTCTCAGCAATGATGCGCGTAAGACAAAAAGAATACAAGATAATACGGTGGCTCTTACGGTTACTTCGCCGCCTTTTTTAGATGTTGTGCAATACGGTGAAGATAATTGGCTTCGGTGCTGGTTTAATGATATTGATATAAAGAATGTTGAGAAAAAAATAACCATGGCTAAGAAAATTGAAGATTGGCAACAAGTTATGGCTGGTGTGTTTAAGGAACTATTTAGGGTTACAAAATTGAATGGCTGGGTAGCGTTTGAAGTGGGTGAAATCAGAGGAGGTAAAATAAAACTTGAAGAATATGTGGTCCCGCTGGGATTAAACGCGGGGTTCTCTTGTAAAGGGATAATGATTAACTCGCAATTGTTTTCTAAAACTTCCAATTGCTGGGGAGTGAAAAATAATAAAAATGGCACAAATACAAATCGAATTATTATTTTTCAAAAGGAGAGCCTGTAATGAAACAAAAAAACACACAAGTCTTAGAAAACGTAATCAAGCAGATGCTGAACCCGATTAAAAATGTGCCGTTATATCTGGTCATTGAAAGCATGTGCGGATATAAAGTGTTGCGTTATGACAACTTTGAAAAACAGGAATTAATTAAAGTGATAGAGATGTCGGCAAAAAAAATCAATGAAAGCGGCATCAAATCCAATCGTCCAAACGAAGTGGGTAATTATGCAGAGCCTTATATCATTCGAGCGTTTAAAAATTATGGATATACCGCTTCTATTCCCCAAACTTCAAGTAAAAGAAAACGTTCTGCCGGTTATCCGGATATATTTGTTAATATTCAAGGCAGGGCATTTTATATTGAGTGTAAGACTTACAACATAGATAATATTGCCACAACTCAGCGGAGTTTTTATTTATCTCCAAGCAAAGATTTTAAAATAACGAAAGATGCATATCATATAATTTTTGCATTTTCTATTGTTAGAAAGGCGCCGGATATTTATAAAACCAGCGGTATGAAAATTCTTGACGCAAGGGACCTTTTATGCGATGTTAAGTATGAGTTTAATTCGGATAACAAGCGCATGTATGGGAAGAAGAGGTTAAACATAATTTATCAAAAAAGTTTGATGGGTATTAAGGGGGAGGGAGTATGAAATTTAAAGGCGCGTGGACAGCGCTTGTGACGCCGTTCAGGGAAGATGAAAGCGTGGACTGGGAAGGCCTTGAGAAAAATGTGGAGTTCCAGATAAAAGAAGGGATATTGGGGCTTCTCCCCATGGGTACCACGGGGGAGTCTCCAACGGTGAGCCATGAAGAGCATGGCGCGATCAACAAAAAAGTTTTTGAGCGGGCCGCCGGCCGCTGCGGGATTCTCGCGGGCTGCGGTTCCAACTCCACGGAAGAGTCCATAAAATCCGTAAAATTCGCCGCGGAAGCCGGTATCAAAGCGGCCCTGATAATAGATTGCTATTATAACGGGCCCTCGTCTTTCGAGCTCCGAACGCGGCATTACGGCAGGCTCGCCGAGGCTTTTCCCGATATAGAGCTGGTCCCTTATATCATCCCCGGGAGAACGGGATGCGAGCTGTCCGCTTATGATCTGGCCCTTCTTGCCGGGAAGCATGCCAACATCAACGCTGTCAAAGAGGCAACCGGAGATCTGGAAAGAATGGCGATAGAGAGGAGTATTCTGCCGGAGGATTTCGCGATCCTGTCAGGTGATGATGGCATTACATTTGAGATGATGGCTTCTCCGAAAATAAAAGCAAAGGGCGTCATATCGGTGCTGAGCAACATAGTGCCCGCGGCCATAAGCAGAATGTGCGAGGCCGCGTTGACCGGCAAATACGGCGAGGCGGGAGAAATAAATAAAAAACTGAAACCGCTTTTTGATGTTATCACGGTCAAAAGCACGCGCGTTGAGGAGTTCAAGGGGATACAGTGTAAGGTGACGGACAAGTTCCGCAACCCGGTGCCTGTCAAAACGCTTATGCGCGCTTTGAGCATGCCGGCCGGGAAATTCAGGGCTCCGCTGGGAGAGATGACTCCGGCGGGAGTGCTGACACTGCGTTCGGCGCTTAAGAGCGTGTGGCTGCTGAGCCCCGAAATTTTAAAGCCGGTACAGGAATTTTATGGCGCGGATATAGCGAAAGTCCTCTCGGATGATTCGCTGTGGGCTTCTCTTTGTTCGGTGGAGGCATAATGATAAAAGTCTGTATAGCCGGTTCGTCCGGAAAAATGGGAAAAGCAATCGCGGAAAGTGTTTTATCGTCTTCGGGGATAGAAATAGGGGCTCTTTTGGAAAGGGCAGATTCTTCCGACATAGGCAAAGTCATTCACGGCCACAGGGTGAGCGCGGATATAAAGCGGGCGGCCGCCTCATGCAATTGCCTTATTGATTTTACCGCTCCGGCAGCGACACTTGAACATCTGTCGGTTTTTGAGGGCGCCGCCGTCATAGGCACAACGGGTTTTACGGGCCCTCAAGCTGATCAAATCAGAAAATACGCAGGGAAATTCCCCGTGGTTTTTGCCCCGAACATGAGCAAGGGCGTCAATCTTTTCTTTTCTCTTGTGCGTCAGGCCTCGGAGAAACTGAAGGATTACGATATTGAAGTGGTTGAGGCGCATCACAATAAGAAAAAGGACTCACCGTCGGGCACGGCGCTGAAACTTGTTGAAGAGATAAAAAGTGTCCGGCAGCTTAGGGACGTTTACGGAAGGCAGGGAATGCTCGGCGAGCGAAAAAAGGATGAAATCGGCATTCATTCCGTCAGGGCCGGCGACATAGTGGGCGAGCACAGCGTGCTCTTTGCCGGCCCGGGCGAATGCTTTGAGCTGTCCCACAGGGCTTATTCAAGAAGCTGTTTCGCGGAAGGCGCGGTAGAGGCGGCGCTCTGGCTTGAAGGCAGAAAGCCGGGTATCTACGGCATGGGTGAGGTGCTGGGACTATGAAAAAAGCGTTTTTCCTGTGCGCCTCGTCGTTATTTCTTTCTTCCTGCGCGTCTTTGCGTTTACCCGTTAGCGCCTTGAGGCCGGGCGGGGAGAATGAACTCCGCGCCGCCATCGCCGCGGGCGGAGATGTCAACGCTGTCTATCAGGGAGGCATTTCTCCTCTGATGGAGGCCTCTTACAGGAATCTTCCTGAAATAGTGTCAATCTTATTAGACGCCGGAGCGCATATTGAAGCGCGGGATAAGGACGGTTTCACGGCTCTCATCTACGCCGCCGCCGGAGCTTCTTTTATGCCGGCTGAAATGCTCATACAAAAAGGCGCGAACAGGGAAGCGAAGGAGTATCTGACCGCTAAAACGGCGCTTTTTTTTGCGGCGGAAAACAATTCTCCCCGCCTGGTTAAACTCCTTTTTGGCGGAGAGGAGGCCGTGTTTGACGGGGGCGTAACGGCGCTGATGCACGCTTCGGCTCTTGGCGCCTCTGATGCCGTCTCCGAGCTCATCAAAAACGGAGCGGATTTAAGAAGAAGGGATGATTCCGGCAGGGACGCTCTTTTCCACGCCGTCAGGAACGATATGTTAAAAACATCCGAACTGCTGATAAGGTCCGGAGCCTCCGTTAAGGCGGAATATGATTCAGGCCTTTTGCATTTAGCGGCCGCAAGGAACAATATAGATATGGTCAGGCTCATTGTAGATGCCGGGGCGGACATGTCTGTCAAAGACAAGCACGATTTCAGCCCTTTCGGCGAAGCCGTGAGGGCCGGTTCTTTTGAGGCCGCTTCTTTTTTTCTTGCCGGGGGCGCCTCAGCCAATGAACGGCAGGATGATTTGACGCCCATGATGATCGCCGCGAAAAACAATGACCTGAAAATGGCCGTACTTCTGGCCGAGAATATGGCGGATGTCAATTCTGTTTCTTCAGACGGTACAACGGCTATTTTTCACGCGGCCATGAGAAATTACACAGCTATGGCGGAATTTCTCATAGGGATGCTCGCGGATGTTAACGCTGCGGATTCAAAAGGCTGGACGCCTCTTATGACAGCCGTAGCCGAGAACAGCCTGGATACAGCGCGCTTGCTGATCAAAAACGGGGCGGATGTAAATGCCCGCAACGGGGAAGCTCTCAATGCTCTGGAAATAGCCAAACACAAAAGAAACGATAAAATGGTATCCGCGCTCAAAGCCGCAGGCGCCCGGGAATACTGAATCCTTTCCTTTTTCGCTTGAATGCAGGCATTTAAAAAGATAAGAGACTCCCTTTCTTCAGGCCGGGCTTATTTCCTGGCAGGACTGCTGAAAGAGCATAATCTTATCCTGGCCGTGTTTGAAGATTCCCCCGAGGCCGAGACGGTCTATAACGATCTTCGGGCGATGGGAAATAAGGCGGCGTCGCTTTTAACAGAGAATGATTTATTGACAGCGCAAGCGCTTTCATCACTTCTCCACAGGAAAAAAAATATAATTGTCAGCGATGCTGTTTCTGTCTTGAGAGCTTTGCCTTCGCGGGATGAATTCGCTAAAAATTTCAGCATCATGAAGGGCGGGGAAATGTCGCCGCAGGATGCCGCGAAGAAACTTTGCGGCATGGGTTTTGAGAAAAGCGATTTTGTTTTTGAGAGAGGCAGATTTTCTCTGAGAGGCGCCGTGATGGATCTCTGGGATTTTGCCTCGCCGCATCCGTTCAGGGTGCGATTCGGCGTCAACGGAGCCGACAGCATTCATTTATTTGATCCCGCGACCCAGCTAAGCCTCCGGAGCGCGGACAAGGCGGAAATCGTAAGGAGTCCGAAAGGAAAAGAGAATATTTTTTCTTTTATCAAAGAACCCTGCGTTCTTGTCGCTGCGGACGGCATTTCTTTTGCAGGCGGCCCCGCGGCCGCTTATGTGTTTTCTCCCGACGGCATTGACACGGGTATCCGGCGTGCGCCTGTTTACAGCGCCAGGATGGATCTGCTTGTCAAAGACCTCAGGGAATTCGCGTCCGCTGGTTTCAGGATCAAAGTATTCTGCTCTGTGCGTGAAGCTAAGGAATACCTTGAAGAAGAGATCACTTTCAGAAACGCTGTTCCCGCCGAATACATATATGGTGATATATCGGGCGGATTCCTTTCAAGGCCGGATAAACTGATATGCCTTAAAAGCGCCGAGATATTGGGTTTCGGCGGCCGTATCGCCTCGGCTTCCCGCCCGAAGACTTTGCCGGAAAAATTCACTCCTGAGTCGGTTTATAAACCGGGCGATATAGTTGTGCACGAGGATTACGGCATAGGTAAATTCATAAAACTTGCCGAGTTTGAGATTAGAGGAAAGCCGGTAGATTATGTTTCCATCTCTTATGCTGACGGCATGGCTCACATACCGGTGGAGGAATTCGCCATGCTTCACCGCTGGAAAGCCCCGAGGGGAGTCAGACCTGTGCTATCGCGTCTCGGCGCTGATGACTTCAAAAACAAAAAATCAAAAGTGTTCAGGAATGTTTTCAGCATGGCGAAGGAGATTATGGGCACCGCCTCCCGCAGGAAAAAGGTCAGCGGTATTTCTTTTAAGCCGTCTTCCGCGGAAAAAGATTTCATACGGCGCTTCCCCTATGAGGAAACATCGGATCAGCGCCTGGCTTCACGCAGGATTCTCGCGGAAATGGAAAAACCCTTCCCCATGGAGCATCTTCTTTGCGGTGATGTGGGTTACGGGAAAACGGAAATTGCCATGAGGGCCGCTTTCAGATGCTGCTGGAGCGGATATCAGGCGCTGTGTGTTGTGCCCACGACCATACTCGCCCAGCAGCAGTATTATGTCTTTCGCGAACGCTTTAAAGGTTTTCCTGTGGAAGTAGAGATGCTGTCAAGATTCAGCGCCGACCGCAGGTCTGAGATACTTGAGCGCCTTGCCTCAGGAAGCACGGATATACTGATCGCCACGCATTCCGCTTTTTCAGAAGATGTTGTTTTCGCGAAACTCGGCCTTGCCGTGATAGATGAGGAGCACCGTTTCGGCGTCAGGCAGAAGGAGCTTCTGAAGAAAAGACACCCTTCCTCCGACATACTCATGATGTCGGCTACACCCATCCCGAGGACATTGTCTATGTCCTTTTCGGGCATATTGTCATTTTCAATCATAGAGAGTCCTCCGTCCGGGAGGATGAGGGTTGAAACTTTTACGGGCGCCTACAACGAGGATCTGCTCAAAGAAGCTGTCCGTCGTGAAATATCCCGGGGCGGACAAATTTTTTATGTGTATAACCGTATATCGGGCCTCGGCAAATTGTACGATGATTTTATAAAGATGTTTCCCGGCCTGCGTGTTGCCACAGCCCATGCCGGCATGTCTTCACAGAAACTTTCGGAGGTGATGAGGGCTTTTGCCAATGGGGAATACGATGTTCTCATCTCTACCGTGATAATACAGTCGGGCCTGGATATAAGCAATGTCAACACTCTTCTGATAAGAAAATCCCAGCTTTTAGGTCTTGCCCAGATGTATCAGCTTCGCGGCCGTGTCGGGCGGGGTGTCAAAAGAGCATACTGCTATTTTTTCTATGACAATGAAGTGAAGAAGAATTCCAAAAAGAGGCTTGAATTTTTGAGGGACTATGACGCTCTTTCCTCGGGCCTCAAAATAGCTATGAGCGATTTGGAACTTCGGGGAGCCGGGAATATTTTCGGGCCGCAGCAGCACGGCTACATTAAGGATGTGGGATCAGAGCTGTATTTTAAACTGCTTGAGAAGGCGGTCAGGCGCCTGAAAGGTGAAGCGGATGTCAGCGAATGCCGTGTTGTGTTTTCTTCGGGAGGAAGGTATATCCCGGAGGATTATGTCGTTTCGCAGGAAGAGCGTTTCAGGCTGCTCATGAGATTGTCAAGGATCAGCAGTCTTGAACAGCTTGAAAGATATGACGCCGAACTTATTGACCGCTTCGGAGACTACCCCGGAGAGGTCAGAGGGCTCATGGAATCAGCCAGGCTGAAGATATTGGCGACCATGGCCGGCGTCAGCGGCATAGAAGAAAGCGCGGGCGGCTTCAATGTCACCATTAACGGTGAAAGCGTTTTTTACGCATTGTCTCAATCGGACTTGATCAAAAAATTCCAAAAAGTTTCCGGGACAGCTAAATCGGGGGAGAGGCAAAAGTAATACCTACTAAAAGGGAGTGATAGAAATTGCCACTTGACAACAAAAGACAATAGATGTAGAATCCCAGTAGGTGTTAATTATGCAAAAAGAAATAATGAATGTTTCCGAGCTGGCAGAGTATATAGGTGTCAGCGGCTCGAAGATCTACAAGCTGATCAGGGA
>PEUP01000073.1 GCA_002780705.1 Elusimicrobia bacterium CG03_land_8_20_14_0_80_50_18 | reverse complement strand
CGTGAGGCGGGGTCGCGAAAAATTCCCGTCAGGGAATTTATTTGTGACCGAGTCCCTGCACCGCTACCATAATTAAACGGGAGAGGTGAGCGAGCCAACTGCTTGGCTCGCGTCAGGACTCGAAAGCCGCAACGATGCGCGAGTTTGCCAGAGGCAAGGCGAGCGCCGTGAGGCGGGGTCGCGAAAAATTCCCGTCAGGGAATTTATTTGTGACCGAGTCCCTGCACCGCTACCATAATTAAACGGGAAATTGATGAAAAAGAAAAAAATAGACTTTGAAAAACAGACAATCCTGAAATTTCTCGCCTCCTGCAAAGAGCGCAGCATCGTTTCCCCGGGAGCAAAGATACTGCTTGCCGTCTCCGGCGGCAGCGATTCAGTCGCCATGCTGGAGCTGGCCTCAAAGCTTAAAAACAAAAACGCGGCGGCCTACATAGATCACCGTCTCAGAGGCGCGTCCGTCAAAGAAAAGGCCTTTGTCAGGAAACTGGCAAAAAAATTCGCGATGCCCTTTTACACAAAAAGTTTTGATGTGGCCAAGTCCGCTGCCAAACCGGGAAAATCCCTTGAAGATTGCGCCCGCGTGGCGCGCTACAAACTTCTGGGTGAGATCTGCAGAAAGCGGGGTTTTGACATTATATTCACCGGGCACACCCTCTCGGACAACACTGAAACCTTCTTCCTCAAACTCTTCCGGGGCGGAGGGCTATCCTCTTTTTACGGTATCGCGGAAAAAACAAAGATATTCGGCGTGCCTGTGGCGAGGCCCCTGCTCGATTTTGAAAGAGACGAACTGAAAAAATTTCTGATTGTCTCAAAACTGCCTTTTATGACTGACGAATCCAACAAAGACCGGCAATTTCTCCGGAACAAAATAAGGCGGGACCTGATTCCTTTTATAGAAAAACATTTTGGAAAAAATGTCCTGAAACACCTTGCGGCCCTTGAGAGCCAGGCCTCAGACCTGAATGCTCTGACAAAAGAAAGCGCGGATGAACTCAAAAAAAATATCAAAAAGGGAAAACTTGATAATAGCGTCTATTTGAGCTATAATAAATTCCTGAGGAAGTGTTTTCTGGCGGAATTCCTCGGCAGAAAAGTAAATTCCCGTTACATAGATAAAATCGACGGATTTATAAGCTCGGGGAAAGGCGGCGGTTTTGCGCTGCGGGATATGGATTTAATCGTGAGAAAAGGCAAATTATATAAACGGAGAAAAAAATGAAACATGCGGACATAAAAGAAATCCTGATTTCCGAAGCCGAAATAAAGAAAAAAGTGAAGAGTCTCGCCGCCGCCCTCAACAAGGATTACAAGGGGAAAAAACCGATACTCGTTTCGGTGCTCAAAGGTTCAGTTGTCTTTCTGTGCGACCTCATCAGAGAACTTGAATTCTCTCCAATCATAGATTTCATAGGCGTGTCTTCCTACGCGGACTCCACCGAATCATCCGGAGTGGTGCGTCTTCTGATGGACCTGCGCGAATCCATCGTGGGAAAAGATGTGCTCATCATAGAGGACATCGTGGACACCGGCCTGACACTGTCTTATCTGAAAAGGAATCTTCTGACAAGGAAACCCAAATCATTGAAAATATGCGTGTTGCTGGATAAAAAAGAATGCCGGCTGAAAAAAATAGATGTTGACTACACCGGCTTCATTATCCCGAATAAGTATTGCGTCGGTTACGGCCTTGATTACGCCGAAATATACAGGCACCTGCCCTACATAGGCGTGCTGAAATCCGAGATTTACAGACAGCAGAAATGAAAAAGAGAAATGTGGGGCTGTCTTTCTGGGTGCTGCTGGCGGCGATTGTTCTCTACCTCAACTACAGTCAGGCGACGAAGGTCTCCGACGAAGAGATAAGCTACGACAAATTCCGGATCCTTTTAGACGCGGGGAAAATCATCTCCGTTGAAATAGTGAAAGACGAAACAATCAAGGGCAGCTACCGCTCGGACGGAAAAAGCGTGAATTTCAAAACCCCGTATCTTGATGACAAAGACCTGATAAAAGACATGCAGACCGCAGGGGTGAGCTACGCGGGTAAAACCGGCGGCAAATGGCTGACCAACCTGCTCTTCAGTTTCGGTCCCATACTGCTTTTCATACTCGCATGGTTTATTTTCGCTACCAAAATGAGCGGCGGTTCAAAACAGATATTCTCGTTCGGCAAAAGCCGCGCGCAGAATGCCGTGAAGGTGGAAACAACTTTCGCGGATGTGGCGGGATGCGACGAGGTGAAAGACGAGCTGGTGGAGGTGATAGCATTCCTCAAAAACCCCGAAAAATTCCAGAAACTCGGCGGACGCATACCAAAAGGCGTCATTCTTTACGGCGAACCCGGCACGGGAAAAACGCTTCTTGCCCGGGCCATAGCGGGCGAAGCGAAGGTGCCGTTTTTTACGAGTTCGGGCAGCGAATTCGTTGAAATGTTCGTGGGTGTGGGCGCCAGCCGCGTCAGAGATCTTTTCCAGATGGCGAAATCCCAGGCCCCCGCCGTTATATTTGTTGACGAAATAGACGCCGTGGGCCGTCACAGAGGCGCGGGAATCGGAGGAGGCCATGATGAAAGGGAACAGACCCTGAACCAGCTGCTGGTGGGAATGGACGGCTTTGACCCCAACACAAATGTGATTGTCATCGCCGCCACAAACAGGCCCGACATCCTTGACCCTGCGCTCTTGAGGCCGGGCCGCTTTGACCGTCACATACACATACCCAAACCGAACATCAAGGAAAGAGAAGACATTCTCAAGGTGCACGCCAAAAAAATCAAGATGGAAGAAAACATAGACCTTGAGATAATAGCGCGGCGGACCCCGGGTTTTGTCGGGAGCGACCTCGCCAACATAATAAACGAGGCGGCGCTCCTTGCGGCGAGAAAAAACAAAGAAAGCGTTGAAATGATTGATCTGGAAGAAGCGATAGACAGGGTGCTCGCGGGGCCTGAGAAAAAAAGCCGCGTGATGCGCGAGAGCGAAAAAAAAATCATCTGTTATCACGAATCCGGCCACGCCCTGGTCGCCAAACTGATGCCCGACGGCGACACCGTGCACAAGGTGTCCATCATCCCCCGCGGCCCGGCCCTAGGCTACACACTTCAGCTGCCTCTTGAAGACAGATTCATCGCGTCCAAAGACGAACTCATCAATAAAATAAAAACCCTGCTCGGCGGTCGGTCGGCGGAAAAAATAGTATTTAAACAGTTCTCCACCGGAGCCAGCAATGATCTTGAGAAAGCCACCGAAATCGCCCACAGCATGGTCACCCAGTACGGCATGAGCTCCCGCGTGGGGCCGGCGGTGTTTAAGGATTCGCAGGATTCTGTTTTTCTCGGCATGGATATTTCCAAAGGTTCACGCGTGAGTGAAAAAATGAAACAGGTGATAGATGAGGAGATCAGGAACATAATCATGAAAGCCGAGCGCGACGCGGAAAGCGTAATCATCAGGAACAGAAAATATCTGGATGTGATAGCGGGAGAACTTGAAAAAAGAGAGACGCTGACAGCCAACGACCTTGATAACATAATGAAAGGCAAAGAACTGGCGCCCCTGCCGAAACCAATGCCGAAAGCGGAGAACAAAACGGAGGATGCTGAGACCGGACAGGATTCGACAGGCGGAGTGGCAAAAACTGCAGATGCCGGCAAGGATATCGGGGAAAAAAGCTCAGGTGAGGAAACAGATGAACAAAAAGAAACTGCGTGAGGCCGTAAAACTCATACTGGAAGCCGCCGGCGAAGACCCTTCGCGCGAAGGACTTCAAAAAACACCCGAACGGGTGGCGGACATGTATGAAGAGCTGCTTGCGGGTTACTCTGTAAAATCACCGGAAAAAATCCTAGGCACCGTTTACAAAACTGAAAGATACAGCGAAATAATACTTGTCAGAGATATACCTTTCCATTCTCTCTGCGAGCATCACATACTGCCCTTCTTCGGCAAGGCCCATGTGACCTATATCCCGAAAGACAGGGTGCTGCTGGGGCTGAGCAAAATACCGCGCTTAGTGGATGTCTTCGCCAGGCGCCTCCAGATACAGGAACGCCTCACACAGCAGATAGCCGACACCATAAACAGCTCTCTCAAACCGCTGGGCGTGATGGTGATAATAGAAGCTGAACATCTTTGCATGACAATGCGCGGCATTAAAAAACCCGGCACTAAGATGACGACTTCCGCCCTGCGCGGAATTTTTATGACCGACGCCAAAGTCCGATCCGAAGCGATGACTCTTATTAAAAATGGCTGATTACCTTCCGCTGACCTGGAGCGCATGGCTGAACTATATGAGCCATGCCGCCGATATCCTTATAACGGCGATTATCATATACTACACACTCTCGCTCCTGAAAGGCACCCGCGCCATCGCCATCTTCAAAGGCATCGTCATCCTTGTTTTTCTGACGGCCTTCGCGAAACTCCTGAATCTCACGACGCTGTCATGGCTCCTTTCGGCGGCATGGGTGGTGGGGATGGTGGCCATCGTCATAGTCTTTCAGCCGGAACTGCGCTTTCTGCTGGCCAAATTAGGCAGCGGAAAAGTCGCGGGTTTCCTGTTCCGCATAAAGCCGGACTGGATAAACGCGATTATAGAAACCATGGAAACGGCCCAGAAAAAGGGCTGGGGAGCCCTGATAGTCATAGAGCTCAATATGGGTATGAAAAATTATACGGAAACGGGCATAAAGATAGACGGAGAAGTTTCATCTGAACTGATGCTGTCCATATTCAATCCCGCGGGCCCGCTCCACGACGGAGCCGTGGTCATCAAGGGAAACAAAATCCTCGCGGCTTCCTGCATCATGCCTCTGACAATGGAAGAAATAGCTTCCCGCATACTCGGCACGCGGCACAGGGCCGCTGTCGGGATCAGCGAGGTGTCCGACGCCTGGGCGATCGTCCTCTCCGAGGAAACATCATCCATATCACTGGCGCGGGCGGGCAAACTCACAAGGAATATCTCAAGCGAGGAACTGAGGAAAGAACTCGTGGCCCTTTACAGGGTCAAAGAGTTTGATACCGCGCCATGAACAAAAAAACATATTTAAAAATCACCGCTCTGGTGATTGCCGCGCTGCTGTGGCTCTATGTCAGATATATCCTGGGAATACGCTGATGCCGCTGTTAGGCGTTAATGTTGACCATGTGGCTGCTATCAGGCAGGCGCGTTTCACCTCTTACCCGGACCCCCTTGAGGCGGCTCTCGTATGCGAGAAAGCGGGCGCTGACGGCATCACCATACATCTTCGCGAGGACAGGCGGCACATACAGGAGAAAGACTGTCTGCGTATAAAGAAAAAAATAAAAACAAAACTCAATCTTGAAATGGCGCTCAGCAGGGAAATAACGAACTTCGCCCTGAAGCTCCATCCTGATGATGTGTGCATCGTGCCGGAAAAAAGAAAAGAGCTGACGACCGAAGGCGGCCTTGATGTCTTCAAACATGAAAAAGAGCTCAAAAAAATAATACCCCTCTTCAGCAAAAAAGGCATTAGGGTGAGCCTCTTCATAGAAGCTTCCGAAAAAGCGATCGCCCTGTCAAAGAAACTCGGCGCCGACGCGGTGGAGCTCCACACGGGAGCATACGCCAACCTGAGGGGACAATCAAGAGCAAAGGAGCTTATCCGCATAAAAAAAGCATCATCTTTTGCGCTGAAACAAGGACTGCTCCTCAACGCGGGCCACGGCCTTGACTACGACAACACGCCCCCTATAGCGCGCATAAAAGGAATGAATGAACTCAACATAGGGCACAGCATAATCGCCTACGCCGTTTTCGCCGGACTTGATAGAGCCGTCAGGGATATGAAGAAACTCCTCTCATGAAAAAAAGGAGCTGGCTGCTCTTCATCCTCATAGCGCTCCTCTGGTGGCTCAACTTCTATGCGAAACGCAGAAACACAGAAATCAAATTACTGCCCCAGACGGGTATCCCGCGACCGTCACTTGAAGAAATAGAGGCGAAAGAAAAAGCGCTCAAAGAACAGCTCATTGAAAAGGCGAGAAAAATTTTTCGGGAATCAAAAGGCAGAGAAGCCAGAGACATGGACGAACTCATAGAAGAGGGCCTTCTCAGACCAGATATTTTCTGACGCTTTCCTCATCCGCCGCCTCAGCTTTCCGGACAACTTCCGCCCCGTCGGCGGAGCGGATTATAAATTCCCGCGTCTTTTTGCTGTATCGCGCCATTATTGAAAGCGCCTGGTCAATGTCGCGCATATCTGAAAGGAGCGCCTCCGGACCCGGAGCCCCCGAAGGGATTATCCTTATAAGCCATCCGGCATTATCCGCAAGCAATGTGTTTTCGGAATCCTTGCGGGCGACCACCAGTTTGGAGCCTTTCGCGAGGCGGAAATGTCTTCCCGTCATGAGATGACGGCTTCTCAAAAGGTCAAGTTCGCCGTGCTCGACGGCGTCTTTAATCCTTTTTGAGAATATCTTATCCGTGAGGACGCATCCTCCGGCGGGCGTGCCAAAACCGCTGAGGGCGTATTTCGCGGCCAGGGCAAGCTGTGTTTTACGGCTCTTGCCCGAAACGGAAAGAAGCTCTTTCCGTTTAATAAGCCCGCGAATCTCGGCTTCCGTCGGCGGCAGCAGAGCCCCGCTCAATGGCCTGATTATCTTTCCTTCCAGGGCGCTCTCCTTTTCGGCTTTCAGCAGATCCCCGCTCTTCTGGGACATCATCCGCTGGGACAGCACCTCGCCCGTTATAATAAATTCCGCCCCTGTCTCATCCGCGTATTCTTTCGCTTTTTTGAGCATCATTATGTGACAGTCCAGACAGGGGTTGATCCCCTTGCCCGTGCCGAACTTCGGATTGAGTATGAGCTCAAAATATTCTTCGCCGAACACGATGTGCCTCAGCTTCAAAGATAACTTTTCAGCAAGAGCGAAGGCCTCTTGTTTCACCCGCGAAAAAGGCGTGGAAAAAACAACTCCCGAAAGGTCAAAGATATCTTCCGTGAGCTTCGCGGCAAGGGCCGAGTCCAGCCCTCCCGAGAAAAGTATGACAGCTTTCTGTTTCATCGCTTATTATAACCACCCTGGACAACACAACCGTATCAGGGCTCAACTTGAATTTTTTCTTTTGGTGGTTTGTAATTCGTACTGCTCATAAATATTTTCTCCTATTTCTGCCAAGAGTCATTCTTTCTTGGGGCCCTTAACTATCTGCCAGTACCCGCCTTTGTCAGGACCGATGCGGCGCAAAATACCAGCATCCTTTAATTTTTTTAAATTCCACTCAATGCCTCGACGGGTAATGCCAATTTTTGCTTCAAGTTCATGTTGTGTGATCGTCGGTTTTTCCTTTATCAATGCTATTATCTTCTTGTCCGCCTTCTCCACAGTTTTCTCCACAGTTTTCTCCACAGTTTTCGGGGTAGTTTTTTCTTCAGTGCGTTTCCTTTTGAAAACAACGATAAATTGCTTGCCAACTTCTTTGAAAACCGCAGATGGTTCTTTTGAAAGCATCAGAGCAATCCCTCTTCCCCATCTTTCAATAATGTGTATCCGGTGAAATAATTCGGCAATTACTTCGTTCCGCCTTTCCGACACCAATTCCGTTCTGATTTTTTCAATGGTGAGTCCGCCGTAAAGCAGACCCGGACTCCTTATTTCAAGACGGTCTTTGAAAATGGCGATGTTTACGGAATCGTATTCCCTGTAATCCCTGTGGCAAAAGGCATTGATTACAGCTTCGCGGAAAGCCTCTTTGTCTATCTCGGGAACATCTATTCTATACAAACCTTCAACGCGCATCCCGAGATGAATGTTTTTCAAAATGTATTCCTGCGCTTTTTCAATGAGATAAAAAATATCGCCTTCATATTCTTTTCTGTCAATTATGAGCGCGGTGTCTGTCCGGGCAAAAACAGCGCAGCGTAATTTGGCGTTGGGGAAAAATTTCTGCGGGGTTTTTGCAAACAGAATCACGGCGGCGTTCAGCAGTTTTCTCCCCTTTAGAATCTTCAATTTTGCCAATGCGTTGTGTAATGTGTCATATTTCAAGCGGGCCATTTTTAGAAATGTTTTAAGTTTTTTTACGCTGATATCCGATAATTTCGCCTGCGGGCAGGCCTCTTTATCCCAGCGCAGTTTATCTTTGTTTTTGTTTATGATTAAATTTTCAAGTTCGCGGGCGCTTATCTGGCGGTTTTCATCGGCAACGCGCATATAAGCGCGTCCAAAAGCAAAATACGGGATGTCTTTTCCTTCAAAACTCACTTTTACACAAATTTTATTATCAATCTTCATCTGCCGTATCTTGGGGTAAATTTTCGGTTCTATGTTTTCGGAAATGGCTCTGGAAATGTCCCGCAGCGTCCGGTCTCCCGCAGCCTGCCCGACAACAGCGCCGTCATTTTTAATTCCGAAGTATAACTCGCCGCGATTGTGTTTGTTGAGAATTGCAGACATAGAAATCACCGCTTCTTTTATTTCGGAAGTGGATTTTTTCAATTCGATTGTTTCAGATTCTCTGTATTTCATAAGGGCAATTATACCAGGCCTTTTTCTTTGAAGCTGAAATAATTGTCTTTTGTAACAATAACATGATCAGCGACTTCTATTTCTAAAATTTGGCCGGCCTCAACTAACCTTTTGGTAATTTCCAAATCGTCCTCTGACGGCTCGAGAGCGCCTGAAGGATGATTGTGAGCAACGATTACGGATGCGGCAAGATTTTTAATCGCCGGCTCAAAAACTTCTCTTGGATGAACCAAATTAGCGTTAAGTGAACCAACAGAGATTACTGCTCTTTTTATCTCGGCAAGTTCCACAACATTCTCGCCCTTCCTGCCTGACCTTAAAAGAATCGCCAGCAATTCCGAATTAGAGAGTTTTCCCGGACCGTATTGCATTAATTTCTCTCTCGGTCTTTCTACTTTCGGTAAATCCTTGATTGCCTTTTTAGTTTTAGTTTCCATTTAGGGATATGGTACAAAAACACCAGGATAAAAGAAAGGCGTGGGTTTATCCCTGTTTTTGACGGGTTTTAACGGAAAAGATTTCTCGTCGCTACGCTCCCGCCACGGCGGACGAAGCGCCTCGAAATGACAGCAAAAATGACTTTTTAGAGCCGCCCCATTTGTGTTCAGATATCGCCGTAAAAGATGTCCATGACCTCGCCGTCAAAGTCTCTTAATTCGGCGTCGCTTATGAGAAGCTGGGCGTAAGATTCTTCCGGAGGACTGTTTTGGCGCGAGTAAAAAAAGCCTCCGGCCAGCAGCAACGCGAGAGCCGACAACGCCATCACGGGTCTGTGAAAAAAAACCGGCATGAAAGAAGGAATAAATGAGAACCGGGGAGCTGACTTACTCATTGCCCTTATAACATTATCCTCAAAGCCGTCGGGAACCGGCGGCGACTTAACGGAAGCGATGATTTCAGACAGAGCGTTTATGGACCGCAGCTCGGCCAGGCAGAGCGGACATGCTTCAAGATGGCTCTTCAGCATAGAAGTTGTTTCAGTGTCCAGTTCGCCGTCTTTGTATTCCCCTAAAAGAGAAAGGCATCTTTTACATTCCATTTAACGCGGCCTCCTTCATTTGTTTTCTCGCCCTGAAAAGCATGATCTTCACCCTGCCCAGCGGTATCTTCAGCGTGCGGGCTATATCATCGTATGACATACCCTCTATCTCACGCAGTATCACCACGCTCCTGAACTTCGCGCTCAGCGTTGCGAGCAGAGCCTTGCCCCTGGCTTCATTCAAAAGCCTTTCCGGAATATCCGGCCGGGGCGAAATTATGCTGTCGTTCAATTCCACCGTGGCCGTCCTTCTCTTCCTGAGATAATCCTTGCACTTGTTGATTGTGACGCGGTAAAGCCATGTGGAAAGAGACGAATCAAGGCGGAATTTATGGATTTTTCTGAACACCGCGATAAAAACATCCTGGGCGATATCGTCAATTTCAGAAGCCATGCCCGAGAACGAATATATGATGCGGTAGACAGCGTCTTTATAAAGCGCCATGAACTCCCTGTAGGCATTTTCATCCCCCCTTTTTAATCTCTCGACGAATTCTTTTTCTTCCATAAGTTAGACGCCGCCTGAGGCTGTTTTGTTACACTCTCCGCGAAAGATCCGCCGGAATGCCGCTGTCAAGTTTGACGGAATTGAGCGCGCTCACCAGGTCAGACGCTTTTATTTTCAGTTGAGCGAAGCGCTTTTCGTTCCTGACCGCGAAACGCGAGGCGCTTTCAAATATGTCCTGATCCAATTTTCCGCAGGTTGCGAATTCATTGAAAATACCGCAATCGGAAAAAAGCTGACGGAGCATCACAAGCTCATCTATGCGGTTCAGGGCAAAAAGACAGGCAAGAATAGCCGCTCCCACCAGCTCGCCGTGAAGCATGCGGGCAAATTCCGGCCGCTCGGGGAAAAGCTGAGTGAAGCCGTTTGCGATAGCATGAGCGGTAGAGGCCCTGAAATCGTCGCCGCCGAGCGAACTTATGAGCCCGGTGTTGATTACACATAGACGGCTCACAGATATAACAGCGGATTTGTCGGATTGATTTTTAATCGCTGTTACACCCGTGAAAAAGCGTTTCAGCATATCGCGGGCCATCGCGGCTACGCTGCTGTCGGCGCCGCCGTTGAATGTGAATTCATAGTATTTGGCGCAGGCATCGGTTATACCCGAAAAAAGCAGACGCGGCGGCGCATCCAGCATAATATCTTCGGCGAGAATCAGCGTGTCCGGACATTTAAGATGATTATCATTTTTCAGATAATTGCCTTTCTCGCCGTAAATAACGCTGTGGGGCGTGAAAGCCGCGCAGGTGGAGGCGGAAGTCGGAAGGACGACGAGACGAACACCGCTTCGGGCGGCGACACTCTTTGAGCTGTCCATCGCCTTGCCGCCGCCGAAGGCAAAAATAAAATCGCTTTTGTGGGTTTTGACTCCGGCAAGGAGCCGGGCTATCTCACTCTCGCAGCATTCGCCGCTGAAACCGGCGTATATCTTCGCTCTTTTGCCCAGCGCCGCACTCATCAGCGGCCCGTAAATATCATGGACATTTTTCGGGCCTATGACAAAACATCTCCGGCCCTCTCCTCCGAGTATATTCGCGAGCTCGCCTGTTTTGCACTGAATGATTTTGCCGGGTAAAACTGAATTAAGCACGATTAATCCCCGCTCTGATTGAACTGGATCTTATAAAGGCGGCTGTAATAACCGTTCCTGGCCAGAAGCTCGTCGTGCCGGCCGCTTTCCACAACTTTTCCGGCATCTATCACGGCGATATTATCAGCCCTGCG
>PEUP01000019.1 GCA_002780705.1 Elusimicrobia bacterium CG03_land_8_20_14_0_80_50_18 | reverse complement strand
GCAAAACCTCCCTAACTCAAGTCAATCAGCCTGTACGATAAATCATCCGTTTCAAGCACGACCACGGATTTCTTACCTAAAAGCCAGGAACCGCATTCCCCGGGATTGATTATAAGCGCGCCGCCCGTCGTTCTTATATCGCTTTTGTGGGTGTGCCCGTATATGACGATGTCATAATTGCCTTTGGACGCTATATCCTCAACGAAATCCGGCACATGCACCATGAATATCCTCCGGCCGCCGCACTCGCCGGAGTAAAAATCATAGAATTCGGCAAGGCCCCGGAATTTCTCCCTGAGGTATGCCCTATCGCCGTCATTATTGCCGAAGACGGCTATCATGGGGCATTGAAGCTTTTTAAATTCGGCATGCATTATGGGAGATATCATATCTCCCGCGTGAAACACCTTCTCCACCTTCTCGCTGTTGAATATCTTCACGGCCTCGGCTATCGCCGGCCTGTTTTCATGCGAATCCGACATGATACCTATTTTCACACATCCCCCTTTCTCACTATTTCTCTGGCGTTCTCAAAGGCTGTTGTTAAGACCCTGGCTGGATCCGCGAAGCGCGAGGCTCCAAGGATCTCCATCATGAACACGCCTTTGAAACCTGACGCGTAAAGAGCCGAAGCGAATTTCTTCCAGTCTATTTTGCCTTCCCCCGGCGGCAAATGTGAAGAATAATCGCCGGAATTATCCGACACATGCAATGCCGTAAGGCGTGGCGCTATTTTTTCAAGATACTTGTCCGGCGGCTCTATCAGGTTCGCGTGCCCGGTGTCAAGACATATCCCCAAATGCTGTTTTGGAAAATCCTTTATTATTTCCATGAGGTCCTGCGCCCAGCCCCCTAAAAGGTTCGGCGAGGGATTTTCACAGGCGATCTTCACCCCGTGAAGCATGGCATTGTCAAGGATATCCGCCAGGCTTTTTTTCAACTGACTGATCTTTTTTTCCACAAACACCCTGTCCGTGAGAGGCAGGGCCTTAACGGCGGGATGCACGATAAGATGTTCCGCTTTGAAAAATTCGCAGAGCACAACGGCTTTTTTGATTTCGCTGACGGCGATGCTGCGCTGTATCTCATCCACCGAAGATATGTCAAGATTCTCGCTGAAAGGCGCGTTCACGGAACATATATTCATTTTTTTGAGCGACACTGTCTTCTTGATCTCTATGAGCGCGTCTTCATCGTTATAATCAAAATGTGTGTTTTTGCCCCAGTCACCGGCCCCGGCCCAGAGCTCTATGTTCTGAAAACCCGCGCGGGATAATCTGTCAAGGCAGGTTAAAATATCCTTGTGATAAAAAAGTCCGGTTGAGATGCCTATTTCCATTGCTATTTTTCCCCCTGTATCCGCCGGGCCGCGACGACGGACTCGCTGATGAGTTTTTGATACAGCCTGATGTATTTCAGCGCGGATCTTTTCCAGGAAAATCTCTGTCTCATGCACCGGACGGATAATTCCCTGAAAGAGCCGGGGGCGGCATAAATGCTCATGGCTTTTCGCAGAGCCTGTTCAAGGGCGGAAGCGCTGTAATCCCTGAGCAAAAAACCCGTGCCCGTTTTTTTAACAGGAGAGTATTCGGAAACAGTATCCATGAGCCCTCCGGTCTTATTGACGACAGGAACCGCGCCGTACGAAAAAGCTATCATCTGCCCAAGTCCGCAGGGTTCATACTGCGAGGGCATAAGAAAAAGATCGCTTCCCGCGTATATCCTGTGCGCCAGATCGTTGTCAAAATCCAGCCGCAATGCGAAATTTTTTGGGAAACGCTTCGCAAGCGCAGTCAGAACGCGATGATAATAGGCGTCCCCCGTGCCGAGCATGACAAACTGTATTTTTCCTGATATTAATTTCTGAAGAGCCGGCACCAGTATATCCATGCCCTTCTGCATGGCAAGCCGACCGACAAAACTCACAAGCATAGCATCCGTCTGCGGAAGGTCCATTTCCTTCTGGAGAGCCTTTTTGCATTTGTCCTTACCTTCCGGAGAAGACGCGCTGTAAGAAGCGGCGATGGCGGGGTCGCTCTGCGGATTCCAGAGACTGTAATCAAGGCCGTTCAGGATGCCTTTGAAATATTGACCTCTTTTTTTCAAAAAATCTTCAAGGCCGCAGCCGAACTTTTTGGTTTTCATCTCTTTGGCGTATGCGGGACTCACAGTGGTAACGGCGGAAGCGTTGCTTATGCCGTAGGCGAGACAGTTGAACCTGCTGCCGTAGAGCAGCTCACTCTTTTTAAGCCCCGCGTACCTTGCCAATTTCGCGTCGTATTCGCCCTGGTAAGCGAGATTGTGCACCGTAAGAACGGTCGGCAGACAAGATTTTTTTGAGATAAATTTCGGCACAAGGGCGGTCTGCCAGTCGTTAAGATGTATCACATCCGCCTTTATCTTTAAACTTTTCAGGGAATGCAGCGCCGCTTTCTGAAAAAAAATGAACCGCCCTGCGTTATCGGGGTAATCGCCGAGCGAAGATCCATATATGCCCTCGCGGTCAAAAAAGGTTTTCTGTTTGATAAAATAAAAACTCACGCCTTTCTCTTTTTTTCCGCAAATCTCATAGACATATTTTTTAGCGCCCAAACTCAGTTTGAGTGTTTTTATTTTTTTTATGCCGGACTTTTTTGTCTCTACAGTGCCGTATAGCGGCATGAACACATTCACTTTGAGGCCCGCTTCGGCCAGCGCGTCGGGAAGAGCCCTTCCCACATCGGCGAGCCCGCCTGTTTTGGCAAAAGGCACCACCTCGGATGAGAGAAAAACAACTTCCATGATTTAGGCCAGCTCCTTTTTAAGCATCCTGTATATTTTCTGGGGAGATGAAGGCGCGACGCGCGTCGCGGCGAGTGTTGTCATAAAATTGGTATCTCCCTTCCAGCGGCCGACCACATGAGTGTGCGTGTGAGCGGTGAATCCCGCGCCGGCCGCTGCGCCCTGATTCACCCCTATATTGAAACCTTCGCAATGGAACAGTTTTTTCATAGCGGAAACGGCTTTAGAAACCATAACCGCCATCTCCGCCGCCTCCGGAGCGCTGAGCATGGTCACATCGCCCGTGTGCCTGTACGGCGCGACCATCACATGGGCGTTTGTGTATGGGAAAAGATTGAGCATCATAAAACATTTCGCGCCCCTCAGGACGACAAGATTCTCAGCATCTTTCTTAGCTTTGGCCGCCTTGCAGAAAATACATCCCGACTGTTTCATGTCAAAATATTTGTCTCTCCATGGCGCCGAAAGATGTTTCATTCAGGAATTAAGAAGTTTTTTGACAAACCTCTTCATTGCCCAGCGCTTGAAAAAACCCTCGACAATGAATTCCACTCCGTAGGAAAAAGTACCCGTTGAGCGGGACACCCTCTTGACAACGGCGTCTATCACATATTCCCGCTCATCCTGCATTTTGAAAACAAGGTTTATCCTGTCGCCGAGATTGAAACGATATGTGGCTTCTAAGCCCGCGCCGCCGACACTGATATCAGTCAGGCAGGCCCGGCAGGCCGGCTGAAAAGCACCGGGCTTGTACACATCCAGAAGCAATGTGTCTTTTATTCTGTCATGTTTCCTTTGCGATTGCTTTATTCCCATAGTTGAATTATATACAAGAAAGGCCTTTTAATGCAAGTTGATATTTATCACAGACAAGTAAAATGGCAAGGCCTTGATTTTTACGGGGGAATTTACTAATTTGCTGTTGATTATGGCTGAACAAACATTGGTGCTTATTAAACCGGACGGTCTGAAAAAATCCCTCACCGGGAATATTCTGACGCGTCTCTCCGAGACAAAGCTGGAGATCGCCGCGGCAAAAGCCGTCTGTGTGACGAGAGAACTGGCGGGCGAACATTACCGTCACATGAAAGATAAGCCTTTTTTTAACGAACTTCTGGATTACCTGATGGGCAATCTGCACAACAGAAAAAAAGTGCTAGCCCTGGTCTATCACGGCGATAATGCCATAAAGCTCGTGCGTGATATCTGCGGCGACACAAACCCCGAATCGGCCGACCCGACCTCAATACGCGGCTCGTACGGCCGAATAACCACCAAGGGCCTTTTTGAAAATATAATACACGCGTCCTCATCTCCCGAAGAAGCGGAAAGGGAAATCAAACTCTGGTTCAAACCCGAAGAACTGGTCTACCGCATCTACCCCGTAGAGACGGAAGAAAAAGTCACACAAACGCTCGTCTGGGCATAACTGTCTCGGAATTACCCCCGGAAGAATATGCGGTTTGCCGGGAGCGACCACGCCGGAGATATATCAGGATTTCGTTGTTTTTGAAAGAACGGGAACAAACTCTATTTTCCCGTCTTTGACTTCCGCTTTCAGTTCGGCGCCGGGAGCCAGGCCCGAGGACAATATGCGCTCCGAGAGGGGGTCCTCAACAAGCTCCTGTATCGTCCTTTTCAGGAGACGCGCGCCGCTGAATTTATCAAAGCCTTTTTCGGCGAGGAAATCTTTTGTTTTCTCATCAAACTCAACGCTGATATTTTTTTCATCAAGACGGCTTTTTAAACGCGCGAGGAGCATATCCACTATTTTCAGGACATCCTCTTTTGACAGATGCCTGAACACGACAGAGGCATCTATCCTGTTGAGGAATTCAGGACGGAAATATTTCTTCAGCTCTTCTTTTATCTCATTCTCCATTTCCTTGAAATCATATTCAGTTTTCGCGGCAAAACCTATGGTCTTATTCTCATAAGCGCTTTTAACGCCCATGTTGCTGGTCATCACCAAAACGGTGTTTTTGAAATCCACCCTGTGGCCGAGAGAATCCGTCAGAAAACCCGAATCCATTATCTGAAGGAGTGTGTTGAACACATCGGGGTGCGCTTTCTCTATCTCATCCAGCAGGATAACCGAATAAGGCTTACGGCGCACCTGGCCGGTCAAAAGGCCGCCTTCATCATAACCCACATAACCGGGAGGCGCGCCCACCAGGCGTGAGACACTGTGCCGTTCCATATATTCTGACATATCCAGTCTTATCACGGAATCCTCGTCGCCGAAAAGGAATTTCGCCAGGCATTGCGCGAGATAGGTCTTGCCCACGCCCGTGGGGCCGAGAAAAATAAAGGAACCTATGGGCCGTCCGGGCTCATGAAGTCCCGTCCGCGCCCGCCGCAGTGCCCTTGAAACAACGCTTATAGCCTCATCCTGAGAGACGATATCCTTGTGCAGCTCCTTTTCCATATTTAAAAGCCTGAGGGATTCTTTCTCGGTCAGCCGGAAGACAGGTATGCCCGTCACTCCGGCCACGATGCGCGCCATGTCCTCTCCTGTCACTTCCGTGACTGTTTTATCTTCCTTGACGGCATCTTTCATTTTTTTCAGCTCATCGGCGAGGAGGCTTTCCTTTTTTTTCAGCTGCGCCGCTTTCTCAAATTCCTGACCCGCTATGGCTTCCGCTTTTTCCGAGCGTATTTCTTTCAACTTATTATGCAAGGCCCTGAACTCCGGTGAGCGGGCTGATTTCTGGATTCTGATTTCACTGCCCGCCTCATCCACAAGATCTATGGCCTTATCGGGAAGAAACCTGTCGCTTATATATCTGTCCGAAAGCCGCGCCGCGGCCTCAAGAGCCTCGTCGCTGTAAGTGACTCCGTGATATGCCTCGTATTTATCCCTGAGGCCTTTCAGTATCTCAACCGTTTCCTCAACCGTGGGAGCGTCAAGCATAACCGGCTGAAAACGCCGGGCCAGAGCGGCATCTTTCTCTATGTATTTCCTGTATTCATTCAGCGTCGTGGCTCCTATGCACTGCAGCTCACCCCGGGCGAGCAGGGGCTTCAGCATGTTGGCCGCGTCCATGGGCGCGCCCTCCGCCGACCCGCTCCCCACGACAAGATGGAGCTCATCTATGAAAAGTATTATATGCCCCTTCTCCTTTTTGATCTCGTCCAGCAGCTTCTTCATCCTGTCCTCAAACTCGCCCCTGTATTTTGTGCCCGCGACAATCGAACCCATGTCAAGAGAGACCACCCTCTTGCCGTGAATGATTTCCGGCACGCTTTCGTTGACTATGTGCTGGGCTATGCCCTCCACCACCGCTGTTTTTCCCACACCCGGATCACCGATCAGGACAGGATTATTCTTACTGCGGCGGCAAAGTATCTGTATGACCCTGGATATTTCTTTTTCCCGTCCCACTATGGGATCCAGCTCGCCGTCAAGCGCGGCCTTTGTCAGGTCCCTGCTGAATTTATTAAGGAGAGGCGTTTTGACCGGCGGCGAGAAAGCCATGCCTTTATCGGGAGCGGGGGAGAAGGTTTCGCCGGTATCGGGAGCCTCCTCAAGATAATCCATCACTCCATCGTAAGAAATGCCCGACGACCTCAGAACCTGAGCGGCAATACCGCTCTCCTCTCTAAGAATGGCCAGGAGTATGTGTTCCGTGCCCACAAAAGGCTGGCCCAGGGTTTTGGCCTCGTCTGAGGCGCCGTTGATTATCCTTTTGGCCCGGGGTGAAAAAGGGATGGGCCCCAGTCGTATGAGATTATCCCCCTCGCCAAGAAGGCCTTTGATATCCCTGACCATATCCTGAGCTTTGACGCCCAGCGCGGCGAGTATCTGTACGGCGATACCGTCCCTGAGCATCAGAATGCCCATGAGCACATGCTCACTCCCCACATAGGAATAATTCATGTCTTTAGCGGCTTTGTCCGCGTTAGCAAGCACGCGCTGAGCCCTTTTAGTAAATCTGTTATCCATTGTTCGCCTTCCCATTCAGTTTGAACTGCGTGGAATAAACCCTTCCCCAGAAATGGGCCGCCTGCGCGGCATCATACTTGATCCAGTCTATGCCCGTGAAGCGCTCTTTGTCATACCAATCGTAGGAAGGATCGTTGTAATAGCCTGCGATGATCTTTAGCGCGCCCTTGAGTTTAGCCGGGCCGAGCGCCGCGTAATGCTCTATGATTTTTTGCAGAACAGAGGGTTCAAGCAAAGAGGGATTGGCGTTTTCCGGCGCGAAGTGACTCGCGATCTGTTCCGGTTCATCAGCAATCCTGAATTCTTCCGCTTGCGCGCTCTCAAATTCTCTGTGCAATTTTCTTGTTTCGCTATTTTTATAGTCCGCGAAAAGCCGCGAAAAACCTTCATCCGAATAATCAAGCTCCGGCGAGAAATTCCGTAAAAGGCCGGCGGCTTTCCCCGCGTCCCACATAGAGTCCAGCACTTCGGAGATACGCATGCCCTTCCTTCTGACGATGTCCACAGCGGGCAGAACACCTCCGTAATAAAGTATGTTCTTCTGATGCAATGATGCGAGCACCCTGAACACCCGCATGAACAGCGGATGCGCGTACTGAGTTATGTCCGATGAGAAACCATCAGTGCGGGAGCTCCCGCCCGGCGGCGAATCAGATATTGTCATATCTATCCCGTCTTTCACGGCCGGCATTTCGGCTCTTATCCTCTGCGTAAGATATTCAAGCAGTTTCCCGGCGCAGTCGTAAGCCCGGCCGTCTTCTTCCGGCACAGCTTTTGAGCGCTTTACATCGCGCGCGACAGCATGCGCGTATTTATCCTTCAGGCTTTCAGATATAAAACCCTCCCGGGCGAGTTCCTGAAAGACCGCGGATTTTTTTGAGATCTTCATCCAGTAGTGATAGCCCGACGCCGTGGTGTCAAGAATATACTTGATTCCGTAAGCGCTCAGCCTTTCGTTTATCTCCTGTATAAAAGGTTCCATCCATTCAAAAACTTCCTTCTGATGCCTGTAAACATATGACCTCTGCTTCCTGTTGTAATATTCAAGATCCCAGAATATGTAGAACGCGTCACCCGTGGAAACGGCGGGCCTGTAAATATCCAGTCCCTCGGCCATAAATTCATCCAGCGCGGAGACCGGACATATCTTCACCGGAAAATGCCATTTTTGTTTTTTCAGAAAAGGGCCGCTTCCTACCGCGAAGGCGGCGTCATCAAACTGTTTCGTTATCACTGCCCGCACGGCGGGGCTGCCGTAATACTCACTGTAAAATTCTTCTGTTGTCATACTTCTTCAAATAGCCTCATATTCTTTCTCATCATCATGTATTTCAATTCTTTCATCTTCACCACCGACAGATAGGGCACATACTGACGGCCTATGGACTCCGGGCGGCCGGGGAGTTCCCCGTGACAGTCGGAACCTCCCGTGACCAGGAGGCCCATTTCTTCCGCCCAGGACATATATTTTTCCTGTTCCTGGGGCGAATGCGCCGGATAGTAAACCTCTATTCCCTGCAGGCCTTTTTTGACGAGATACTGCGCGATTTTTTTTGTCGGCACCCCGAATTTCGGATGCGCGAGGACCGGTATCCCGCCTATATTTATTATCATGTCTATCGCCTCTTCCGGCAGAAGCCTCAAACGCTGCACAAAAGCGGGCTTTCCCTTAACCAGATATTTCTGAAAAGCGTCGTCTATGTCCTTGACATAACCGCCCGCAACGAGAGCTTTCGCTATGTGTATTCTTCCCACACTCCCGCGGCCCTCCATTTCAAAGATTACCTTTCTGTCTATGGGTATGCCCAGAGCGTTCAGCTTATCGCATATCACATGGGCTCTTTTCAGCCGCGCGCCCCGGAAAAGTGAAAGTTTTTTCTGAAAATAAACCGTTCTCCAGTTTATGTAATAACCCAAAATATGTATCTCATCATGCGCGTCACTGAAGCCCTGCGTTGAGAGTTCAATGGCGGGAATCACCTCCACACCGTAACGGGCGCCCGCCAGCACAGCCCTCTCTACGCCGTCGGTCGTATCATGGTCAGTGAGGGCTATGGCGCTTAGCCCCCGGACACACGCCCTTCTTATCAAATCTTCGGGACTGTAAAAACCGTCGGAGAAATAGGTGTGGAGATGCAGGTCCACACGCATTTGCTGACGAAGAGCTTCCGCGTTCACAGCAATTCGGCGGCCAGCCTCGCAAGAGGGCTGCGTTCGGATTTCACAAAAGTCATGCTGGAGAAGACCTCCTGACCTTTGAATCTTTCTATGATGTATGTCAGACCGTTAGATGAAGCGTCCAGATAGGGATTGTCTATCTGGTAGGGATCGCCTGTCAGCACTATCTTTGTATCCTCGCCCGCGCGGGAGACTATCGTTTTCAGCTCGTGGGGCGTGAGGTTCTGGGCCTCATCCACAATCATGAACTGCTTGGGGATGCTGCGCCCTCTTATGTAGGTCAGCGCCTCCACCTCTATCTTTCCCGAGGAGAAGAGCCAGTCCACCTGCGACTCAATATCCTCACCGCCCATATCGCCCTTTCCCGAGGCCGAAACAAGAAATTCCAGATTGTCGTAAATAGCCCGCATCCAGGGCGCGAGTTTTTCTTCTTTAGTGCCGGGAAGATACCCTATGTCCTTGCCCATCGCTATAACGGGACGGGATATCAGGAGCTTCCGGTACACATTATCGTCAAACACTTTTGACAGGCCGCCGGCCAGAGCGAGGAGTGTTTTTCCCGTGCCGGCTATACCGATGAAAGCCACTAGCTTTATTTTGTCGTCCAGCAGACTTTCTATGGCGAAGGTCTGCTGCACATTGAGCGGCTTCACGCCCCATAGCATGGTCTTGGGCTGGAGGAGCTTCACCGCCTTGTCTTTCTTGAATCTCGCCAGAGCCGTCTGTTTCGGATCGGCGGAATTCTTCATTATCAGATATTCGTTCTCCATGAACTCGCCCTCCGGCGTTATTACGCCGTCCGAGTAGAATTTGTTTATCATTTCTGCGGACACATCAATCTGCCTCCAGCCGTTGTATAACTCCGAGAAATTGACCTTCATCGTCTCATAGTCCTCGGTTTCAAGGCCGAGCACCTGGGCCTTGATTCTCATGTTGATATCTTTGGATATGAAGACGACACCGCCCTCCGTCTTGTTGAGATGCAGGGCGAAAGAGAGTATCGTGTTATCGGCTTTTGAAGCGAACGAATCCGGCAGTTTTTCACCGGCGCCTATCAGCACCTTCACGGTGCCGCCTTCCCTGCTCTGCACGCCCTTAACAAGCGAGCCTCTTTTTCGGAGACCGTCAATCCTGCGGGAGGCGCTACGGGCGCTTTTACCCCTCTCGTCGTGGAATTTCTTCAAGCCGTCCAGTTCCTCTATAACCGTGATGGGAAGAATGACATTATTATCACCGAATGAAAAAATGCTCGCCGGGTCATGGATCAGCACATTGGTGTCAAGAACAAAATTTTTAATCATTATTTCTCCTCCAGGATAAGCTCACTCCCCCGCTTTTCCATTACAGCCGTCCGCTTGAGCGCCGCGCTCATCATGAAAAGAAACATCGCCATCAGAGGCGGCGTGGCAATCGCGGAATTCATTTCTGCTTCCTGAGCAGGGCCGCGGCCGCGGCGGGAACGGCGGAAGACACATCTCCCCCTAGGGAAGCGACTTCTTTGACAATGGACGAACTCAAATAAGCATATTTGGCGTCAGTCATAAAAAAAACGGTTTCAATATCAGGAGCAAGCTCTCTGTTCATCAGGGCCATCTGGAATTCATATTCAAAATCGCTCACCGCGCGCAAGCCCCTGACGATGATTCCGGCTTTTATTGTTTTCATGTAATGCGCCAAAAGGCCTTCAAAAGAATCCACCCTGATCTTTCCGAGACCCTCGGCGGCAAGGGATTTTTTCAGCATGGATATCCTCTCACCGACGCTGAAGCGGGTTTTTTTTGAAGGGTTGTTGATAACCGCTATCACCACTTCGTCAAAAACGAATATGGCCCGCCTGGCCACATCTATGTGGCCTCTGGTGACGGGATCAAAACTTCCCGGATAAACGGCTTTTATTTTTCCGCTCTTTGATCTTGTTTTTTTCATTAACCCCAACTCAGGCTTTCTTCAGCTCATTCTTATTGATGCTCTCAAGGAACATGCTGTAAAAATCGCTTTTGAGTTTCTTTTCGAAAAGCTCTCTTTCTTCAAATTTATCATATATCTGATCCGAGACATATATTTTCGCGCCTGTCTTTACCGCTATGCACAGCGAATCGGAGGGCCTCGCGTCCATCTCCGTTTCCGCGCCGGCCCGGTCTATGTATATGCTGCTGT
>PEUP01000024.1:1639-35136 GCA_002780705.1 Elusimicrobia bacterium CG03_land_8_20_14_0_80_50_18 | reverse complement strand
TTCTATTGACGCGCGGGCCTGAAGATACGCCCTGCTTTTTTCGAGGGATTCTATTTTTTCCCTGAGACGGGATGTTTCCTCTTGCTGTCTTTTATGCAGGTCTGTGACCTGCCTTCCGAGCGCTATTTTCAAATCTTTTAAATTATCGTTTTCTGACTGCATTTATATTTCTCCATAGAAACCCGCAAGGGCGGGAAACACATTGACTATTTATACATTAAAGCGCGCCGGTTTGTCAATTTAATATCGCCCCCTGCAGCCCTGAAGAAAAAAGGGGGACGGAGGAAAGTCCGGCTTTCCTCCGTCCCCCTTTTTTTTCACATCCGTCCCCCTTTTTTTTCACATTCTTATTTGTTATCATAGCGCCGGAAATGATTTTGGTTGATGATTAAGCGGGAGGCAAAGGTTATGAGTCAGAAAGAGTATCATGTGGCATTAGGCAAGGGCGACGTGGGAAGATATGTTCTTCTTCCCGGGGATCCCGGCAGGACGGAGAAAATAGCTAAATATTTTGACAACGCGAAAGAAATAGCTAACAACCGCGAATACAGAACCTTCACGGGGACTGTTGGCGGAATCAAGATAAGCACGACTTCCACCGGAATCGGATGCCCCTCAACGGCCATCTGCGTCGAGGAACTTATAAAATGCGGCGCCGACACATTCATACGCATAGGCACGGCGGGCTCCCTGCAGAAAGAAGTGGGGCTGGGAGATGTCGTCATTTCCACCGCGGCGGTCCGCGAGGAAGGAACAACACGGCAATACATACCTCTCAGCTATCCGGCCGTGGCGGATTTCGGCGTGACACAGGCTCTTGTTGAAGCCGGAAATAAGCTGAAAATAAAATATCACACCGGTATCTCTCACTGCAAAGACGCCTTTTACACCGAGGGAGCTGACATGGATGAGCTTCCTTTGGGCCCTAACACGAGAGCGATGTGGAACGCCTGGTACAAGGGCAATGTCCTGGCCACCTCCATGGAATCGGCGGCCCTTTTCGTCGTTTCTTCCATAAGGAGGGTCTATGCGGGGGAAGTCCTGGCTATCATAGGCCTCACCTACGATGACCAGCCCATCGCAAAGAAAGTGGGTGTTGACGAAGCCATACAGATGGCTATTGAGGCGGTGAAGATTCTTGAAAAAAAACGCAAATCCTGACAAATCGTCAGAAGCTGTCCCTGTCCGGAATAGATGAAAAAGAATAACGCCATATTCTTTTTCCTGTCGCTGGGTTTCGCTTTTTCCGTTTTCGTTCTCTTTCAGAGGATAGAGCTGGAAAAAACCCTCAGCGCGGTTGAGACGGCCGTCGATTTCTCCGATATACGCCATCTCGCTGAAATATCCGGCAAGAGCGCCGCTCAGATATTGCCCGAGCTTAAAGATGTCGGTATCACAACTGTCGGAATTGAGGAATCCACCGTAAGAGAACTGAACGACAGGGGCCAGATCATACTCGCCGACGGCCGGGAGGTGAACAAATGGAAATACATCTTCAACCGTTCGCCTGTTTTTCTTGAATCGCAGCAGATAGCAAACAAGTCGGGCTACACCTATATCTTCACCGAAAATCCCTCATTGGGGGTGATGATAAAAAACGCCCTGCTCTTAAAGCTGCCAGGGGTGTCTGTCATCGGCACTTACACGGGGCGTTATTATCTCGTGATAGCTCTTGCCGATAAACTTGCCGTGGAAAATGTGGGGCTGGGTTTCTGGGAAGAAGAGGTGAAGGCCGTAAAAAGCGCGGGCTTCAATTATGTTCTGCGGCCAAAACATGATCCTCTTGTGAGCGACGCGTGGATTGACACTCTGTTCGACGCTTTCGCCGGCGACAAACACTTAACCGGCATTTTGCCCTCGGGAGGCAGGATTCCCGGATCCGCCGAAAAACTCGCCGAAAAAGCTGAACAGCTGAACATACCTTTCGGTACAGTGGAATTCGCCGCCATCGCCGGCGCGGATGAGACAGCCTCGATTCTCGGCAAAACATTTCTCTGCTTCTCGCCGCAAGGCAAAAACGCCTCAACAAAAATCAGCGCTTCACTCAGAAGCGTCAGGGAAAGAAATGTACAGCTGATATACATACACCCCGCCGAAGAAACCTATTCGGAGTTTCTCTCTTATGCCGGAGCCATCAAACGGGGACTGGATGACAATTCTTTCAGAAGCGGAAAATTTTCGGCATTGCCTTTATGGAACGGGGGTTTTTACGCCTTCCTTTTTATAAGCCTCGCGGTGCTCGCGGGCGCCCTCTGGCTCTTATCCGTCGTAGCCAACACAAGCAGACAATTTGAAATCGCGTATGTCGTCATAGCCATGGCCTGTTCGGTGTTTTTTTCCGCTTACACACCATGGCGGCTTTTTATCGCTTTTCTGGCCACGGTGATATTCCCGGTGCTGGCCATTTCCAAGACATGGCAGAAACCCCCGCTCGCGCCGCTGGCGGGAGCATTATGGCTGTTTCTGAAGGTTTCCTTTATCTCTATCCTTGGAGGTATTTTCGTTTCGGCGATTCTCTCATCCACCGATTTCATGCTGAAGATCAATTCGTTCCGCGGCGTAAAGCTGTCTCTGCTGCTGCCTCCGGCGTTCGCCTTTGTCATCCTTTACGGACGGGAAAAAAGCTATTTCTCAACAAGCTTGAACAGGTTGTGGCACAAACGGCTTGAACTGCAGCATCTTTTTTTCGGAATAGGCATCGCTGCCGCCCTTATCCTTATGCTCCTGCGCAGCTCCAATAAAATGAGCTTTGTGCTGCCTTTTGAGATGGAGGTGAGAGAAGTCCTTGAAAAATTCTTCTTCGCGAGACCCCGCTTTAAAGAATTCGCGCTGGGGCATCCTCTGATGATAATGGGTTTCTATTTTTATTCGCAGGCTTCAAAAACAAAGAAAATACATTTCAGGCCTCTCATAATCCTCGGACTGATCGGGCAGGTATCCATCATCAACACCTTTGCCCACATACACTCTCCCATAGGGATATGCTTATTCAGAACTTTCAACGGACTGGCCCTGGGGGCGCTCGCGGGCGCCGGACTGATCGTACTAAACAGCTTTTTCAAATTCATAGACTATAAGTGAGAAAAACAATATTCGCCGCCGGATATTTCGGCTACGGCAATTTCGGCGACGAACTGATTCTTGCTCTTTTTACCCGCCGCATGAAGGCCTGGCGCGTGCGGCATATTCCGCGCATGAAAACCAAGCCGCTTTCGCTCATTACATCAATCGCCAACGCCGACGCTGTCGTCTTTCCGGGAGGCAGCGTCTTCCAGGACGAGACATCTTCTCTTTCTCTTTTGTTCTACTCAACCGTGATCTGCGCCGCGGCGCTTTTGTCCAAACCGGTCTTCCTTATTGATTCGGGATTTGAGATTCGGCGGTCTTTCAATAAAGCTGTTCTCAAACAGGTGCTTAAACTCGCTTCCTTTATAAGTGTCCGTGACGGCGCTTCTTACGCTCTCCTGCGTTCATTGGGATTGCGGCCTTTTAAAAGCGCCGATTGCGCCTTTTCACTCCAAAATTTCAGATGCCGTAAACTCGTCCCCCCGAAGACAATAGGCGTTATCCCCCGCGGCAAAGGCCGCGGACTGAGAGACGCAATCGCCTCGTGCCGGCGCAAGTGGCCCGGCTCGGAATTTAAATTTGCCGTTCTAAGCCCGAAAGACATGCCGGAAGCCCGTCATCTGGCCGGTGGAAAATATCCCGCGCTCATAGAAACGCTCTCTCAGGCAGAATGTTTTTTCGCCGGCTGTGATTTTTTTATACTGATGCCTTACCATTCCCTGGTGCTGGCGGAGCTTGCGGGCGCTGATTACGAAGCTGTGGCCTATTCAGCCAAGACCATGAATTTTTTACAGGAAACAGGCCCCGTCCGGAATAAGCGCGCGGAACTTCCGCGTATCGCTGAAGAATGCGCTTTTCAAATCTTTGTAAATTTACTAAAAGATAAACTGAAACCATGAAACTACTATTGAAAGCTGAAAATATATGGCTGGAAAACAGCCGCGCTATTGTTTTTAAAAATGTGCGGCTGGAAATCAAAAAAGGCGATTTTATATGGCTGGAGGGCCGAGCCGCTGCCGGCAAAAGCCTGCTCATGCGCACTCTCGCGGGGAAGCTCCGGCCGGCCAAAGGCGAACTTCTCTCATACGCCTCCGCGCCCTTGTGCACACCCGGGGCCGCTCTTCTTGAAAATGAAAGTGTCAAAGACAATATAATGACCCTTTTGCGCGGCAAAGAGGACTCGGCTTTTGTTATGGCCGAGCTCCTGAAACACATGAATCTTTTCAGCGCGAGGAATATCCCCGCTAAAAATCTCTCGGGCAGCCAGAGACAGATGCTGATACTGGCGACTTTTCTTGTGCTGGATGCCGAGATGATTTTCTTTGATGACCCTCTCGTGCCGCTTGATAATGAGCAGCGCGTACTTTTTATACAGGCGGCTGAAAAAAAACGGGACCAGGGCACCGCCATATTAATCTCAAGCACCCTGGCCTGCCCCGCCGCCTGTCCGGCCCTGACAAAGCACCTGCTGCTGAAAGATGGAAAACTCAACGAAGAATAAATTAGCGGCGCTCGCCTCGCACACGCTGTTTCTGACATGCATAGGGGCTGTTATGCTGTTTCGCTCTTCCTCGGGAAACTATTTTGAAAAACTCAAAAACAGCATATTCCTCACCGCATACAGCGACGAGCGGAAAACGGAGGAGCTGACCGCTCTCAAAAACAAAATAGAGGAAATTAGCGGCGTAAAGAATGCCGCCGTGCTCACGGAAAACGAGGTTCTCGAGGCCATGGAAGGCGCTCTGGCTAAAAAAGATATATTGTTATCCATAAAAAGTGTAGAAATTCCTTCGCTCATAAAAATTTATCCGGGCAGCCTCAACTATGAAAACTTCGGGAGAATTGCCTCCCTTATAGAAAACATGCACGGGATTAAGGCCGTTGACAGCGGCGGCAACGCGGTAAAAAAACTCTTTGTCTTCGCTTCGGATTTTCAAAAAGCCATCCGCTTCATAACAGCCCTGCTCTTACTGAGCGCCTTTGGAGCGGCTCTCGGCGCATCATCCTCAATGAAATACCTTTCGGAGAAATTCCGGTTCCTGAGCGAGCGGGCAGTGCCCCCGGGTGACATTCTCCTCAAATACGCCTCTGAGCTCTTTCTCATTCCTCTCGCTTCTCTGATCATATCCATGCTGATTCTTCTGGCTTTCTATCAGACAAACCGCGGCGGAATAATGTTTTTTCTGACACCCGGTGAGATATTGCTCATGCTGGCTCTATCATCGCTTCCGTCGGCGTCAAGGCTTGTAAAAAGTGCTTAGTCCTTCCACGGGCCTGAAATTCGTGACGGCGATGATATGTTTATACGCCTCAGCGGCATGGTGCGGGATAGACTCAAAAATCCGGGAGGTTGAAGATGAAATCATCCGGAGCAACGCCGAATTCTCCGCCCTGAACGAAGAAATCAACAGAATATCGCTTGAGATAGACCAGCTGAACACAAAAAAGGAGACCGCCTCGGTTAAAATAGACATGATTGCCGCGAATATCCGGGAACTGACATCAAAAATAAATAACCTGAATAATGATTACAAAAACCGCAGGGATAATCTGAATATTCTGATAGCGGAACTTGAACAGACAGGAGACCTGGCGCGCAAAAGCAGGATCTTCACCGAGGAAAATTCCGCTGTCATAAAAAAACTCTGCGCCTCTTCAGGTGACGGCACGGCGCTTCTGATGCATGATTTTGAGGAAGGCAGCAAGGTGCGGATCAAGTCACTTCTCCTGGGCGACCTTGTTATGCAGGTCAGCACTTTCGCAGAAAGCTGCGCCGCCAAACAGCAGAACCTCGCTTCGGAAAGAAAGATCGTGGAAAAAAAAATAGAAGAACTTGAGGCCGCGCTCGGCGACTTCAGCTCAAAAGTGGCGTCCAATAAAAAAATCCAGTTGAGCCACAAAAGATCCCTGGATAAGATTCACGAACAGCAGAAAACACTGCGGAAAGAACTCGTCGAAAAAGAAAAAAGCAAAAAGGAAATAGACCGCCTGCTGGAAACTTTTATGAAGAAGAAAAAAGACCTTCTGACAGAAAAGGAAAAAGAACGGGAACTGGACGCGCTGCGCGGACGGCTGCCCTGGCCGCTTGCCGGCAGCATAGTGAGCCCTTTCGGCAGGCATAAACATCCCGTGCTTGACACCCATGTAATAAACAGGGGAATCAAAATAGAGGGCTCAACAGAATGCGTGAACAGTGTCCAAAACGGGACCGTTTCTTTTGCCGGCTACTTCAAGGGTTACGGAAAAACTGTTATTATAGATCACGGCGGCGGCTTTTATACCGTAACGTCGGGCTTTGGCGATATAGATGTTAAAACGGATGAGAAGGTGGAGACATCCTCTAAGCTGGGGAGCGTTTTGCCCGGGGACCCCCTGTATTTTGAAATACGACGCAACGGCGTCCCCGAGGATCCGCTGCTCTGGCTGCTCAAACAATGATTGAAGCCTGCCTAGCGGCAGGCAGGGAGTGAATTTATGAGAAATTTTTCAGCTTTGGTGCTCGCTATTATGATCGGAGCTCTGGCGTGGGGCGCGTCCAAAACAGACTACGAGGAACTGCATCTCTTTAACGATGTGCTGTCTCTGATAGAAAACAATTATGTGGAGGAAAAAGCGACTTCCGAACTCCTTGACGGCGCCATAAACGGCATGATAAAAAAACTTGACCCTTTTTCGCAATTCATGAAACCTGAAGCCGCCGAGCTCATGAAAAGCGAAACCAAGGGTTTTTTCGGGGGCCTGGGAATAAAGATTACCATACGGGATAAATGGCTGACAGTCATTACACCCATACCCGGTACACCCGCGTTCAGGGAGGGGATACTGCCCGGCGATAAAATAATAAAAATAGACGGCGAGAGCACGGAAGACATAGATGTGATGGGCGCGGTGACTAAACTGCGGGGCAAGCCCGGCACAAAAGTGACGATCACAATAGCTCGGGATCAGGAAACACAGGATGTGACGATCACGCGCGAAGAGATTAAAATAGAGAGCGTGCCGAAAGCCAAGTCACGGATTCTCGACAACGGCATAGCCTACATACAGGTAACCGAATTCAACGAAAAAACGCCCGCGGACTTCGCTGAGTTCTATAATAATTTTGAAAAAGCGGGGATGAAGGCCCTGATACTGGATCTCCGCAACAATCCCGGGGGACTGCTCAGCTCAGCGGTTGAGGTGTCAAAACATTTTCTGGATAAAGACCAGCTGGTCGTTTACACAAAAGGCCGGCGAAAAAATTCCGATATGAAATTTTACGCAGAAAGCACACTGCACAAAAAAATACCCCTTGTTGTGCTGATAAATCACGGTTCGGCCTCAGGCGCCGAGATAGTCGCGGGCGCCGTGAAAGACTGGGGCAAGGGCATCCTGCTGGGCGAGAAAAGTTTCGGCAAAGGTTCGGTGCAGAGCCTGATAAATCTCTCGGACGGATCCGAGCTGCGCCTCACAACGGCCAAATACTACACCCCTAAAGGCATATGCATACACGAGGAGGGCATAGAACCCGATATCCATGTCGCCCTTTCACGGGAGGAGAGCATCAAACTGATGCAGCAGTCCGAGAAAATTTACGGCATGTCCGAAGAAGAGAAAGCAAAAAAGGAAAAGGAGCATATAAGCGACAAGCAGCTCGACCGCGCAAAGGAAATCCTCTTCGCTGAGATGAAATTCTCGGGCACTCTGCCGCAGCCGGAAGTTTCTAAAAATTAATGGCGAAACGCAAAAAAAGAAAAAACCTGCTGCCCCTGTTTTTTTTAAGCGCCGCGGTCATCGTCGCCGCATGGCTGCTGCTTTTCCGGCCGGAGAGCCGCCTTGAAGACTGCCTCAAAATAGAGCAAAACATCAATAACGCTCTTATAAAAGCGGGCGCGGAGGAAAAAAATGTCACATCCTGGTGGGAGGAAAAGGCAAAAAACCGTATTCAATGGCTCAAAATAAACAAAAAAATACTCCTGCAAAAATCTCTATGGGGTCTTTTCAGCGCTGAGGCCCTGTTAAAAGATTTGCCGGATCAGGGTGAATACAGCCTGTCGGTCAAAGACGCGGAGAACAAACTTGCCCGCGAGATTAAAATCCTACGCGACGGGAATGTTTACGGTCTTATCAACCTGCGGATCGATAAAACAGGGCCGATGTTGTGCATAATAATAGACGATTGCGGCGGCAGTAAAAAACAAATCACCGCTTTTACCCAGCTGAATATCCCTTTAACATACGCCATCCTTCCCTATCAGCGTTACAGCCGCGTTATTGCCGAATCACTGTCAAGAAGCGGAGCGGACACACTTCTCCACATGCCTATGGAACCCCGCGAGACCGATATGAAAGCGCTTGGAAAAGGCGCGTTGACCGTGGCAATGTCCGAAGCCGAAATAATAAAAAGGCTCGCCGCCGCGCTCGACCGCGTGCCCGGCGTGAAAGGCGTGAATAATCACATGGGCTCGCTCTTCACGGAGAACAGGGATAAAATGCGAATCGTAATGAGTCTCTTAAAAAAAGAGGGCCTTTTTTTTCTGGATTCAGCCACCTCGCCGAACAGCGTCTGCCGGGAGACGGCCGCCAGCTCCGGCGTGAAGTGCCTGCGCAACAATATTTTTCTTGATAACATGGATTCGTCCAAAGAAGTGAAGAAACGCCTTCTTGAAGCCGCGGCCATGGCGCGCAAAAACGGCAGAGCCATTGCCATAGGCCATGCCACCCGCAAGCACACGGCGGAGGCAATCGGAGAAATAGCGCGCAAACTGAAAGATGTGGAAATAGCGCCTCTTTCCCGTCTCATGGATAATAACTGAAATGCTCGTGCTCGGAATAGAAACTTCCTGCGACGAAACGGCCTGCGCGATCGTCAGGGACGGTAAAAAAATATGCTCGGAAGTCGTCGCCACACAGATTCCTTATCACCGCAGATTCGGGGGGGTCGTTCCGGAACTGGCCTCAAGAAAACATCTTGAGGCGATCAACACCGTTGTGGAAGAAACTCTGTTCAAGAGCGGCTTTGAGATGGAGCATATTGACAGATTGGCCGTTACTGTCGGACCGGGCCTGGCGGGGAGCCTGCTGGTGGGGATAACGGCGGCCCGCACACTGGGGGCGATTCACAACAAAGCGGTTTTCGGGGTAAACCACATACTCTCGCACCTCGCGGTTAATTTTTTGACAGCCAGCATAAGCCTGCCCTATATCGGGCTGACCGCTTCGGGCGGTCACTGCGATCTCGTGTTCGCGAAGAGTCATGATGAATTTGAGATGCTGGCCCGCACAAGGGATGACGCGCCGGGCGAGGCCTTTGACAAAACAGCGAAAATGCTCGGATTTACTTATCCCGGCGGCGCGGAAATAGAAAAACTGGCGAAGGGCGGAGACGAAGGGGCCTTTAAATTTCCCGTGCCGCGTTTCAAAGACGGTTCAGAGGATTTTTCGTTCTCCGGAATCAAAACTTTTGTAAAAAACCTGATACCGGAAACAGATGAAGAAAGACTTCCCGACCTGGCGGCATCTTTCCAAAACAGCGTAGCCAACATCTTCTCCGCTAAGATCATAGCGGCCGCCAAACAAAAAGGATGCCAGCGCGTATTGGTCGCCGGCGGGGTCATGGCCAACAGCTGCATAATCTCACACCTTGAGGAAGAATGCGCGAGAAATTCCATACAGCTTTTTTATCCCGAGGCCAGATTCTGCACCGACAACGCGGTGATGATAGCATGCAGGGGCTTCTGGCAGGAAAAATCACTGCCTCTGAGGCCGAGCCCTGATCTTAAAATATGAAAAAAAACGATTTGACCGCTGTAATACTGGCCGCGGGGAAAGGCACAAGGATGAAATCGTCACTCCCGAAAGTGCTGCACAAACTGGGCGGGAAAGCGATGCTCGACCACATCTACTCTGAAACAAAGAAGATCACCGACGATATCGTTTTTGTGATAGGGAGCGAAAAAGTCAGAAAACACATAAGCGCATACCCTGATTGCCGATGTGTCCTGCAAAGAAAAAAACTCGGGACGGGCGATGCTCTGACAAAAGTAAAAAAATTAAAAGTCCGCGGCCTGCTCCTTGTCATGCCCGGAGATGTGCCCCTCTTGAAATCGGGGGAACTTAAAAGACTGATTGCTTTTCACAGTCTAAACGCCAACGATATCAGCGTTCTGACGGCCTCCACGGAACAGCCGGAAGGTTACGGCCGCATCATCAGGCAAAGAGGAAGGGTAACGGATATAAGAGAGGAACTTGACGCCAGCGCGGCTGAAAAAAACATAAAAATCGTAAACAGCGGTATCTATATCTTTCCCGCTCCGGAAATCTTCCGTCTGTTGGAAGCAATAAAGGCCAACCCTTTGAAAAAAGAATACTATCTGACCGATGTGATCAAAATAGCATCCCGGGCCGGATTAAAAATTAAAAGTCTTAATGCCGTGAACAATTCCTTCCTTATGGGGATAAATTCAAAAGCGGATCTGGCGACGGCGGAAAAGATGGTGTCAGGCTTGACCCCGTCTTAAAGGAGAAATAGATGAAAACAAATCAGAATCTCGCGGTCTTTTCGGGCGGCTCCAATCCCGCCCTCGCGGCGCATATCTGCAAATATCTGCATATAGCGGCCGGCAAAATAGACATCAATGCTTTTCAGGACGGGGAATGCTCCGTCAAAATAGGAGTAAATGTCCGCGGCAAAGATGTCTTTGTTATTCAGGGCACCTGCCCTCCGGTAAACGATAACCTGATGATACTTCTGACAATCATAGACGCCCTGAGAAGAGCATCCGCCAAGAGAATAACGGCCGTGATGCCTTATTACGGTTACGCCCGGCAGGACAGAAAGGCGGAGCCGCGGGTGCCCATAACGGCAAAGCTTGTGGCGAATCTTATAACGGCCTCCGGAGCGGACAGAGTCCTCAGTCTTGAACTCCACGCCGGACAGATACAGGGCTTCTTTGATATTCCCGTGGACAATCTGTACCCCTCGGTCGTCTTTGTTGAACGGATACGGAAAATGAAGTTGAAAAACAGTATTGTCGTCTCTCCCGACGCCGGCGGCGTTGACAGGGCCCGGTCGCTCGCGAAACACATAAGAGCGGATCTGGCCATAGTGGACAAGCGAAGGCCCGGGCCGAACAAAGCCAAGATCCTCAACATCATAGGCAATGTCAAGGACAAAACTTGTCTGATATACGATGACATAATTGACACGGCCGGCACAGCCGCGGGTGTCGCGAAAGCGCTTAAAAAAAAGGGCGCCGGAAAAATCTATCTCCTCGGATGTCACGCCGTGCTTTCCGGGAACGCCATCCTGAGACTTGAAAAAGCGCCGCTGGAAAAAATCATTGTCACCAACTCCATTCCCATTAAAACGCCGTCAAAAAAAATAGAGTGCCTTTCGGTGGGAAAACTTTTCGCTCAGGCGATTAACTGCATACACAATGAGACATCTTTGTCCAGCCTGTTCAAGATGAAGAATCTGCGATAATAATATTTGTCATGCCGGATGCGTGACGGAAATTAAACATCCTGCAGAGAGGCAGTAAAAAAGCCGGCGTTTTGTTGGGCACTATCTGTCCGTATGAAAAGGCCTCAATGATCTTCAAACCGTTTTTTCGCGCCAGCTTTCTCAAAAACTGAAGCGAAAATTTCAGAGCCTGCCTTTCCTCCCTGACTATGGCCGAAAATATGAACATGAGCAAATTATTCCTGTTGGGCTCCATAATGACAACATATTTTCTTGACACCCTCTTCATCTCTTTGATGACGCTGTCCATATCCCGTATATGATGCAGCACGGCGTGACAGAAAACCACATCAAAGCTGTCATCTTCAAATTCAAGGTGACGGGCATCCATTTGACAGGTTTTACTGACAGGATTCATCTCAAGCATTTTTCTGGAGCTGTCAATACCGCAGGCATCGCAGATTTTGTCAAAATAAAAAGTAAAAAAACCGTTGCCCGCGCCTATATCCAGAAGTTTAAGTTTTTGATGAAACGCTATGACTTTTGCCACTTCCTGAATTTTCGGAACAACATATTCCCGCACCACGGCATTCGCGGGACTTCTCCTCCTGTTCAAAGATTTGCGTTCCCAGTATTTTTCGTCATCCGGCGCCGGGCTGTCTTTTGTGAATAGCTCCGTCATTTCAAGCACTCTTCACCCGGCCTGCGCCTTTCTAATTGCTTTCAGCAGTTCTCTGTACTCATCCTGCGGCTCGGCTTTATAGGCCATATTGGCGTACTTCAGCGCCTCAGGATAATTTTGCAGGTTATGATGACACACCGCTGTGAGATAAAAAATCCAGTGATCGGCTATATTCCTGTCAAGAAGTTCGGCAAGACCCGTAAGAGCGCCCTCCCACTTGCTATTCTTGAGACTTCCTATAATTTGATTCAGGCGGTAAGTCCTGAACGCGCCCTCAACGGAATTATAAGGCGCCGCAACCCGTTTCTTCACTTCATCCACTTTGTAAAGATAAACGCCTTTGTATTGGTAGAGTTCGGTAATGTATTTTTTCCAGAAAGCGCGAAGCTTAAGGATATCCTCCCCGTTGAAATAAAAATTGCCGTAACCGGCGGTTCTGATGCCCTCCGGCACATTCACTATGAGATGGGTAAATTCGTCGAGAATAAGATTATTATAGACATCATCCGCATCCGCGCCGTTCCTGAGATACTCTATAAGCGGGTTCAACCCTTCTACGGAAAAGGCCACAAAAGGCCTTTTGATGTACAGGCATTTCGCGTCACCGAAGATCAGTATCTTCACATCGTCTTCTGGGAGAGTTCGATTCGCATACTGATAAACCTTATACGACGGATAGGGATAGCCCGGTCGGGACTCGGAAAGATACTGGTCCCGCGAAACGGCTCCGGTAAGCAGCGACAGGGGCTGATAGGTGTAGACAGCCAGCGGGGCCATGAAAAGAAAATTACTCATTGCCAGAATAATAACTGAAAATCCGAATATATTTTTCAGCAGTTGATTTTCACGCGTTGCCGCGCACACAACATAACCGGCCAGAAGGGCGGCACCGGGAATCGCCGGACTGAAATATTTAAACTTCGTGTTCGGGGCGATTGCCCATAGCGCGTATGAACACAGGAAAAAAACCAGCAGGTGAATAATAAGCGCATTGTTTTTCAGTCTGAAAAAGAACAGCAGCGGAAGGAAAACAAGAAAAATCACCCCTGACATATAATAATCAGGAGAAGAATATCTTGTCCCGCGGCCGCCGCCTTTTATGCTCATATTCCACGGCAGTGTGAACAGGCTTGTTATTTTTGATATCTGCGTGAGTGGATTGTGATAATCAAATTCCGTACTGGCGCTTACATCATAAGGATATTTAATGTCAAAAAAATCAGTCATGAGAGGGTGCACGGGATTTCCCGAATTAATATAGTTCCTTATAAACCACGGAGACGCCACCGCAAGCGTTGCAAAACCGAAGATGGCCGCGGATTTGAAAATTTTTTTCAATGCCTGTTTCATAAAAAATCCATGAATCACTAAAACAAGCGCCAGCGGCGCGATAAAGAAAACCGCGGTGTATTTAGACCCGAGCGCGAAGCCGGAAAGAACCGCGGCGGTTAACAGCCATTGGAAATTCCTCTTTGTCTCTTCCGTGTAATTAATAAGCGCGTAGAGGCTGAAAAAGATAAAAAGGGTCAATCCTATGTCATTTGAGGCGAGCCAGGAACGGAACATAATCGTGGGCGTAAAATAGAAAACCACAGCGCCGATAATGCCCGTTAAACGGTTGCCGAAGCGGCGAAGCGAGAAATGAATTATCCCAAGCGCGATTAAAATGCCGAACATGAAATTGAGCAGTTTCGGCGCCATAACGTCTTTCAATAACATGCCGGCCGTAAAAATCATTGAAACCGTGAGTGGAAAATTGGAAAGTATTTTATAGGGCAACGGCATAACTTTGTGATTCTGAATGAAATAATTGGGCGCGCCGACATGATAATTGAGCGAGTCGTAAAACATTTCCGGCGTAAAACTCATCATCAGATTGAAAAGGGCAAGCATAAACAGCATGGCGATCATTATTTTTTCAAGCATCGTAATTTTTGAAGAACGGCCTGGCGGCGGCCAGGCCCGGTTCAGTGACCTGATCTTGACAATGGCGGCAAGCGAAAAAGCGGTGAAGATAATGTAGAAAAACACGCGGTACAAAGCGCCCAAATAACCTATCAGAAGCGTCATATACGCTATTATCCCGAATCCCGCGGCCGAAGAGAACAGCATATTCTCATATTTATCGTTAAATTTCATTTTAACCAGAGAGAAAAAAGAAGTGCCTGTGAAAAAAGCCGCGAGCGTTACAGCCGCCGCGGCCGCGATTGCCGCGATATAACCGGGGATCAGACTGAGAAAAACGGGCAAACTGAATTCACCCTGCAGGCGGAACAAATAGCTCAAGGTAAGGGAGACGGGATGATACTGATAGAATTTAAAAGACACCAGGGCCAGCCACGCCAGTGATAACGGCATAAACAAAATTGCGGAAACGCGCAGGATATCTGCTGATTGACTGTGAGAATTATTTTTTTTCATTAACGGGATTAATATAACAAATTCGCCAATGCTTGAAAATAGGCGGGTCATATCTCCGCGGGAACGGCTAACTATCCTTGATACATGCGCCTGTTTATAATATCATAATCCAACGAGCCCGGCCGCTCCGGTTATTTGTTGCGTACACTTAGGAGGATAGTGTGGTTTTAAAGTCAGTTGCCGCCAAGGAAGCATGAAGATACTGCTGATAAACCCGCCTTACATTCAATTCAGCGGAATAAAAAATTCCGGCGGACATGCCATTCCTCTTAATCTGGCCTATCTCGCGGGGTATCTCCGGAAATACCTGGACTGCGGCATCAAGGTCATGGATGCCGAAACACACGAAATGGATTATTCCGACATTAGACGGGGCATAGTTGATTATCAACCTGACATCGTGGGGATCAGCACACCCACCCCTGTTTTCAATCATGTCGCCGCTATAGCCAAAATTATAAAAAATATCAACCCCGGCATTTTTGTGATTGCCGGCGGGCCGCACCCCAGCGCCTTCCCCGAAGAAGCGATTAACACCGGCTTTATTGACTTTGCCGTACGCGGCGAGGGAGAACTGACTTTTTATGAGCTGGCGGCTATGATTGCCGGCGGTTGTGACGATTACGGACGGATTAAAGGTATTGCTTATAAAAAAAATGATAAAGTAATTCTCACAGGAGAACGCGAATTAATTGAAGACATAGACAGCATACCCTTCCCCGCAAGAGATTTGTTTAATCTTGACTCATACTACCAGGCTCCCACGAAAAAGGTGAGCAATTTCAAGTCAACCTCAATCCTGACTTCAAGAGGCTGTCCTTATGACTGCATGCACTGCATCTCAAAACTGATATGGCGCCGGCGCGTCCGCTACCGCGGCGTGAAAACGGTTGTGGATGAAATTGAAGAATGTGTGAAAAAATACGGGATACGCGAATTCAATTTTTACGACGACACTTTTACTCTGAATAAAAAACGGGTCATAGATATATGCCGGACGATAACGGAGCGCAAGCTTGATATCGCGTGGATATGTTTCGGCCGGATAAACATCATTGACAAAGAAATGCTTGAAGAAATGAAAAAGGCCGGCTGCCGTAAGATTTCTTTCGGACTGGAGTCGGGATCGCAGAAAATACTTGATATAATGCGGAAAAATACCACGGTGGATATGGGCAGAAAGGCCGTCAAAGCAGCCTCGGACGCGGGACTAAGCGTGCACGCGAGCTTTATGCTGGGCAACATAGGCGAAACGCATGAAACCATTCGCCAGACTATTGATTACGCCAAAGAGCTGGATCTTGATAACGCGACTTTTTTTCTGACCACCCCTTTCCCCGGGACAGATCTCTACACCGAAGCCCTGAAATCAGGATGCCTGGCAGGTAATCTGAGCTGGGAAGATTTCGCGCCGCTGACAAAATCCAACCCCATACTCGTACAAAACAACATAACGCAGGATGAACTCATAGCTTGGCAGAAAAGAGCTTTTAAAGAATTTTATCTCAGACCCAAATATTTACTGAGAAAACTAAGGAGCATACATTCGCTGGACGATATCAGGATGATGATTGAAGGGCTCGGCGTTTTTTTCAGATTGCAAAAAAAATAATGCCCGGCGCCGATTATTTTTGTCCGGGAGCGTCCCCGCCGGTATCTTCCGCCGGCGCTTTGCCGTCTTCCTCCGCTTCGGACTTCACATCCGGTGCTTTTTTTGATTCGGGCGGGTCGCCGGGCTTTAACGCCTCAGACGCGTAATTGAGCTGAGCATCGGCAAGAACATTGGCGAGAAATTTTTCCTCATCTTTGTCCAGATTTCCCTTTGTTTTCTTGCTGAGCATTTCCAGTATATCCACTGACATTTTGGCCTGCACCAGGTTCCTTTCCGTTTTACCCGTGGAAGGATTGGACATTTTCCCCAGATGCAGCATTGCGGACTGCTGAAACATTAGAACCAACGCAAAAAATTCTGAATCCATTATTCACCTCCGGCGCCGCCGTAGCGGCGCGCATATTTGCTTATTCTTTTAAGCGATTCTTCTTTACCGAGAAAAGCGCACATATGAAAGAGAGAAGGCCCCTTTGACCTTCCGGAAAGCGCCCATCTCAATGGATGAAAAATCTCTTTTGTCTTGATGTTTTCCGCCTTGGCAAAGGCTCTGACCTCTTCTTCTATCTTTTCCGCGCTGAAAGGCTCAGCCCGCTCCAGAGCTTTGGCGAGACGCTCTACCAGAGCCGCGCTTTCGCCGGCGCTAATCTTCACATCAGCGTCATCTTCAAAATCACTCTCAAAAAGAAACCCGATCTTGTCAGGTATCTCGCTGAGTTTCTTGAGCTTTTCTTTTTCCATTTCAATCGCTTCCACGAGCCTCTCAGAGGGATATTTGTCCATTCCCGCCTCTTTAAGAAGCTCAGCCGCGCGCCGCCTGATATCATCGCCCGAAAGATTTTTTATGTGCTGCGCGTTGAGCCACAGAAGTTTATCATTATCAAACACCGCGGCGGACTGCCCGCATCTTGAGAGAGAAAACTCCCTTTCAAGCTCATCCGGTGAAAAAATATTCCGGCTGTCCTTTGTGGCCCAGCCCAGAAGCGCGAGATAATTCACAACCGCCTCCCTGATAAAACCGTCGGACGCGTATTCCAGCAGCGACCGGGCGCCGGTCCTTTTAGAGAGCCTTGAGCCGTCAACATCAAGTATCATCGTCAGATGAGCGAACCGGGGCGCATCCCAGCCGAGAGCCTGATATAACATAATCTGTTTGGGCGTGTTTGAAATATGATCTTCCCCCCTTATGACATCGCTTATCTTCATCAGATGGTCGTCAACAACACAGGCAAAATTATATATCGGTAACCCGCCGGCACGCATAATAACAAAATCAGCTATCTCATCCGACTGCACGCTGATATCGCCTCTTATACCGTCCTGAAAAATCACAGTGCGGCCTTCGTCCACCCGGAACCTTATCACGGGCTCCCGGCCCGCGGCCAGCAGACTGCTGATCTGAGCGTGGCTGAGATCCCTGCATTTGCCTGAATATCCCACCCTTGTTTTTGACCGCAGCTGCGCCTGCCTCTCCGCGGCTAATTCTTCCTGGGAACAGAAACAGCGGTACGCCCTTTTAGAGTCCAGGAGACTGTCCGCGGCCTGAGTATAAAAATTCCTTCTCTGCGCCTGAAAATACGGGCCGTATGAACCGACCGATGTCATCTCGTCTTCACCCCTTTCATTTTTTATAATTAGCGGTCCCTCATCCCATTTGATACCCATGAACTTCAGCCCGTTGATTATTGACCTGACCGCCGGCACTGTGGATCGCGCCTCGTCAGTGTCTTCTATCCTGAGAATAAATTGACCGCCACGGCCGCGGGCATATAGCCAGTTATACAGCGCCGTGCGGGCGCTGCCTATGTGAAAATAGCCCGTCGGGGACGGGGCAAAACGCACTCTGATTTCATTCATCGTATAACTTTTGTCAGAGGGTATTCTATGATATCCGCGGCGCCGGCTTTTTTGAGAAGCGGGATGATGTTTCTGGCGGTCATTTCCATTAAAACAACCTCCATGGCCATGCCTCCGAAAGCCAGAGATGATATTGTGGGGTTGCTGTATTTCTTGAGTATCTGCTCTATTTTACTCACACGATCTGCGGCTACATTCATTTTCAGGCCCACCAGCCCTTCCGCCTTCAGGGCGCCTTTAAGAAGCATGGCTATATCTTCCATCTTGGATTTTTTCCAGGTATCACTGCACGCGGCGGGCGACGAGATGAATCTCGTGGTGGATACCATAACCTCGTCTATGATACGCAGGTTGTTTCTCCGGATGGACTCGCCCGTTTCAGTGAGCTCACATATGGCGTCGGCCAGCGTTCCCGCCTTTGTCTCGGTGGCGCCCCATGAAAAATCTATCTTCGCCTTCACGCCTTTTCCGGCAAGCCATTTCTTAAGAACGCTCATGAGCTCGGTGGAAATCCGTTTTCCGGCAAGCTGCGACACTTTCTTGATTTTTGAATCATTCCGGACAGCTATGACCCATTTCGCCGGGCCGAATGAACTTTTGGAGTAATTGAGTTCACAGAGCTCTTTGACCTTGAGCCCCGACTCCACTATCCAGTCGTAGCCCGCGAGGCCGCAATCCACTATGCCGTCAGTAATATACTTTGCCATTTCCTGCGGCCGGATCAGCAGCACCTCTATCTCATCGTCATCGCAGGCGGGGCTGTATGATCTGGTTTTAGCGGAAATATTGAATCCGGCTTTGGCAAAGAGCTCTATCGTTGAATTTTCCAGAGAACCTTTAGGTATCCCGAGTTTCAATTTTTTCATTTTAACCTCCAAATTTCTCAATTATTGCAGTTTTCGCTCGTAAATAAAAGCGTCCTCTTTCGGATAACCGAAATAATCCTTCCGTTCTGCCGTTTTGACAAAACCGGCTTTCTCAAGCATCCCGTGCGCGGCCTGCGACGAGACGCGCACTTCCAGATAGGCCGACTTGCATCCCTGAAGCGCCGCTTTTTTTAAGATTTCGTAAAGCAGACAACTTCCTATGCCTTTACGCCGCTGGCCCGGCGCTACGGCAAAATTTATTATGTGCGCTTTCTCCGACACTATCCAGAACACCGCGTATGCCATAAGGGCCATCTTGTCACGGCGCTCCCAGCGGCCGGAAATCGTATAAAGTTTTGAGACGGGTATGGACAGCTCCTCCTTGAACATCTGACGGCGCCATGGCCTTTCAAAAGAAGCTTCCTCTATAGACATGACTTCGGGCAGGTCTTTTATGCCGAAGGGCCTGACCATATATTCAAGGTTCTCAACATTCATTTTTTTCAGAGGCTCCGCCGGCAGCTTCTTATGCACCTCCCTGAACTCATCCTCTCCTGACGCTTCATTAGCGGCGCTTTCACCCGCGGCAGGGGCAGATTCTTCTTCCTTGTCCTCAGTCTCCGCTTCAATCTCTTCATTCCCCTTTGGCGCTTCCTCCGGGGCAAGCGGCTGGATTTCAGCTGCTGATACAAGGCCCTCGGGCGCGCCGTCTTCGGGAGCCGGCTCCGGCTCGGGCTCTGATTCTGTCTCCGGAATGGATTCGGACGGAATTTCGCTTTCAGACACAATCTCAGCCGGCTCCTCCGGAGCGGCAGGACGCACCGATGCTTCGGCCGCTTCTTTATCCCTCTGCTCTTCCGCGGCAATATGTTTCCGCCTCATTTCTTTTATTTCTTCTTCCAGGGCTCTGATTTCTTCCTCTTTGCTTCGGCGCTTGCCGGAAAGCTCTTCCAGCATCTCTTCTTCTTTCTTTATCCTCTCAAACACCTCTTCAAAGCGGGAAGTGGCCAGTTTTTCTATCTGGCGGCTGTAATTATTTTTCTCTTTCTGCAGATTCTCCACTTCCTGCTTGAGCTCGTCACGCTGCTGAATATAGAGCTCCACCTCCCTCGGTATCTCGGGAGGAAGTTTTTTAATCTTCTCATATTTCGCCTGCCGTGACGACAGTTCCCTTTCACAATCCCGCAGGCTGTTTTTCAGGTCATCCAATTTTTTATCGTATTCTTCTATTTTTTTCTCTTTCGCCGCGATGGATTCGTTATATGCCGTTCTCTTCGCGTTGAGTATGGATAGCTCATCCATGGACGACGCCAATTCTCTGCGTATAGCCAGAGCTTTTTCCGACAACTGCGCGATGTCTTCTATCTCAGCTTCCTTCTCCCTTCTTAACTTTTCAAGGTTTTTGATATCGTCCCTGACCCCTTCTTTTTTTGCCACAAGCTGGGATATTTTGACCATTTCATCCTCCAATTTTTCCTGCCATTTCGCGAGCGCCTCTTTCCGGCTTATATAGAGCGGCACTATTTCCGAGGGCGGCGGCGACGCGGCGATGTTTGACGCTGACGCATGATTATCCGCCGAAGCGGACAGCAGAATCATATTTTCCAGTATGTCCGGCGCTTTGAGTTTTAAAAATTTCAAGTTCTTCTTTTTCAGTATCGCCTCATCACGCGGCGACAGCCTGCCGCATAAACAAATTTTGCCGCCGGTTGAGAGCGCGTAATCAAGCCATTCTTCCATTTCCACGGCGTAAATATCCGGTTTGCCGTCTGCGGCTCCGGGGGGATAAACCGCGCCGTAGACAAAGCCGTTACCCGTATCCAGCATGGCGCACACCCTTTTATCCCGGGCCGCAGAGCCGGCCGAAATGATATCAAGCGACCTCATGGCCGCCAGCGGAATCCTGAGCTGCTGAGCCAGCACACGCGCGAAAGTGACTCCGACCCTGACGCCGGTAAAGGAGCCCGGTCCGATATCAACGAATATTTTCCTCAATGTCTGCACCGGGAAATCCTCTTTCACTTTTTCAAAACACTCAAAAAATCCGTCCAGATCGCGCATGCCTAAAGCCGTGTGGTGAAAACTTCTCCGGCTTCCCATCACGGCGGCCAGGGCATATTCGCCCATGGAGGTGCTGACATATAATTCGCTCATTCGTCACTTCCCCCGGGAACGCTCTCAAATATCCTGATCTCTCTGTCGTCGCCGGAAGACGCGTTTATTCTGACAAGATAAAAATCCCTGAAGAATTCAATGCCGATTTCAGGCCATTCCACTATAAAAACAGCTTTTTCAGCAAAGATTTCCTCAACGCCAATGTCAAAAATCTCGCCGCTTTGTTTGATTCTGTAAAAATCCATGTGATAGACCGGCGGGGCGCCCTTGTATCTGTTGATGAGCTTGTAACTCGGACTGCTGACATCGGACTCGGAACCGAAACGGGAAACAATCCCTCTTGCGAATTCGGTCTTGCCGGTGCCCAGTTCGCCGGTGAGCAGGACAATATCGCCAAGCTGCAGACGCTCGGCGAAACCTGAAGCCATTGCCCTTGTTTCTTCGGGAGAGGCGCTCTCAAACACGGCTATCTCATTAAGAGAAATGCCTGAATCCTTTATAATCCGTTCTATTTCCATCAAGAAAAACTCCCTCACCCTCAAGCGCCGTTCCCAGAGTGAAAACCGGCACTTTTATTTTAGCAAACTTTTCCCTCGGGCTCGTGCCCACAAGATAATAATCCTCGCCGCCCTCAAGCGCCATACGCAGGGCTTTCTCTCTGCCGCCGCAGAAAGCCACAAGCTCTTTTTTCAGCGGCACGAGAGCGCTGTCAATATTCAATGCCACGCCGCTCTGAAAGGCCATGCTCCGGCAGGAATCCAGAAGCCCGTCGCTGGAATCCATGAGCGAGGAGACAAAAGGAAATAATTTTTTGCCGTCTCCCGAAAAAATATCCGGATATAAGAATTTTTTGACCAGAAAATCCTTTACGCTCCCACCGGCTTTCAAAAGCTCCAGCCCCGCGGCGGAAAGGCCGGGATAAGATGTGATAAAGAGAATGTCACCTTTTTTCGCGCCGGATCGCCGGAGAGCCCGTCCGGCCGGGCCCATGGCGCAAACCGATATATAAAGATTCCTGCTGGCGACGAGGTCTCCCCCCTCCACTTTTAGGGACCATTTTTTACAGGCCTTTTTGATGCCGCCGTATAAGGCGAAGAATTTCTCCTCACTCACCTTCCGCGGAAGACCCATTGAGATAAGAACGCTCTCCGCCGCGCTTCCCATGGCGCTTATGTCCGAAACGGCGCCTGTCACCGTCCGGTATCCTATGGAATCATCCGGAACCAGCCTGTTAAAATGCACGCCGTCCGAATAAGAGTCAATCGAAACAGCCATGCGGCCGGAGGGCCTGATAACAGCGGCGTCATCTCCGATATCACCGGCCAATCCGGAGCGCCCGAGAGAAAGGAACAACTTGTTCAGCAGGCGCTCCTCTCTGTTAAAAGCGCCTTTTATCCTCTCTTTTTGTTTTCTAATTGTATGAGTACGGAACGATTATCAAAAAAAGGCGCGCACCGCCTTAACAGGCACGCCAGCTATGTTAATCTTTTAGCCGAAAACTACGCGGAAGGCTCTTCTTTTTTGGCCTCGGCCTGCTCTTTCTTTTCAGCTGCGCTTTCTTTTATGGCGCTGATGCCCGCCGCGACCGCGATAAGACCGCCGAAGATAAGACCGAGTGCCACGCTGCCTTTAATGACCACCAGCACATCGTCGCCGACATAACCGAAATTGTTGGGGAGTATCCACAACACAGAAATAACAACCGAAATCAAACCACCAAGAATACTAAGCATTTGGCCTCCTAAGAAGGGAACAGTGCACCGTCCCCATATTCATCACATCAAATCTCCGCATATTGTATTTTAACAGCGTTTTCTTGTCAAGATTTCAGTTTTTTGCTAACCTTTCCCTTGATGAAAACCAATGCTAAAAAAATCCTGTTTATCGGCTGCGGGTCCATGGGCGAAGCCATACTTTCCTCATGCCTGAAAAACGGCCTTTACTCACCCGAAAACATCCTTGTCGCCGAGATTGACTCAAAAAAAAGAGCTGACATCGCCCTGGCCTACGGCGTGCGGGCAATGAGCCCTGAAGAAGCCGGGCGCGGGGACAACAGCGTCGGCGCCGTTATCGCCGCGATCAAACCCCGGGAGGCGGAAAGCATAATCCCACTTCTGAAGAACACGGACTTTCAGATGCTTATAACGATAATGGCCGGCGTGAGCTGCTCGTATTTCACGGACAGGCTGGGAAAAATTCCGGTTCTCAGGGTAATGCCCAATATGTGCATAAAAGTCTCAAAATCAGTCAGCGGCCTTTTCGCGAATGAGAATCTGAATAACAGCCCTCTCAAAAATGAACTCATGGCAGAGGCGGAAAAAATATTTTCCGCAAGCGGCGCCGTCATCACCGTAAAAAATGAAGACGCTCTCAACCGTGTTACGGCCATATCAGGATCCGGGCCCGCTTATGCGGCGTATTTTGTGGAAGCTCTTGAAAACGCGGCCGCCGGGCTCGGCTTCAGCGCGGATGATGCCGCGTTATTATCGCTCAAAACTGTTGAGGGAACGCTCGCGTATCTGAGCGAAACCGGAGAAAGCGCGCTCGAGCTTCGTAAAAAGGTGACAAGCCCGGGCGGCACCACCGAAGCGGCAATACAAGTTTATGAGGAAAACAAGTTGAAGGAAACTGTTTCCGCCTCCTGCCGCGCGGCCTATGAGCGCGCCCGGGCGCTCGGAAACAAAAAATGAACAAACCTGGAGGTTTATTATGCAGTCTTTATTAAATGTAATCGGCCATGTGATTAACAGCGTGCTCGTTTTAATCGCGCTTATTCTGATTCTGGATATAATTCTGAGAGATTATCTCGCCAAATCCGGAAAAAGCATAGCCGCGATACCCGCCGGGGATATTGTGCGCGACACAGCCATGACCATAGTCGCCTCTGCCAAATCCGCCATAAACATAGAGGACAAAGAGCTGCTTCAGAAAGTCACAATAGGCATTGCCTTAGCGCTTTTCCTGCTAATCCGTATCTTCCTTATTCGATGACAAAAATCGTCACACCGGATCCTCTCAGATTCGCAAAGGGCGAATTGGTCCTTCTGGACCAGAGAAAAATACCGGAAAAAAAAACTTACATCCGGATCAAAAGCGCATCCGGCGCCGCTAAAGCCATCAAGGACATGATCGTGCGCGGCGCTCCCGCCATAGGCATCGCCGCGGCCTACGGAATGGTGCTGGGAAGAAAAAACCCGGAACGATCCGCGAAAATGCTTATTGCCGCCAGGCCCACCGCCGTGAATCTAAAATGGGCAGTGGATCAAATGCTGAAAGTCAAAGACAGAAGCTGCAAGGCCATGCTGGCAAAAGCGGAAGAACTGGATAAAGAAAACAAAAAACTCTGCGCGCGCATCTCCGAAAACGGAGCGAAACTCATAAAGAAATCTTCCCGCGTGATGACGCACTGTAACGCCGGGCCCCTTGCCACCGACGGGATCGGCACGGCGCTTGGCGTAATCTTCGCCGCGAGAAAAAATATTGACACCGTCTATATCAAAGAAACGCGGCCGCGCCTTCAGGGCGCGCGGCTCACCGCATGGGAGCTCAAACAATGGAAAATTCCCTGCCTGCTCATAAGCGACGGCATGGCTGCGCACATAATGAAGACTTCCGGAGTTGACGCTGTTATTGTGGGCGCCGACCGTATCGCCTCAAACGGCGACAGCGCGAACAAAATAGGAACATATGACCTCGCCATATCCGCAAAATATCACAATGTGCCGTTTTATATCGCCGCGCCGTATTCCACGATTGATTTCAGCGCCAAAAGCGAAAAAGACATAGCGATAGAATATCGCGATGAAAAGGAAATGCTTTTTATCGGCGGAAAAGCCATAAGCGCGCCGGGCATAAGAGCGCTGAACCCGTCTTTTGATGTGACGCCGGCATCTCTCATAACGGCCATCATCACCGAGAAGGGCGTGATACAAAAACCCTCACTGAAAACTATGAGGAAATTTTATTCCTGAAATGGGCAAATACAAAGTGCTGCTTCCCAAAACGGCTTTCTCGATGAAAGCCAATCTGCGGGAAAAAGAACCTCTTATACAGCAGAAATGGAAGAAGGCGGATATCTACGAACAGATACTCCTTAACAACGCCGGTAAAAAAGTTTTTGTGCTGCACGACGGCCCGCCCTATGCCAACGGGCACATACACATAGGGCACGCCCTCAACAAGATACTGAAAGACATAATCGTGAAATACAAGAACATCAGCGGTTTCGCCGCGCCCTTTGTGCCGGGCTGGGATTGTCACGGGCTCCCGATAGAATACCAGCTTTTCAAAGAGCTCAACATAAGCAAATCCGATATTTCCCAGACAGAATTCAGAAAGAAAGCCGCGGAATTCGCGAAAAATTTCGTCAAAATACAGATGAAAGAGTTCATGAGGCTCGGCATCTTTGCCGACTGGGGAAAACCTTATCTGACGATAAATAAAACTTACGAGGCCGGTATCCTTGAAACTTTTGCCGGTCTGGTCGAGCGGGATTATGTCTATCGCGGAGCCAAACCCGTTTACTGGTGCTGCGATTGCGAAACGGCGCTGGCCGAAGCGGAGGTGGAATACCGCGACATCCCCAGCCCCTCGATAACAGCGCTTTTTAAGAGTGAGGAGCTCGAAAACACCTACGCGGCTGTCTGGACAACAACGCCATGGACGCTCCCCGCTAATGTCGCGCTTGCCTTTAACAAGGACTTCCTGTATTCGGTGATAGAGTTGGAAAAGGACGGCAAAAAAATACGGATTCTGGCGCTGGATGCTAAAAAGGAAGAAATACGCGAACAATTACACTCCCCTGATCTGCGCATAATATCACAGGCCGAAGGCGTCAAATATGCCGGTATGAAATTCCGCCATCCCTTCCTTGACAGACCCTCCGTCGGCATAATCGCCGATTTCGTAGAGGGCGGCGAGGGCACGGGAATAGTGCACATAGCCCCCGGGCACGGCGAGGACGATTACAGAGCCGGCCTTAAGTACAATCTGCCGGTAATTTCGCCCGTGGATGAGAGAGGGCTGTTCACAGAAGAAGCGGGCGAATTCCGCGGACAGTTTGTCTTTGACACCAACAAAAAAATAATAGCTCTCATGCGCGGGAAAGGCGTTCTTCTGGAGAGCAAAGAGATAACGCACTCCTATCCGCACTGCTGGCGCTGCAAGAAGCCGGTGATTTTCAGAGCCACGCCGCAATGGTTCATATCAATTGACAAACATAAGCTCAGGGAAAAACTCCTGGAAGAAATAAAAGGCGTTAGATGGACACCCCCCGAGGGAGAGAACAGAATAGCCGCGATGGTGGAAGGCCGGCCTGACTGGTGCATATCACGCCAGCGCTACTGGGGCGTGCCGATTCCCGTTTTCTACTGCGCCCAGTGCGGCGAACACCTGCTTGACGCCAAGGTCATAAAAAAACTGGCGGCGCTCGTCCGCGCGGAAGGCAGCGACATACTGCTCAAAGAAAATCTGCCCCTTGAGATGCTCTGCGCCAAATGCGGCGGGACAAAATTCTCGCTGGAAAACGACATATTAGATGTCTGGTTTGATTCCGGAGTCAGCAATCACATCCTTGAGGAAAGAGCCGGCCACCACTGGCCCGCCGATCTTTATCTTGAGGGCAGCGACCAGCACAGGGGCTGGTTCCAGTCCTCGCTTGTACTTTCCTCGGCGACAAAAGGCTCCGCGCCGTATAAAAACATCGTCACGCACGGTTTTGTGACAGACGGCGAAGGCCGCAAAATGTCAAAATCACAGGGTAATGTCATAACGCCTCAGGAGATAATAGACAAAAGCGGCGCTGACATCCTCAGAATCTGGACGGCTTCCCAGAATTACGCCGGAGATCTGCGGCTTTCGGACGAGATACTGAAATCCTGCACGGATTATTACAGGAAAATACGCAACACCTTCCGGTTCATGCTGGGAAACCTGCACGGCTGGACACCTGACATACAGACGCCGAAAGACAAAATGACCGCTATTGACCTCTACATACTCAGCAGAATGGAAGCCGTGAAAAAAGAAGCCCGTGAAGATTATGATAACTACAACCTTGCGGGCGCTTTCCACCGCCTCTTTGATTTTATCAACCTTGAACTCTCATCTTTCTATCTGGACATAATCAAGGACAGGCTCTACACGCTGGGCGAGGACTGGCCCGAGAGACGCAGTTCGCAGAGCGCTCTCTGGGAATTGCTCAAAAACCTGACGCTGCTTTTCGCGCCCGTCATCTCCCACACTTCGGAAGAAGTGCTCCAGACGGCGAAAGAGGAAATAGACGGCTCTTTGCCGGACAGCGTTTTCCTTATGGAAATACCGGAAGAAAAATTCGTCATACCTGAAAAAAGAGAGGGGGAATGGCGTGAGCTCCTCAAAATAAGGGAAAGCGTTTTGAAGGCCATAGAAAAGGCCCGCGGCGGCGGCCGGATAGGAAACGCCCTGGAAGCAGGCGCCACGGGGAACGGTGATTTTGATAAGGCCCTCGGCGCTTTCAGCGTAGACGAAGTCAAGGAAATATTCCTCATATCTCAGATCGGCGAGTCGGAAGGAAAAGAAATACTGGCCGAACATGCGGAAAACGGCTTGACGGTTAAAATATACCGCGCGGACGGCTCAAAATGCGGCCGCTGCTGGAGAATCACTCCGGACAATTCTGACGGTTTATGCGGAAGATGCGCTCAAATTGAAAAAGAAAATGTTGAAGCCGCTCTCTAAAAAAACTTTCATCTTCGTAGCTCTCGCCGGTTTTGTTCTTGACCGGCTGTCAAAATTCGTAATCAGGGAAAACTTCTGGCTGGGCGAATACCGCGCGGTGCTCGGAAATTTTTTCCGCCTGACCCGCATCAGCAACACCGGCATAGCTTTCGGTATGGCGCGGGGAAATAATTTGTTTTTCCTTGCCCTGAGTCTTATCATCCTCGCGATGATGCTCTATTTTTTTGTACAAAAGGCCGACGAACACGAACTTCTGCCGCTGGCTCTTATCATATCCGGAGCCGCGGGCAACATTTACGACCGCGTCTTTTACGGGAGCGTCTGCGATTTTCTGGAATTCAATCTCGGGTTTGCGCCCTTCAACCCCTGGCCCATCTTCAATATCGCCGACAGCATGGTCGTGGCCGGCGGAATCATCCTCTTCTATATAGAATTTATCCGCAAAAAAACTTAATGCAGCGGCGGCATTGTTATGCCGCTCACAAAGGCGAATAACAATTCGCCCGCTACTGCCGTCACACCATTAGCCGCCGCGTACTCAATGTAGCGGCGGCATTGCTATGCCGCTCACAAAGGCGAATAACAATTCGCCCGCTACTATTTGATTCCCGCAAACACCCTATTAAGTTCATTAATCGTTTTGCCCATCTTAAAAGATTTCTGTTCTTTAAGCGTCAGCACCGGCAATAATTCATCACTTACCCTTGACATCATTTCATCAATTTCCCTGTCTGTTCTGCCAAGATTGACCCGATATCCGCTCAATTGCGAAGAAAAGCCGTCTTCTTTGAGCTTTTTTTTGAAAAGCTCAAGCACTTCTTTGTCATTAAAATTAAACTCACTTTTCAAAAGATAGCCTAAATCATAAAAATCCCTTCCCGCAATAATCTTCCTTGTGGCGGACGCCCTGAGTTTCTCGGCGACCAATTCTTTCAGAGCAAGACAGTTTACCGTGCCGGCGTCCAAAAGACACTCCCGTGTAAATGGATGAAGAAACTTGTGTTTCACTTTTTTTGCTTGCGCCGGTAAAAGCGGATTAAACCTCAAACCAATTTCGAGTTTAATTGATTCCTCTTTATTCAGCACAACGGAATCATAAGCAAGATAATAAACATACTGCGTTGATTCCCTGTGCCCCGCTTTATCCAAATTCTTTATGCTCATATCATATTTTTTAAGAAAGCCCCCGATTGTCTCTTTTATCGGTTTTACGGCATTTCTTCTTATTGACCTTGTTGAATTGCTGCCGGGCAGTTTAAGAGTAAAATCCAAATCCTCGCTCAGGCGATAATACGAATAATATATTTTGCTCAGACAAGTGCCCCCCTTGAATATCAAGCTCCCGCTTAATTGACTTATGCCTGAAAGCACGACTGTAATATAATAATCCTTTTCGAGAAGCCTTAAGGGGAATCCTGTCTGAGCCGATGTTCTCTCCAGCACTTTGAGAAATTCATCTTTATCACTATGCAGCATTTTCAATTATCATCCACCTCCTGTTTATTTTTCCCTTTCTTGATTTTGAAGGATAAAGAGTAACGAGAGATGTTTTCCTCAATTGCCCGAGCAAAGGTTTGAGTATCCCGTCTTTTACACCCGCGCGTTCCAATGTAAAGCCAATTCTTTTTTTGGTTAAAATACCGGGAAATTTTACGGCATACCTGAGCAGTCTGTTAATATTTGTTTTTTTTTCCCGCACCTGATCTTTCAATATTTCTAACGCTCTTTTCAATCCGCCCACAGGTTCCGGAAAATAAATTAAATCCACAAGAGTCCTTTCCCTGTCGCTTACGATTAGTTCGGTGTCTCTTATTTTAATATTTTCCAGCCCGAACATTCTTTTTATGGGTATTTTAAGCATCCTGAACCGAACACTGCCTATTATCTTTTCCTTCTGCAGAGATGAATTAAGGATATACATCGTCTGAAAAATCTGGTTCGTAAAACCATAATAACTGTACATTGTCGAGTATCCTACATAGTAATTGCCTTTGGGAAAGAAAACCTGCGGCACAAGAAACTCGTTTATACTGCTTCCGGCGGGGCCGGCTTCAAGCGGAGAATAAAAATAAACACCTTTTTTTATTGCGGTAAATATGCCTTTTTTCCTGAGTCTGAAAAATATCTTTGACCTTACACTCCGCGGGAATTTAAAGTATTTGTCAAACTGCTCCTGCGTTATTATTGCGGTTTTTTCATAAGCGAGCCTCGCTATGACTCCTCTCTCTCTGGGACTTATGTACTGCCTTGCATTATTCTTCATCATTTTTCCTCTTTATGGAAAATACGCGAATATTTGTCAAGGGCATGCATCGCGGTGACTCAATGTAGCGGCAACATTGCCATGCCGCGCACAAAGGCGAATAGCAATTCGCCCGCTACTGCCGTCACAACATTAGCCGCCGAAACCGCTCAAATGATCCTGTTTATCTTTTGTTTTTAACATGAGCGATTAGCGGCTTCCGGCCTTTTTCCTTGAAACCGGAAATTATTTCCTCAGCGTTTTCAAAGGGAACAGACATGAAAGAAAATTTTTCCAGTATTTGAATATCCCTGATATGCTGAGATTTGATCTTCACTTTGCGCATGACGAGTTCAACAAGTTTACGAGCGTCTATCTTGTCTTTCTTGCCGAGAGCGACGAAAAGCCGCACCTTCCCGTGCTGGTCAAGCTGCTTCCTCTTTGAGGGGGCATCTTTTATTTTGCCGTAACTGTCAGGGCTGAGCTCTTCCTCAAAACAGTAACTGAGGACAGCGGCCAGTATTTTCACCGGCTCATTCTCTCCGATAAGTTTTGCCGCCCAGTCATAATACGCGGCGCCTATTTCTCCGCCCGAAACGAGCGCCATATCCCCATCTATCTTTTTCTTTTTGGCGTGAATGATGTCATTTACATTAGGTACCCGCGCCTTTTTAATATCAGTCTTGGCAAAGCGCTGGATGAACATCAGCCTCTTGTACTCGCTGGGCGTGATAAAAGTGATGGCCGTTCCCTGCTTGCCGGCCCTGCCCGTGCGTCCTATCCTGTGGACATAAGATTCGGGATCCTGCGGCAGAGAATAATTGATAACATGAGTGAGATCGCTGACATCAATCCCTCTGGCCGCCACATCCGTGGCCACAAGAATGTTCAGCTTTTTGTTCTTGAACTGGCCGAGCGTCCTTTCTCTCTGCGCCTGCGATATGTCTCCGTGGATAGCCGCCGCGTCATAGCCCCTGTCCGTCAAATGCGCCGACACGCCGTCCACATCGCTCTTGGTCCTGCAGAAGACCAGCGCGTAAAAATCGTCCTCTATGTCTATTATGCGGCACAGCGCCTCAAATTTTTCATGGGATTTCACCTCAAAATATATCTGCTCCGTCAAATTGGTTATGAGATTTTCTTTCTTGACCGTGAGGAGCTCGTGTCCGTCCATATATTTGTTGGCGAGCACCCTTATTCTTGCCGGAATTGTCGCCGAAAACATAAGCGTTCTCTTGTCGGGGTTTGTGTGCCTCATGATCTCTTCCACGTCCTCAATGAATCCCATGCTGAGCATCTCGTCGGCCTCATCCAGAATCAGGTGTTCTATCTTTGCCACATTCAGCGTCTTTCTCTTGAGATGGTCTATCACCCTTCCCGGGGTGCCGACCACTATGTGCACGCCTTTTTTGAGGCTCCGTAGCTGCTGGTCTATGGACTGGCCGCCGTATATCGGCACCACCCTGATGTCCCTGCTCCCTTTGAGCGAATTTATCTCTTCCGCCACCTGAATGGCAAGCTCCCTCGTGGGAGTCAGAATCAGCGCCTGCACTTTTCTGATATCCTCCTTGACCATTTCCAGAAGCGGCAGACCGAAAGCCGCCGTTTTTCCCGTGCCGGTCTGGGCCTGCGCTATGATGTTCGTATCGTCCCTCATCATCAGGGGTATGGTCAATATCTGAATCGGGGTCGGTTCCTCAAACCCTTTCTTATTGATCGCCTTCAGAGAGTTCTCTGAAAGGCCGAAATCCGCAAATGTTTTCTTTTCTTCCGTCTTTTCTGTCATCTTTTCTGTCATCTTTTCCCTCTTTTTCCGCCCAAATCCTATTCAGAAAGCATACACTATTCTGACTGAAAAAGATAGAGCGGCGCCGCAGACTGCTTCCGCTGTGTTGAGTTGTTGGACATTTTATTTATAAATGTCTTTTCGATGACCTAAGTCAATTATGATGACCAATAATTTGCGGTGGAATGTTTCATAAATAATACGATAGCTCCCTAACCTATATGATGAAAGGCCTTTTAGCTTACCATGAAGAAGTTTGCCAAGCGTCGGTTCTTTGGAAATGTCTTCAAACGCGGCGATAAAACGCTTGTATAAGGTTTTGTCGAATCTGTATATCTTTTCAATCTCTTTCTCAGCCAGTTTGCCTAATTCAATTTTATACACTCTCTAATCTTTTTTGCAATGCTTCCAAAGATACAGTTTTGCCGGCCATGGCGTCTTTTCTTGCATTTTTAATTCGTTTAAGGGCCGAACGGTCTTGCAGAATCTCAATGGTTTCAATAAGGCCTTCGTAATCGTCCGGACTAATCATGATTATAACAGGTTGACCGCGCTTAGTTATGGTATAGCGGTCAAGTTTCTCTGAAATTGCCATAGCAACTTTTGGGAGCTCCGGGCGCAATTCCTTTAATGTTATTGTTCGGTTCATGTATTCCTCCTTGCACTACGAGTGTACACTAATATGTATACTATGTCAAGCAGTTGCATTTTTCCAAATAATAGCCTGTCCCATTTTTGGAACGATTTAAATATGCGGGGATAATTGGTAGAATGGCTGATATGAACAATGATTCCATAACCCTCAAGCGTTTTATCAACCCCCGGAAGGGGATGCGGCTGGACACATTTCTCCAATCAAGGATAGCGGGCCACTCGCGCTCTTTCATACAGTTCCTGATAAAAACGGGCAATGTGAAAGTGAACGGTAAAAGCGAAAAAAAACATCACATCCTCAAAGGCGACGAGGAAATATCCGTCAATCTTATCGCCGACCCCGCGTCCAATGTGACGGCTGAAAAAGTGAATTTCAAGGTCCTCCACGAAGAGGAAAGTTTTCTCATAATCTCCAAGCCTTCGGGAATCATCACACACCCCGCCGGAAGAAACTCATCCGGCACCCTGCTTCAGGGACTGCTCTACAAATATCCCCAGCTCAATGACTGGAAGGGCCTGGGTAAGCCCGGTCTGGTTCACAGATTGGATAAAGAAACTTCCGGACTGATGATTGTGGCGAAAACCGCCGACGCGCAGACAAATATCATGAAGCAATTCGCCGCGAGAACCGTATCAAAACACTATCTCGCCGTCTGTTGCGGTAAAGTGATATCCAGCCAGTTCATAGACGCGGCGATAAAGAGAAACGACTTCAACAGAACGGCTTTTTCGGTGGAGACTGACGGAAGAAACGCCAAAACTTACATACGCCCCGTAAAGAGCATGAAAGAAAAAACGCTTTTGCTCATAAAAATTTTTACAGGAAGAACCCACCAGATAAGGGTGCATCTCTCGCACATCGGCTATCCCGTTTCCGGCGACACCAAATACGGCGGCGAGCCGGACAAACGGATAATGCTGCACTCGTATTCAATAAGTTTCAATCATCCCGAAAGCGGCCGGCGGCTTTATTTCAGAACGGACTTTCCCGACACTTTCCGTGGCTGAATTTTTACTGTAAAAGCGGTATGCGCATATA
>PEUP01000024.1:0-1619 GCA_002780705.1 Elusimicrobia bacterium CG03_land_8_20_14_0_80_50_18 | reverse complement strand
AATTCTATTTCAGAATTTACCCGCCAGCGAAAGTCTGTAAGTGTCGTCGAAATCGCCGTATGGCACCCAGGCAAAGTCCAAATTATATGAGCCCATGCCCAGTCCGAAGCCGGCTGAGAAACCGTCTATGGTGTCAAAATCGTTGAGTGTCTTGTAGCCCATTCTCACGGGGAATTTAACAGCTTCAACGGGGAGCATATATTCAAAGCCTATGCTCATATTCACTTCGTTGTCTCTGGGCAAATTGAGGTCGGCGGCGACGAGCATACTGGGGGAGACTTCCACACCCATGCCGAGCTTGATAACAGAGGGCAGATTGTCCTGCTTGCTGACAAATTTCATCTTTGTTCCGAAATCTTTGAGCACAAGCGCCAGCGAGAGCGGTTTACCCGAAAAGCTCAAACCTTTTTTTATGACACCGGCGTCGGCGGCAATGGCGACATTGGATGAATCACTGCCTATCTTGGATTTCAGAGCCCTGACTGTCATACCTGCGTCCAGGCCCGCGAGTTTTTTTGCATAGCTTATACCCACGGCGCTGTCATTGGCATTGAATGTGCCTATGGGCGCGGAGCTGTCAGCTATTCTTCTCTCAAAATCATCTATGGACAGATAAGTCATGCTGAAGCCGAACACTTTACCGTTCACAGGCACAGCCGCTCCGATAAATTCTATTGAGGTGTCCTCAAACCAGTCCGTGTGCTGAGCAAACACTTCTCTCTTTTCAAGAGAGGCAAGACCCGCCGGGTTCCAGTAGAGGGCGCTCACATCCGTAAGCGCCGAGGCGGCGCCTCCCATTCCCATGGCCCTCGCACCGATGCCGATTTTAAGAAACTGCGCTCCCGCCGTGCCGGCGTCACTTTTGCTCATCCATGCGAACGATTCGCCCGCCAGCAAAATCATACCTGCCAAAATTAAGATTTTTTTCATTTTATCCCTCCGGTAATTATCAGAATTCATACACAACCCCAGCGTCAAAATTATATGTGTCATAATCATATTTATAAACCGCCTCGTAATCCTGGTTTGAGGATTGGGTAAAATAGTTGGCGGACACTTTCGCTTTCAGCTTCCCGCTCAATCTGTAAGAAGTCCCGAGCGACACAAAATGCGTTTTGTTCTTCACCTTTGAAGCGGTGTAGTCGCTGTTGGCTTTCTGCGTGAGACGGCCTTCATAATCCTTCATCCCGTATTTATAGGCGCAGCTGACCTGCAATTTATCGCCGAAAGACACGACGGGGCCGAATGAATATGAGTTGTAATCATAATAGTTGTCCACAAATTTGTATTTGGATGCGTCATAATGATCCTGATTGGAGCGGTTCACGGCGGCGCCGAAAGAGAGCCCCGCGGAAAAAACTCTGAAAAGGCGGGAATAAACCATGTCCAGCGATGATGTCCTGTCGTTTCTCTTCGTCAGAGTATAATCGCCCTGCTCATCTATGACATTCTGGTCGGGAAAATCCTTGAGCGTGAAATTCAGATTCACATCAACTATTGATTTCGCGCTCAGCTTCTTCAGCCCCCTGAAATAAATGTTAATTCCGCTGAAATCAAGTATGTTGGTGCCGGGAAAGACTTCCTGCCCGTAAAGAGCCGAGGCAAGCGAGGCGTATTCG
>PEUP01000094.1:263-11092 GCA_002780705.1 Elusimicrobia bacterium CG03_land_8_20_14_0_80_50_18 | reverse complement strand
ATGATATCTTTGAGAGCCTCGCGGAGCGCGCCGTGAAGATAATAGCCTGCCACATGTCTTTCCGGGCGGGGGATGATTTGCAGCGCCATGACGCCGAGGCTCTGATACAGGAATTGAAAAAATGCGCCGAGCCGCTTAGATGTCCTCACGGGCGGCCGGTGATGTTCAGCATTCCTGTGTCAAAAATGGATTCCATCCTGCGCAGATGAGACTCAAATCCTTCGCGGACATAAAATGCGTGGATATAATCGGGACAGGAATGTCCCTCCTACATAGATGAGACTCAAATCCTTCGCGGACATAAAATGCGTGGTGGTCGGCGGCGGACATGCCGGCTGCGAGGCGGCCAGCGCCTCGGCGAGAATGGGTGTGCCGACCCTTCTGATAACAATGCATCTGGACACCATAGGTTACACATCCTGCAATCCCGCCATAGGCGGAGTGTCCAAGGGGCACATCGTGCGTGAGATAGACGCGCTGGGCGGGTTGATGCCTCTGATAAGCGATTCCGGCAGGATACAGATGAGAATTCTCAATTCATCCCGCGGCGAGGCGGTCAGGAGCTCCCGCGCCCAGATAGACAGGCAGATTTACCGTCAGAATATGAAAAACATGATTGAGAACACGGATAATCTCTATCTTCTTCAGGATGAGGTGACGGCAATTGATTCTCACAAGGGAAGGGTGCGGGGCGTGCGGACACTCAGGGGTCTTTACCAGAGCTGTCAGGCCCTGGTGCTCTGTCCCGGCACTTTCCCGAACGGCATGATGTTCGTCGGCGATGTGAGTTTTGAGGGCGGGCGCTTCGGCGAACCCTCTTCAAAGCAGCTCACCGCCTCATTGAAAAACATCGGGCACAGGATGATGCGTTTTAAGACCGGCACCTGCCCGAGGCTGGACGGCAGGAGCATAAATTTTGAAAAAATGGCCATGCAGAAAGGTGACAGAAAAATAACGCCTTTTTCCATGCGCTTCAAAGGCAAAACGCCGAAACAGAGGCCATGCTATATCACTTACACAAACAAAAAAACGGAGAAGATAATCGTCAAAAACATAAAGCGGTCAGCTCTTTTTTCGGGCCTGATCACCGGCACCAGCGTCAGGTATTGCCCGTCCATAGAAGATAAATACCGGAAATTTCCGGACAAGGCCCGTCATCAGGTGTTCCTTGAACCCGACGGGGTCAACACAAACGAATATTATCCGAACGGCCTTTCCACATCTCTGCCTTACGAGGTGCAGGAAGAATATCTGCATTCAATATCCGGCCTTGAAAACGCGCGCATCCTGCGGCCGGGCTATGCCATAGAACATGATGTGATAGACAGCAGAGAACTTAAACACAGCCTTGAATCCAAAAAACTCGCGGGGCTTTTTATAGCGGGGCAGATAGACGGCACCACCGGTTACGAGGAAGCGGCCGGCGGCGGGCTCATAGCCGGTATAAACGCCGCCTGCTTTATTTCAGATCTGCCTCCGCTGACATTGGCTCGTTCGGATGCTTATATAGGCGTGCTCATAGACGACCTTGTGACCAAAGGGACCAACGAGCCTTACAGGATGTTCACCGCCCGTGCCGAATACAGGCTGCGCCTGCGGGAGGGAAACACGAAAATCAGGCTTCTGCCCCAGGCAAGGCAATACGGACTCGTGGATAAGAGCGTTATCGCGCAAATGGAAAAATTCAAAAAAGATGTTGAGAAGGCGGGGGAATATTTTTCATCCCGGAAAATCACAGTGAATAAAAAAGAGGGCGCCGTAACTCTCAGATCCGCGCTTTTACGCGGACGGAGCCTGGCCTGGCTTAAAAGGCGCTGTTCCTTCGGGAAGATTCCCGATGATGCCCTTGAAGAGGCCGCCGTGGAACTGCGTTACGGGGGCTATGTGGCGAGGATGGAAAGGGATATAAAAAAATACGATTCGCTAAGGGATATCAAAATACCCCCGGGTCTGCCGTACGACAGGATAAACGGCCTCTCGACGGAAATAAAACACAAGCTTCAGCGCTTTCAGCCCGAGGATCTGTATTCGGCATCCGTCATATCCGGCGTGACGCCGGCCGCGGTGGATGTGTTGATGGTGGAACTGGCCCGGCAGGCCGTCCGGGCGCCCGTCCGGAGCGGGGAGTGGAAAGAATGAAAAAAATAAGTTTCGGAATTTTCGCCAAATTTCTCTCGGCTCTGGCCGTTATATCTCTCGTGCCGCTGTTTCTGACGGGGCTCAGGCTCATCAACATCAACAGGGTCACCCTGAAGCGCATGGTCATGGAAAAGCACATCAGCGCCGCCTCACTCGCTTCTTACAAGGTGGACAGTTATTTTGACAGCCTTTCAAAAAGCCTGCTCCTTATAACCAACGCGCGCACTCTCGGCAGTCTTTCGGGTGAGCAGCTTCCACAGACGCTAAGGGCGCTGATAAGTTCATCCCGCAGCATAGCAAGCGCCGCGCTCGTATCCTGCGCGGGCAGAGAAGAGAGCAAATTCTATAATCCCGCTCTGACCCGGGAAACGCCGCCTTCGGATTATTCCCGGAAGGAAGAATTTATATCAGCGCGCGAAGGCAAGCCCGCCGCGGGAAAGCCCTATGTCAGCGCCGGAGGCCTGCGCATAAACGCGGCATATCCGGCGGGGGAAAAGATACTCTTTATCACAGCCTCTCTAGATGAGTTGTTTTCGGAAATAAAAAACACTGTTGTCGGACGCAGCGGACAGCTCATGCTCGTAGACAGTGAGGGCCGCATATTGACTTCGCGGGCTGACGCATTCGGGACCGTCCTCGCGCATCCGCTGATTGGGGATTTTATCAGTTCCCGCGTAACGGCGGCAAGGGATTTTGTGCTCGCCGGAAAAAAGATGTCAGGCGCTTACGCGCCGGTTATGACCATGGGATGGGCTGTGATTGTCGAAGAACCCTATGAGGACGCGTATTATTCTTTATTTCTCATGAAGAGAAACGCTGTGCTTTCTCTTCTGGCGGTGGCGATAACGGCTCTTCTCATGGCATTTTTCGCGGCGAAATCCATGACAAAACCCATCACAGAGCTGACGGCGGCGGCCTCGGGCATAGCCGGCGGCGATTTTTCAAAAGGAGTAAAGGTTTCTTCCGGAGATGAGATCGGTGAGCTGGCGGACACTTTCAACAGAATGAGTGTCAGGCTCAAAGAATACAATGAGATGCAGATAGACAGAATAGTAGCGGAAAAAACCAAAACAAAGGCGGTGATTTTCTCGATTTTTGACGGCCTCATTCTGACGGACTATGACGGGAAGATATTGCTTGCCAATTCACAGGCCGAGCGCATTTTGGGACTTTCCGGATTAGAGGAAGGAAATAATATCGCCGATTATGTGGAGGACAGCGGCTCGGGGCTGAAGGAATTTTTTAAGGAAGTGTCCGCCAACAGCGGCAAAAACATCGTTAAGGAATTCTCCTTTGATCCGGATCGTGGCGGAGCGACTTTCGCAAAAGCGCAGACAGCTCCTGTGCTGACGGAATCCGGCGCTGCGCTCGGCACGGTGACGGTATTCAGGGATATAAGCATTGAGAAGAAATTGGACGCCATGAAAGAATTTTTCATGCAGGCCATAGCGCATGATTTGAGAAACCCCCTCAGTTCCATCAGCGGCTTTATAGACATTATGACAATGCAAAATGCCGATTCCCTGAGCGCGAAACAGAAACATTGTCTCGCGGTCATGGAAAAGGAAACGCGGCGGCTGCAGTCCATGATAAACGATATACTTGACGCCGCGCGGCTTGAAGCCGGCAAGATGACTCCGCTAATCAGGTCTGTCCCCGTCAATTTTCTTGCCTCAAACGCCATTGAAGGTTTATCCGGTATGGCGCTTCAAAAGGGCGTTGAGCTGAAAAGCGAGCTGCCCCCGGAAAGCCCCAGGCTGAACGCCGACGGCGAGCTGATACAGAGGGTGATAGTCAATCTTCTGGCCAATGCCGTAAAATTTACTCCGCAAGGCGGTGAGGTCACGCTCGAAGTGTCCCGAAGGGAATCTTCAGTGCGGGTGGAGGTGCGTGACACGGGGCAGGGAATGCCGAAAGAGGCCTGTGAAAAGATTTTTGAAAAATTTCATCGCATCCCCGGGGCGCTGGCCGGCGGTACAGGCATAGGCCTGACGATATCAAGAGAAATAGTGAAAGCGCACTCGGGCAGGATATGGGCTGAATCGGAATTAGGCAAAGGAAGTAATTTTATTTTTGAAATACCCGACGGCCTGCCTCAATCTGAGCGGGAATGCTGAAAAATACTTTTACCGCCCTTGTTCTGCTGACGCTGTTATCTCTTTACGCGGATGCCCGGGGAAGTGGTGACGGCAGTAGCGGGCGAATTGCTATTCGCCCTCTTTATGCGGGCACCCGGGGAGCTGAGGTCATCGTTGAAGTAAAGATCCCGCCGGGAACAACAATGGAGCTCATCGCCCAAAAATATCTCAAGGATCCCGCCCGGATCAAAGATGTCCGCCGTCTCAATAAATTCCTGCCCGCCGACGATGGGGCTCTTATTCAGAGTCCGTTTGTGCAAATAGAGAGCGGCCTTCTGCAAGAGCAGGTTTGCGACACCGTCTCCGTCGAGCCCCTTGTTTTGACAAGAAAAGGGAGGGAAATAAAGTGGGAGAAACTTCCCTCAGGACGCCGGCTTTTCCCGGGGGACGGTGTGATGACTTTGTCGGACGGTTCCGCGCGGCTTGAGTTTCTGGCCGGAGGCAATCTCTCGCTGGCTCCGGATTCGCTGGTGTTCCTCAATGAGAACGAAGAACGCCCTTCGGCGAGCTTTCTCGCCGGCAATCTCGGCGCCGATGATGTCAGGGTTGCCAGCCGCGGGGTGAAGTTGGACCCCTCCGGCGGTTCCCGCTATAACATCAACACCTCGGATGACAGGAATGTGCGTTTGAGTGTTCACCGGGGAGAGGTGGCTGTCACCGCTCAAAAGAAAACCGTGAAAGTAAAAGAGGGGTTCAGGACTCTTGTGCCTTTTGACTCTGTCCCGGAAGCTCCTCTGCCTTTGCCGGATGCGATAGGCGATCTGAATAATCTGCGGGAACTTGAGGATGGAGAGAAATATCATTTTCAAGTGGCTTCGGATGAGAAATTTGAGGATATTATCAAAGACGAGTATGCCCTCCGCCCTGAGGATGTGAAATCCTCGCAGCGCTCGCTCCCGCCGGGAGGTTATTATTTGAGGGTATCTCTTCTTTCAAAAGACGGCTTTGAGAGCAAGTGGAGCGCTTTTTATTATTTTGTGAGGGGCACTGAGAGCAGAGATGTGATCAAAGTGGAATCCATAACCGATATAGGAGACGGGATACTGGAGGTGAAGGGTTCATGCCCGGGGATGGAAGATGTTGTTATAAACGGCCAGCCGGGCAAGGTGCTGAAGGATGATAATTTCGTGTGTGTATTACGTATAGGCGAAGCCGAGCTGTTTACCGTGTTTATCAAGACGGAATCGGGATTTCTGTCAAAACGCTATAAAAGATCACCTTCCAATCTCTGGCTGCCGATAGACTAAAACAGAGCTTGCGGGGCGGCCTCTTTATTTGATAAAAAAAAGGCCCTTGCGGATTCGAAAACAGGAGGAGGTTGTTTTTTTTGATTCTTTACAGACAAGATTTATTGGCGGGCATCTGCTGTGTTATTGTTTTGGCTCAGGCGGCTTGTATTCCCCCGCCTGCCGGCCACAGATGGTATTATGTCAGGAGGGGCGATACGCTCTGGTCTATCGCGCGGAAACATGATGCTGATTTTTTCTCGCTTGTGAGTGCCAATAAGCTAAGGGATTCCTCGCGTATTTATCCCGGCATGAAATTAAAAGTGCCGCGAGGCGCCGTCTCCGCCGCCGCGGGGCCGGCGAGCACAAAGAGGGCAAGGGTGTCAAAACCCCCTAAAGCCGCGGATATCTCATTTGCCTGGCCGGCTACGGGGAAAGTCGTTGAGCATTTCGGCAAAAATAATCTCAGCCGTTCGCTGGGAATAGTGATAAAAGCGGAATCTTCCCATGTGAAAGCGGCCGCTCCGGGAAAAGTCTCTTTTTGCGGCGAAGCGGGGAATTTCGGCAACACCGTTATCATAGAACACGGCGGAGCTTATCACAGCGTGTATGCCTATCTTGACAGCATATCGGTAAAGATAGGGGATAATGTGAACGCGGGCGCCTTGATAGGCGCTTGCGGCAGCAGGAAAAAATACGGCGGCCGCGTTTTGTATTTTGAAATACGCTACGGGACGGAAGCCTATGATCCGATGCTGTATCTGAACTGAATTATGGAAAAGATTGATTCTGTCAAACTCTATCTCAAGGAAATAGGGGATATTCCTCTTCTCGGAGAAGAGGATTTGGCCAGACTGATAATTCTTGCGCGCAAGGGCAATGTCTGGGCGAAACAGAGACTCGTAGAATCCAACCTCAGGCTTGTGGTCTCCATCGCGAAAAAATATCTTCGCAGCCAGAAAGTCCTCAGCCTCCTGGATCTTGTAGGTGAGGGCACATTCGGGCTTATGAGAGCTATAGAAAAATACAAACCCGAATACGGCTACAGGTTTTCGACATACGCATACTGGTGGGTGAAGCAGTCAATACAGAAAGCCCTTATGAATCAGATGAAAATGGTCTATATTCCCACCTACACGGACACGCACATAAAACAGGCTTTGAAATCAGCGGGCAAGCTAAAAGCGAAACTGCGCAGGAACCCGAGCGCAAAAGAGCTCGCTAAAGAGATGCTTACCTCAGAGGATAAGGTGGAGAAGATACTGGGTAATATTCAGGCATGGGAGCACATAATATCTCTTGATACGCCGATAGATGAGAACGAAGAGATATTCCTGAAAGACATAATCGTGTCGGAAGAGGGCTGCCCTGAAGATATCGCCTCCTGCAGCGAAAGGAAAAAGTTTCTTGTCGAGGCCCTCAAGAAACTCCTGCCGAGAGAACAGGATGTTCTGCGCTGCCGAAGCGGGATGCACGGGGAGAAGCCCGCCTCTTTGTCAATCCTGGCGAAAAAATATAGAATTACGAGGGAACGCGTCCGCCAGATAGAACGGCGCGCTCTGGAAAAGATGAAAAGCTACCTTCTTGAAGAGGGTGTTGACTTCTGATTTTAAAAATACAAGGAAGAGGTCAAAAGGGGGATTTGAATGATAGATCTTAAAAAGCACATCAGAGGTGTGAAGGATTTTCCCATAAAGGGAATATATTTCTACGACATCACAACTCTCCTGAAAAATCCGGCGGCTTTTCGCGCCGCGGTGGACGCCATGGCCGCATATTATCGCGGGCGCAAAATAGACTATATCGCCTGCATAGAATCGCGCGGTTTTATTTTCGGCGCGGCTCTGGCCTATAAACTGAAAAAGGGCATGGTGGTGATAAGGAAAAAAGGCAAGCTCCCCGCGAAAAAACTTTCGGTGCGCTACAAGCTTGAATATGGTTTTGACAGCATAGAAGTGCATGAGGATGCCGTTGTCAAAAACAAAAGATATATCATCCTTGACGACCTTCTCGCGACCGGCGGCACTTCGCTGGCAGCGTATAAGCTCCTGATGAAGAAAAAAGCCGTCGTGGATTCTTTCGTGTTTCTCATTGAGCTGACCGACTTGAACGGCAGAAAAAAACTCCCCCCCGGCCCGGAGCTGTTCACAATGCTCAAATACTGAATGTCAGTCATAGGGTTAATAGCGGGCGAAGGCAGTTTTCCTATCCTTGTCGCGGAGCAGCTTAGAAAACAGGGTTATGACCTGAAGATAGCGGCTGTAAAGGATCACGCTATGGGCGGCATAGAGCAACACGCGTCTTCTTTTGTATGGGCGCATATAGGCGAGCTAAAAAAAACCATAGATTTTTTCAAAGGAGAGGGCGTTAAGGAGCTGATCCTCGCCGGACGCGTGCGGCACGCTTCGGTTTTTTCTATCAAACCCGACCTCAAAGCGGTCAAACTGCTGGCTTCCCTCAAAGATAAAAGGGTATCCACAATGCTGAAGGCGGTTTGCGATCTCTTTGAGAAAGAGGGTATCAGGATACTTTCTTCCGTAGGGCCGCTTGAGAGCATGCTTTTCAGGGAGAGGGTTTACACCCGCCGCAAGCCTTCCAAACGGGAACTCAAAGATATAAGCCTGGCGGAATCCGCCGCCAAACTGATCAGCGGACAAGACATCGGGCAGACGGCTGTTGTGAAAGACGGCGTTGTCGTGGCGCTTGAGGCGATGGAAGGTACCGATATGTGTATTTTGCGCTCAGGGGAGCTAGCCGGAAGCGGTACGGTTGTGGCGAAAGCCGTCAGGGCGTCGCAGGACACCCGTTTTGATGTGCCTGTCATAGGCCTCGGCACCATTAAAAAGCTTGTGCGATCAGGAGCGTCTGTTCTTGCCGCCGAGGCCGGTTCGGCTCTTTTTTTTGAAGAGCGCGAGAGCGTCGCCCTCGCCGATGAAAATGGTATCTGCGTTTTAGGAATAAAGTGAGAGTTTTTATTTCGGCCGGTGATTTTTCGGGCGATATCTTTGCGGCGCGCCTTGCCGGCACTTTTATGGCCTCCGGCTGGGAAGTTTCCGCCGTCGGCGGCGCCGCTCTGCGCGAGTCGGGAGCGGAAATCATAGTGGATGTTTCCGCCAGAAACGACATAGGTTTCATAGAGCCGCTCCGAAACATAATTTTTTTCCGCCGTCTGCTTGGCAGAATAAAAAGCTTTTGCGTGGAGAATCAACCGGATGCCGCTGTTATGGTTGATTTCTGGGGTTTTAATTCTCATCTTCTTCCGCTCTTTGCCGGTGTCGGCACGAAGGTGTTCTACTATATCTGTCCGCAGATATGGGCGAGCCGTTTCGCTCGCGTTAAAAAAATTAAAAAATATGTCAGTAAAGTTTTTCCGGTTTTTCCTTTTGAGGAAAAAATTTATCTTGCTCACGGCGTTAACGCTCTTTTCCCCGGGCATCCTCTCACCGCTATGCTGCCGGAACCCGCATACGACCCCGAATCGCCTTACATCGGGCTTTTACCGGGCTCCAGGAAAAGTGAATTGGAGAAACATCTGCCGGTGATGGCGGCGCTCATCAAGCTTCTTGGCGGCGGGGAGTTCCGTTTCAAATGTTTCAAGGCCCCGTCGCTTCCCATGGAGCTTTATTCAACTCTGCCGGATAGCTGTGAGATAGTGGAAGACAAGGGCTATGTCCACCGCCGAAGTCTTCGCCTGGCCGTCGCTTCTTCAGGCACGGCTTCTTTTGAAAACGCGATGCTCGGGATACCGACGCTGATCATGTACAAAACATCATTCCTGTCCTATTCCATAGCCCGCCGGGTCGTTAAGAGCAGATTCATAGGCATGCCCAATATACTTGCGGGAAAATTGGTGACGCCCGAACTCATACAGACGGAGGCGGCTCCTTTCAGGATCCTGCGCGAGCTCACAGCCATGCTGAAAAAAGACAAACTGCTCTGCACTTCCGCCGAACTCGTTAAATTGAGGAATTTATTCGGTCAAAAGAACGCGGAAGCCAATGTCGTTTCAGAGATAGAAAAATTGCTTGCCGTCAGCGCCGGGGGGATATAATGAAAACAAAAAATATTATGAAAAGGCTGTTGGTGTATCTTAAGCCCTACCGCATCCGTTTTGTTGAAGCTCTCCTTTGCATGATCGTTGTGGCGGCGGTGAAAAGCGGCCGTGTTTACCTTCTCAAGCCCGGCCTGGATAAACTGATAGAGAGCAAAGACACGAATCTGCTCATTATTTTTTCAGCGGCGCTTATCGTACTGACCGTCGTACATGCCGTCTTTTCGTATATACAGAACTATCTACTCGCCTACATCGGTCAGAAGGTCATAATAGATGTGCGCAACGAAACATACGCGCACATGCAGAAGTTGTCGCTTGCTTATTATATCAAGAGGACAACCGGGGCGCTGCTCTCGCGGCTGACCAATGACATGATGTATGTGCAGAACGCCATCACCACCGTGCCGGTAAAATTGATCAGGGACGGTTTAAGCTGCGTCGGGCTGCTTGTCGTTCTTTTCGCTCTCAACTGGCAATGGACACTGGCATCTCTGCTCTTCTTTCCGATACTACTGTTGCCCATCAAATTTTTCGGGCGGAAAATGCGTAAGACTTCCCGTCAGACGCAGGAACAGATGGCCCGGATATACGCTCTTCTGGCCGAAAGGATAAGCGGAGCCAAGGTGACGAAAGCCTTTGCCCGCGAGGAAAGGGAAATTGAGAGAATGCGGGAGAGCAACAGTGATTATTTCAATGTCATCATGCGTCTTCTGCGGGCCGAGACGATGCAGCGTCCCGTCCTTGAAATCATCACCTACACAATATCCCTTGTTATAGGCGCTTATGTGATAAACGCTATTTTCAGGGAGACCGTGAGCGTCGGGACGGCTGTCGCGTATCTGGCGGCTCTCATCAATTTTTACGCGCCCATTAAAAGTCTCGCCGACCTGAACATGCTCCTGCAGTCGTCTCTGTCCGCCTCGGAAAGAATTTTCCGCGTGCTGGACGCCAATATAACGGTGAAGGAAAAGCCTCTCGCTAAAGATTTTCCCGGCCTCAAAAACGGCATAGCTTTTGAGAATGTTTCTTTTTCTTATTTTTCCGGACCTGACGGTGATAAGGCCCTGAAAAATGTGGACATGCGCATCAAAAAAGGTTCTATCTGCGCGCTGGTCGGCTCATCCGGCGGCGGCAAAACAACCATAGCCAATCTCATCCCCCGTTTTTTTGATCCCACGGAAGGGCGTGTCACAATAGACGGGGCGGATATCAGGGATTTCAAACTCGCCGGGCTCCGGCGCAGCATAGGGATAGTCTCGCAGGACATAATGC
>PEUP01000094.1:0-242 GCA_002780705.1 Elusimicrobia bacterium CG03_land_8_20_14_0_80_50_18 | reverse complement strand
ATAACATCGCCTACGGCGCGGACAATGCCTCCGATGAAGATGTGATCCGCGCCGCTAAACTCGCCAACGCCTATGATTTTATTCAGCTAATGCCTCAGGGTTTTGACACCGTCATAGGAGAAAGGGGCGCCACGCTTTCCGGCGGCCAGGCTCAGAGGATATGCATAGCAAGGGCGGTTCTGATGGATCCTCCCATTCTTATACTTGATGAAGCGACCTCCGCTCTGGACACCGAATCCGAA
>PEUP01000078.1:13183-18165 GCA_002780705.1 Elusimicrobia bacterium CG03_land_8_20_14_0_80_50_18 | reverse complement strand
TCCAGCCTCATGCTCCCCAAAGAGAGCCCTGAATACCAGGAGGCCGTGGAAAAACAGCGCGATATCTCCGAAAGACTCATGGAATGGAAGAAGATAAAAGAGAGCCGGGGCATACTGCTGGACAAACATCAGGCGCGCAAAAATTTCTTCAGGCGGGATGAGCCGGCGGCTGTAGAAATTGACAAGAAAAGCACTCTCAGCGTTTTTGAACTTGCCGATATTTTCGCGAATCTCATCAAAACTCATGATAAGAATTTTGACACGATAACCGGGCCTGAAATATATATTGAGGATGTCAAAACGGATATTGTAGAAAAACTCAAGGCCGCTCGCGAAGTCAGGATATCCTCCATGCTGATGGCAAATCCCTCCAAACTTTATCTGGCAGTGCTCATACTGGCCATACTGGATCTGGCTCACGAAGGCATCGCTTCGCTCAAACAGAAAAAACCTTTTGACGAAATATATCTGACTTATCTAAACGCTGTGAAGCGGGCGCCGCCTATGGAAGAAAACCACGGGAAAGAGGTTACTTATGGAAACAGCTGAACTGAAAAAAACAATAGAAGCGCTGCTCTTCGTCAGCGGCAAAGGTATTTCCAAAAAAAAGATCGCCGAAATCACGGAAATGCCGCAGGAGAAAATAAGCGAAACGGTCAACGCCCTGAAACAGGAATGGAACAGCAATCACGGCGTGTTTATAGAGGAAATCGGCGGCGGTTACCAGATATCAACGCGGCCCGAATACTCACCCGCGATCCTCAAGCTCTATCCATGGAAAGGCGTGATGAGACTGTCGTCATCCGCGGCCGAGGTGCTTTCCATAGTGCTGTACAAACAACCCGTTACAACTTCTGAAATAAACGAAATCAGGGGAGTGGACTCGACGGGGGTGATAGCGACACTGCTCAAAAACAATCTGATTAAATACAGCGGCCGCAAAGACGCTCCGGGGAATCCCCGCCTTATAAGGATCAACGAGCCCTTTTATCACATCTTCGGCATAAGGGATGTCTCCGATATCCCTTCCTGGCGGGAACTCGGCGGCGGCGGCGAAGAAGAAAATGAACGCGGAGAGAGCTCGCGCGGCGAGGAAATCAGCGAAGAACCCGGGACGGACGATCTGAGCGAGGGCGAAGAAGACGGAGAAGACAGCGAAATATGAAAAAAATAGACATTATCCGTAAGCAGATAGACAGTGTTGACGGCGAACTGATACGCGCGCTCCTCAAAAGAATAAAACTGGCCGAAACCATAGCTTCCTATAAGAAAAACAGAGGCGAGGACATCTACCGGCCCGAAAGAGAGGAGCAGATCCTGACGCAGGCGACGGAAAAACTCAGCGATATAAAAGCCGTCATAACGGAAGAAGTGATGAGAACGGTCATTTCTTCCTGCAGAAGTCTGCAAAAAACCCTTAGCGTTTCATACCTGGGGCCGCAGGCCACATTCACGCACAGCGCGGCGGTGAAGATCTTCGGGGCTTTCTGTAAATTCCTTCCCGCGGGCTCCATAGGAGATGTTTTTTCCACTGTTGAAACGGGCCGCGCCGATTACGGTGTCGTGCCGATCGAAAACTCCACCGAAGGCATGGTGAATCACACAATGGACATGTTCGCCTCGTCACCCCTGAAAATCATTAACGAGGAATACCTGGCGATATCGCAGTGCCTCGTCTCCTGCGGAAAGAGCAAAAATAAAATAAAGAAACTTTACTCGCACCCCTCTGTTTTCGGTCAGTGCCGGAATTATATAGCCCGCAACCTGTCATTCGCCGAACAGATAGAGGTGTCCAGCACATCGGAAGCTGTGAAGCTGGCGGCGAAGTGGCCTACGCTGGGCGCGGCCATCTGCTCAAAATTCGCCGGAAAACTATACGGCATGAACATACTGGATGAACATATAGAGGACCTCGCGCACAATTACACGCGCTTTCTTGTCATGGGCAAAAGCATACCCCCGCCCAGCGGGAAAGATAAGACATCTTTTCTTTTTTCCCTCAAAGACAAGCCCGGAATACTCCATGACGCGCTCAGCCCTTTCAAAAAAAGAAAAATAAACCTGACGAAGATAGAATCCCGGCCCAGCAAAAAAAAGGCATGGGAATATCTGTTTTTTGTTGACTGCGAAGGCCACGCGCATCAGAAAAAAATACAGAATGTCATTGCGGAACTCTCGCAATTCTGCGATTCTCTGAAAATACTGGGTTCCTACCCCGCGGGGAGATTGCCGAAATCATGATAAAAGCCAGAAAAGCCCTGAAATCTTTTTCACCCTATGTCGCGGGCAGGCCCGTAAGCGAGATCAGGCGTCTGTATAAACTCAGCAAAGTGGTGAAACTTGCCTCAAACGAAAACCCCTATGACCCGCCCGTAAAAGTTGTGAAGGCGGTCACCGGGGGCGCCCGTGAGGTCAACCGTTACCCCGATTCAAACGCTTATGAACTGAAAAAGAAATTAGCTCTGAAGATGGGCGTGAAAGCGGAAAATATAGTTGTGGGTAACGGCGCCGACGAGATCATAGAACTCCTCGGCAAGGCTTTTCTTGAAACTTCCGACCGCATAGTCGTCTCACGGCACGCCTTCATACGCTACCGGATGACGGCGGATCTCATGAACGCCGCCACAAAAACCGTGAACATGAAAAACTATACGCATGACCTCGCCAAAATGGCGAATGCCGCGGGGGCGAAAGACAAATTCATTTTCATCGCAAACCCCAGCAATCCCACCGGCACATATAATTCAAAAAAAGAAATTGAAGAAATGTTTGCCGTCCTGAAAAAAAGAAAAACTCAGGCAATACCCGTGTTTGACGAGGCCTATGTTGATTTTACGGACGCTCCCGATTATGTCTCCGCCATAGATTATTTCAGGCGCGGCAAAAAGCTCATAATACTCCGCACATTCTCAAAAACCTACGGTATGGCGGGACTGCGGCTGGGCTTCGCCGTCGCTCCGGCGGAAATATGCGCAATTCTTGAACGCATAAGGCCGCCGTTCAACACGACATCCCTCTCGCAGGAGGCGGCCATCGCGGCTCTGGACGAGACTTCTTATGTAAAAACGATCACTAAAAAAATACTCAATGAAAAAAAACGCATGGAAAAAACTCTTTCCGCGATGGGCTTGAAATATGTGCCCTCCCAGGCCAATTTCCTGCTTATCAATGTCGGCTACGGAAACAAAATATTTACGGAACTTCTAAAAATGGGAGTTATAGTGAGAGGCATGGCGGAATACGAACTGCCCGCATACATAAGGGTGACCATAGGCAAGCCCGCCGAAAACGATTTCTTCATAAAATGCCTGAAGAAAATAAAGGGGAAATAAAATGATACTGACATTAAAAAGGGACGCTTCCGAAAGCGATATCCGGCGTATTGAGAAAAAAATAAAATCTTACGGTTTTAAAGCCCATTACTCAAAAGGCGCCGCCGACATAACCATCGGAGTAATCGGCGAGAACGCCATACTCCTGAAAGAGTTTTTTGAAGCTGATCCCGCGGTTAAACACATTGTCCAGATATCAAAGCCCTACAAGCTCGCCGGCCGCCAGGTGCATCCCGAAGACAGTGTCATACGCTGCGGAAATAAAAAAATAGGGGGCGGAACATTCAGCGTGATGGCCGGCCCCTGCTCGGTGGAAAACCGTGCGAATCTCATTAAAACCGCGAAGATGGTGAAAAAACACGGCGCGGCTTTCCTGAGGGGCGGCGCTTTCAAACCCCGCACATCGCCCTACTCTTTTCAGGGACTCGGTGAGGAAGGCCTTAAATATCTTGCCGAGGCCAGGAAGTTAACGGGACTCAAAATAATCACGGAAGTCATGGAAATCTCCCAGATAGAAATCGTGGCTAAATACGCGGACATTATGCAGGTCGGCGCCCGGAACATGCAGAATTTCAATCTCCTGCGGGAACTGGGGAAAATCAACACGCCTGTCATGATAAAAAGAGGCATGGCCGCCACCATCAGCGAGCTTCTTATGGCCGCGGAATATGTGCTCAGCGGCGGGAATCAGAATGTCATACTCTGCGAGCGGGGCATCCGCACTTTCGCCCAATCCACGCGATTCACACTGGACATAAGCGCCGTGCCCGCCCTTAAAAAAGAATCTCACCTGCCTGTCATAATAGATCCTTCTCATTCGGCAGGCGTGCGGGAATTTGTGCCCTCACTCTGTCTGGCGGCCGCCGCCGCCGGCGCCGACGGAATAATAGTGGAAGCGCATCACGACCCCAAAAACGCCTTTTCCGACGCGGCGCAGACAATAGACGAAAAAACTTTTGCCGATATAATGAAAAAACTGAAGCCCATAGCCAATGCCGTCGGCCGGACTATTTAAAAAGCATAAAAAGCAAATGGTGCCGGGCTTTCACTTATTGGGTAAAAAAGGTACCCGGTAACTTTTTTATTTTTTTGTGGCTTTGACGGCGATAAAACCGCCTCTACCGTATCCGCTCTCTATTCTGTCTATCTGATTCAGGTCTTTATAACTTCCAAACAAACTTTGGACAATACTGAAGTTCCCGAAGCCTGATGATGACAAAAGAGACAGAAGCTCTTCCGGTGAAAAAAATGTGGCTGATTTATAAAAAGGGCTGTCCTTGATCTGATATTCTCTCCCCATCGCGCTGTTTTTATCAATAATTCCAGCTATCAGCGCGCCGCCGGGTTTTAAAATCCGCGACGCTTCCGTCAAAGACTTTGCCGGGTCATTAACAAAACACATCGCCATCATCATCAGAACATAGTCAAAACTTTCTTTATCATACGGAAGAGCTTCAGCGGCCGCGCGGGTCGTTACAACTCCCCTGCCCGAAGCCAGCTCCAGCATTTTTTCCGAAATATCCGCGCCTTCTTTAATCCCGAGGGCCTGCGCGAATTTTCCCGTTCCCACCCCGACCTCAAGACCCCGGCCATTGTCCGGAATCAGTTTTCGCAGGACTTCAACTTCCGTTAAATAAGCGAATTCGTGTT
>PEUP01000078.1:479-13048 GCA_002780705.1 Elusimicrobia bacterium CG03_land_8_20_14_0_80_50_18 | reverse complement strand
CTGATGGCTTGCGAAAGTTATCTCGGGGATATCGGAGTAAGCGGCGAATTTCGCCTCACTGACTTCTTTATTGAGTTTTAATTCTTCACTCAATGGCTTTACTTCATAACCCATAACAAGAAGAGAACCGTGTATTCTGCTGCTGAAACTGTATATGCCCGCAAGACGGACAATCTCTCCTTTTATTCCCGTTTCCTCAAGAAGCTCCCTGATACAGGCCTCTTCGGGATGCTCATTGTTCTCTACGAATCCTCCCGGGAGAGACCACTGGCCGGCGGCCGGCTCAAAAGCCCGTCGGGTGACAAGCACTTCCCTGCGCCCGTTGATGACAGCGGCCACAGCCACAGGCACGGGATTCTGATAATTGACCCAGCCGCAGCCGGCACAGGCAAGACGCGCCACTCCGTCTATATCCTTAGCTGCCAGTTCAGTCCTGCATATCGGACAAAATTTAAAAAGCGGTTTTTTCTCAATCATAATTCCCTCCACAGGCGGATTTCGCATTACTCAATCTCTCCCCGAAGAGCTTCGTGCCTATCCTCACCAGATTGGCACCCTCTTCCGCGGCGGCCATATAAGACGAGGTCATTCCCATTGAAAGATATTTCATCTCCACCCCATCCATGTTCATCTCTTTGATTTTTTCAAACAATTCTTTCAGCTTTTTAAAATACGGCCTCATTGTTTCGCCGGAAGCCGTGCGGGGACCCATTGTCATAAGCCCTTCAACGCGTATATTTTCAAAATTTCTGAGTGACTTGATAAAATTAAGGGCATTGGCAAGACATATACCGGTTTTCGCGCTTTCGTCGGCTATGTTCACCTCCACGAGAGCCGGCATAACCTTACCTATAGCCGTGCATCTTTTGTTTATTTCCTGAGCCACCCGCAGAGAATCCAGCGTTTCTATCATGTCAACTTTATCCACAATCAGCTTGACCTTATTGGTCTGCAGATGCCCGATAAAATGCCATGAGACCGGAAACTTGACGGAATCAAAAACACGCAGAAGATCCTGCACATAATTTTCGCCGATGATCTTTACTCCCGCCGCCGCGGCTTCCGATATCTCTTCCGCCGACCGCGTCTTCGCGGCGGCAACGAGCCCGACGCCGGCGGGCAATTCATCCAGCAAAGCTTTTACATTATCCTTTATCATTTTTTCTCTCCCTGTAATTTCTGACAGCAGCTTTGGCCGTGTTCACGGCCAGAAGAGCGCAGTGAAAACTCTCTTCCGGGAATTTCCCAATTGCTGCAAGTATTTTTTTCTGAGTCAGTTCCATAACCTCTTCGGCAGACCTGCCTGTAATCTCCTCAGAAACCATCTGACCGCAGGCGACGGAAGACTCACAGCCGTCAGTTGTAAACGATACTTTTTTTATTTGCCCCCCTCTGACTTTCAGATAAAATTCCATCGTGTCGCCGCAGGGTCCGGTGAGCCGGGCATAGGCGTCGGAATCAGGTAAAGCGCCGTAATTCTTTTTTTCAATGAAACATCGGATTGCCGTATCCGAATAATTCTTCCTCAATCCCGCGATCACTTTTTTTCTGAGCTCTTCATACCCCTCTATTTTACCGGCTAAAACACCCATTCTTTTCAGAGCCTCATCGGCATAGTTATTCAATGCTTGGGAAATCACAATTCTATCTCCTGTACTGCGGCAAAATCAATTATGATCCCAATGGTCATGCGATAAAATTATCGTATCTATACTATTCGGCGGCACAGAAAGTTTGTCTAAATTGCCAATTAATTTTTGGCCGTCATCACCCGTATCAAAAAGTATCCTCCGCGAACCGGCTTCTACCAGACAGGAAAAACCCCAGCCTTTTTCAAAACCGGGGGCATTCAGTCTGTTGTCATAGACCAGGGGGATTTTCATGATTATACAGACTGCAGCTTTTTCAGCGCATCCTGGGCTGCTATGACTAGATGATATTTCGTCGGAGGAGGTGTGAGATACGGATGTGTGGCCATCTGAAAAGTTTCCAGTTCAGTGGCGGTGAAATGTTTCTCTATCGCCATGCCTATGATATTTACTATTTCTCCCGCCAAAAAATTGCCGGCGACCTGGCCTCCGAGAATAATACCCGAGCTTTTTGAGAAAATAAGTTTCATTTTTATGGTTGAGCACCCCGGCATCTTTCCGGGATGTTTATCTGTCACTTCGGCCTGGCCCGTTACCACATTAAAATTACCTTTCTTCGCTGCCTTTTCGGTCAGGCCGGCAGATCCCAGAACCAAGCCTCCCACATATGTTGAAAACGCCCCTATCGTACCGTGGATCTGGCGAATAGCCCTCAGCTCATATAAATTAGCGCCCGCTATCCGGGCCTCCGCCGCCGCTACGGAAGCAAGCATTACCGGAGCGTCTTTCCTTGTGAAAAAATCTCTCTTGCCCGCGCAATCACCGACGGCAAAAATGCTGGGGTCCGAAGTTCTCATATATTCGTCTGTCCAGATACCTTTGCCCCTGCCCATGTCTATGCCCGCTTTCCCTGCAAGCTCGGTATTGGGCACCCCACCGATTCCGCACACAACCGCGTCAACAGCCACGATACTGCCGTCGGAAAGAATAGCTTTTTCCACACTTTTTCCGCCACGGAATTCGCTCACTTTAACGCCTGTCATGATTTTCACGCCTTTCTTTTCCAGTATATCACGGGCCATAGACGCAAACTCATCATCAAAAGAGGAAGATAAAATCTGATCCGCCATTTCCACAAGATAGATATTTTTATTTTTTCCGGAAGAAATGAGCTCATCAGCAAATTCAACGCCTATGAATCCTCCGCCGAGAATTAATATGTTCCGTGCATCTTTCAGTTTATTGACCATATCCGAAAGATAGAGGAAATCTTTTTTGACTGAAAAAATATTGTCAAGTTCAATCCCTTTCACTGGGGGAATTATAGGATTTGAACCAATAGCCAAAACAAGTTTATCGTAAAAATATTCGTCTCCCGAGGCGCCTATCACATTTTTTTCGGCTCTGTTTATGGATTCCGCTTTATCAACCCGGGACTCAATCCCTGATTTTTCAAAGGGATTAAATCCGGCGGCTTTCGTATAAATGCCGCAAGAGGCGGCGGGCTCTATGCCCTTTAATTTAACAACCGGCACCCTCACTGTTGATATGTTCCTGAACACATCGCGCGAAACCGTCACCTCTGCTTTAAAATCAGAAAGCATTTGCCCGCGGGAAGATTTATCATTAAAAATTTTTACCGCGCGGGCAAATGCAAAAGCGACACTCGCCGGCTCCGTGCATCCCACCACTTCCTTGATTTCGCTTTCAAGCATTTCTCTATAAGTTTTCAAATTTCCCATAATAACTTCACCTTTAAACTGTCTGATTATCCTCACCCTGCAGAGTTGGGTTACAAAATCAAATTCAATACGCCGCCGACCAATAAGGTGGAAACAATCATAATCAGCGATGACAGGAGCATGTCCTTCCATCCGAGTTCCTTGATAAGCACCGCGAATGTGGCCACGCATGGAAAATACATGGCCAGAACGACAGAGGCGATGACGAGCTGCTTGACTGAAAGCCCCAGGGGGGCGAGCATACCGACGGCGACATCTTTTCTTAAAAAGCCCACGACCAGGGCCGCCACGGTTTTTTCGGGAAGGCCCATGATGCCGGTGATAACAGGCGCAGCCAATTTACCAAGAAACTCTATAACCCCGAGAGCGTAAAGTAAATTGACGAGCAGCACGCCCAGCATTACAAAGGGCACAGCCTCTTTCACAAACCATTTGACCCTCATAAAAACTTTTTCAAAAAGCACTTTAACATAGGGCATTCTGTAGGGCGGGATTTCCACAAAAATTTCAGGAGAATCGCCTTTAATCAGAAGATTCTGCAGAAGGCCAAGCGCGATCCAGACAATAAAAAGCGTGCCGAAAACCTGAGCCAGAGCCTTAGCCCCGTAATTCCCCACAAGACCCATGACCATCGCTATCTGCGCCATACAGGGAATGGCGATTGCCATCAGCGTCGCGGCGATGAATCTCTCTCTCCTGGTCTCAAGCACTCTCGTGGCCATGGCGGCCGGCACATTGCAGCCCAGGCCCAGCATCATCGGAATAATAGCAAGACCGTGAAGCCCGACCCTGTGCATCAGATTATCCGACAGAACGCCTATCCTGGGCAGATAACCGGAATCCTCAAGAAATCCCAGAACAAGATAAAAAGAAAAAACATAGGGAAGCACCATTGCAACGGGAACAAACAAACCTGTGGTCAAAAGCCCCATTGACTGAACGAAATCAATATCACCGTCTATGAGTTTCCCTATGAGTATTTCATGAAGAAGACCGCCGGGGGTCAGAAAAGCCAACGCTTTGACGATAAACGGCCCCCATAATTTTTCAAAAAAAGGTTCAAAAACATATCCTATCAGCCCTTCGCCTATGAACCTTACAATCTTAAAAGAAACCGCGGCTACGACCAGAGCTATTGGAATCCCGGTTAACGGCGTTATGCTCGCGTCCGCCAGGGTTTCAAGAAAAGTGTGATGCCTGTGGAAGAACTTCTGCGATTTACCGGCTATGCGGCCCGCCTCGGCCCACAGGTCTTTCACATCACATTCAAAAGCGCTCACCCCGGACTGCTCCATTCTGCCGACAAGGTCACTTATTCCTTCTCCGGTGACCGCGCAAACCGGTACGACCGGAACGCCCAATATCTCCTCAAGTTTCGGCACATCAATCTCAATGCCCCTGTGTTTTGTCTCGTCCCACATATTGAGAACGATAAGCATCGGCGACAGGCGGCTCATTAACTGCAGTGTGAGTTTAAGGTTTCTCTCAAGACGAGTGGCATCAATAATGTTCACCACGATATCGCCTTCTTTCAGCATATCCAGAGCCACCTCCTCCGCTTTGGACGCGGCGGAGAGGCTGTAAACTCCGGGCACATCTATGATCTCGGCTTTCTCTCCTCCCAGCCGCATACAGCCGCGGGTGTATGCGACGGTCGTGCCTGAATAATTTGAAGTGATGACATCCACTCCTGTGAGACGCGAAAAGACGGCGCTCTTCCCCACGTTGGGATTCCCCATCAGAAGTATTTTTTTCATTACTGCACCTCCACTATTATTTTCTTTGACATGCCGTAACCGATGGCTATTTCAGTGTCTTTGACCTTAACAATCACAGGCCCCCGCATAAAATGCCCTGTAATTTTTTTAATGGCCGCGCCGGGCACTATGCCCATGTTTCCCATTTTCTCGCTGAAAAATTCGCCGCCGTCAAGACTTGAAACAATCCCGCCGGTACCGTCTTCCATGCTCACAAGATCAAATTTCATATTTTCCCCCCGTCCGCTTATTCTTCGCGCAATTTTTGCACAATCCGTCTATCTCCAGATTGTGATATTCCGGATTAAAGCCGTATTTCCGGCAAATCTCCACCTGCAATTTCTCAAGCTTATCGTCATTAAACTCTATCTGCTTTCCGCATTTAACGCAGAACATGTGATCGTGGTGCTCATGACCGTAAACATGTTCATACACAACTTTCCCCACAGCTCCGGCGGTTCTGATCACGAGCCCCGCTTTCACAAAGAGCGGCATGGATCTGTAAACCGAGGCCTGCGATATGCGTGTTTTTTTTCTGCGGAGAATATCAAAAAGCTCTTCGACGTCAAAATGCCTGTGCAGAGCAAATACCTCGCGCAAAATGGCCTTCCGCTCCGGCGTCACACGCATGCCGTTTTTTCTCAGATAGGAACTGAAAGCCCTCTCTATCTCCCGGTTCATATATTTCCCCCTCTTTATAAAAATTCAACGCTTATTGCGATTGATTCTCAACAAGATTATAGATGAGGCCCGGGCGACTGTCAATGACTTGTCAAAAAAAGCGGGGTCGGATATCTCCGGGGCAACGGCTGGCGAAACTACAGTCTGTGATTTTCTATGTAATCTTTGATGCCGTCTTTGAGGCTGTAGCGGGCTTTGAAACCGAGATATTTCTCCGCGGCGGAAGTGTCCGCCTGTGTGTGATTCTGATATGTGCCCTCATAAGGATTATCTATGTATTCCGCTTCAAGCGAGATGCCGAGAACGGAGTTTATATCGGCGACAAGCCCGTTAAAATCCACCGCCGTGCCGGTGCCGACATTATAAACGCCGCTCTTGCGGGCATCCGCGGCAAGGATTGTGGCCTCAACAGCGTCTTTCACATAGATGTGATCTCTTTTCTGTTCTCCCATTTTGAAAATGCGGGGGCGCGCGCCGCCTTTCATCTGCCTCGTCAGATGATATATCATGCTCGCGGGGCGTCCCTTGTGGGCTTCGCCCGGGCCGAAAACATTGAAATATCTAAGGCCGACAATATGCATCTTATTGAATAAATCCCGCGCCATCTCATCCATAGCCAGCTTGCTTTCGGCATAGGCGCTCAGAATATGTTTTTCCTGATCTTCTTTCTGCGGCGCAGCCCCGTTGCCGTACATGCTGGCGGATGAAGCGTATATCAGTTTCGCCCCCGAAGACTGCGCCAGAGCGATTATATTCCTGAAGCCCTCAATATTGGATCTCAGCATCTGCCTGTCATCGCCGTAACGGGGGTCTGTTATGGCGGCCTCGTGAAAAATTATATCATAGTCGCCCGAAAGAGCCTGCTCTTTTGATACATCCCTGTTTTCAAATTTTCCTTTAAAGCCGCGCAGATTTTCCTCAGCTCCCGAGAAAAAATTATCAACGGCGGTAATTTCCGCATCCGGCCATCTGCTCTGTAATTCAAGGGTGAGATTGGAACCTATAAAACCGGCAGCGCCTGTCACGAGGAGCTTCAGCGGGCGGCCACAATTGCATCCGGATTGATTATCTGTTGTCATAGCACCAATATACCAAAAGGCCGGCGTTATCCGCAATCATTATTTTTCGGAAAGGCGCCGCGCTATCCTCATAAAAAGACGCCTGAAATCCAGTGGCTTAAGGAAAATATCCTCGCAGCTAATGGTTTTGCCCGTCTGCATCCTCCTGATAACCTCAGGGTCTTCCCCGGAAATTATTATAACGGGTATACCGCTGAGCCCGTCAAGGCTTTGCAGAACGGTGTAGGCGAGGGAACCGCTTCCCGCGGGCAGGTTCAGATCCAGCAGAATCAGGTCCGGCCTTTTCTCTTTCGCCAGAGCCAGGGCATCATAACCCCCGAAGGCCGACAGCGTGCTGTAGCCGGCGGCCTCAAGATTTTCTTTTATTATCTCATTTGTGAAACTGTCATCGTCCACTATGAGAATCCGGCGGAGGGCCCGTTTTTTTTTCTCAGCGAGATAAAAATGAACACGCTCAAGGAATGCGGAGATATCCAGCGGTTTGACGAAAATGTCCGCTGCCGGGATGTCCTTGACACTCTGCATTTTCCGCACCCGGGCCGGTGTTTCGCCGGATATGATAACCACGGGAAGAGACTTCGTTGAGGTCATCCCCTGAAGAGCGGCATAGACCATCTCGCCGCTGCCGTCCGGCAGATTGATGTCCAGCACCACAAGGTCCAACCGGGCGGCGTCGGCTTTTTCTATCGCCTCTTCCGCCGTGAATGCCTGTATTGTCGCGTAGCCGGCCGCATCCAGGCAGTCTCTGACAATATCGTTGGCATCCTTATCATCGTCAACTATGAGTATTTTCTGTTTCGCCATTTATTTATTTTAGCATTTAACGCGCGATTTCAAAAATCTTCCCGGCTCTCCGCCTCGGGTTCGATATTTTGTAGGAGGGGTTTTCCAACCTCGATAAATAATATCGGGACAGCCTGCCTACCGGCAGCTACAAGGCAATAAAAAGTGTAGCCGCGGGATTGCTATCCCGCCATCAAAGGCCGCATAGCAATGCGGCAGCTACAATCTATCGGGACACGCGGCCGGCTTTTAACTTTTGCCGTCTTTTTTGTAATATTAACAATGAACTGGTTTATCCCCGCCTCATTGTGCGCGATTATTTTCGGCGTCCTTGGACTGTATGTGCGCTATCTGCATTTACAGAACATTTCGGAACCCTCCGTGATCCTCTTTTCATACTTTGCCTTTGCCCTGCCGCTGCTTCTTATACCTTTTCTCAAAGAAGGAGCGCCGCTTCCGCCGCCCGGCTTCTGGCCCGTAGCCGCGGCCGCGGCCATCGGAAATTGCGTGGGTTTTTACGCGAGCATAAAAGCCCTCAAGCATTCAGAGGCCTCTCTCATAATGCCCATCCTCGCCATGTCTCCCATTTTTGTCATACCCGTCTCGGCACTGCTTTTAGGGGAATTCCCGACGGCCCCCGCGGCCGCCGCCATGATGCTCACCGTCGGAGGCTGCTATATGCTGACGGCAGGCAAAAATCTCGCGGAACCTTTAAAAAAAATCAGCGACGAGAGAGGCGTCAGGTGGGCATTCCTCACAGTGGGCCTGTGGGCTTTCGTGGCTAATTTTGACAAACTGGCTCTGGAAAAATCTTCCGTGGCAAGTTATCCCTTCTATGTGTGCGCCCTCATAACGCTTATGACCTTCCCCTTTTTTATGAAGCGCAGTGCATCAATAAAAAAAAAGGATATAAAATATCTGCTGGGCTGCGGCATACTGAACGCCGCGCTTTTTATGACGCACATGGCCGCGTTGGAACTGACTAAGGTGTCCTATCTCATAGCTGTCAAACGCTCGGGTGTCCTGATAGCCGTAGCGGGAGGGCTTCTGCTGTTCAAAGAAAAAGAGCGTATCCGGCGTCTCGGGGCGGCCGCGGTGATCATTGCCGGAAACGCCCTGCTCTATCTTTTTTCTTAGACCATGAAAGACCGCAAGAAAAATCAAAAATCTTTCATTCCGCTGTGGATCTCCGTAACGCTGTTTATCATTCTCGCCATATCCAGCACACTGAAAAAATCTCCTGTTTACGACGAAACACTGCATCTTGCCGATGGAATCGCCTACCGCGAATTCAGTAATTTCAGGTTTGGCATAGAACACCCTCCCCTTTTAAGATACATAGCCGGGCTGTCCGGGTATTTCGCGAAAGCGATACTCCCCGCCCGGGAACACCTGATAAGGACGGACGAGGAAATACGCGTTAACAAGTGGTCGCCGAGCAAAGATTTCGCCTTCGCCGATAAAGTGTTTTTCATAAACGGAAGCGATACGGACCGGCTTTTATTCACAGGCCGTCTGCTTCTGCTTCTTGTGGGAATACCCCTCATAATTATCCTGCACCGCTGGGCAAAGGAACTCTACGGCGGAAGAGCCGCCGATATCAGCGCCCTCATGCTCGCCCTCTCACCCAATCTGCTCGCCCACGCCGGACTCGTGACAACAGATTTCGGCAGCGCCGCTTTTGCCGTTATGGCGGCATACTTTTTGTGGCGCTACACAAAGAAACAGGATTTGAAAAATTATCTGCTCTCCTCAACTCTATGGGCTCTGTCGCTCTCATCCAAACACAGCGCCGTTTTTTATTTTTCCATCTTCCAACTGAGCGCCTTTTGCTGGACTGGCGACAAAAAGAAATTCGCCATGCATTTTTTGATTCAGATACCTTTGCTCATTTTCATTATAAACCTCTGCTACGGATTCACGGAACCCGTTTGCGGCGCTTTCTTCCATGCGGATGAACTGAAGTCACTGCCGCTTTTTGTACGCGGGCCGCTGAATCTTGCCGCAAAAATATCCTTCCTCCCCGAGACCTATCTCAAGGGCATAGCCTACAGTTTCTTCCATTCGCGGCGCGGTCACAGCGCCTATCTGCTCGGGATGTATTCCGTAAAAGGCTGGCTCTATTATTTCCCGCTGGCCATGCTTCTTAAAAGCACTCTCGCTGGCATTGTTCTTGCCGCTCTGTCAGCACTAAGCGTCAAAAGCTTGAAAATAAAAAAGGACGAGATGTTTTTTATTCTGCCTTCCGCGGCTTTCCTGATTTTTATGATGCTCAGCAACCTGAACATCGGCATACGGCATGTCATTCTTTTATGGCCTTTCGGATTTCTTTTCTTTTCCCGCGCGGCAAAGCTCCTGAAAGGCCGGGCCCCCGCGGCTATAGCCGCCCTTGCCATTTTTGAAAATCTGCTGATCTTTCCTGACTATATCTCTCATTTTAATTTCACGCTGGGCGGGCCGAAACAAGGCATCAAATATCTGGGCGATTCAAATCTAGACTGGGGGCAGGGCTTAAAACAGCTTGCCCAATGGTGGGAAAAAGAAGGCAAACCGCCTCTCACACTTTCGTATTTCGGCTCCGGTTCGCCCGAATATTACGGTATCCGCTATCAGGGATGTCTTATGGCTACGCCTGTGGAGCGCGGCGGAGAAATGATCAGCGCTGAAAACACCGGAAAAGAATATTTCGCATTGAGCGCCACAAATTTGCAGGGTATATATTTAGGCCATTACAGCAGGCCTTTCGGATATTTTCTTTCCATAAAACCCGTAAAAATATGCGGCTCGTCAATATATATTTATGATATCAGCGACGATTACAAGGCGCGGCTGATAATGGGCTCCATATACCACGCGCGCGGACAGAAGGCGAGAGCGGAATCGGAATTCAGAAAAGCCGTAAAGCTCAACCCCTCCGCGGAAAAAATCATTCGGGATTATTTTTCAGAAAAGCAATAAAAGCTTTAACTATTTCGGGGTCCCACTGCGCGCCGGCGTTCGCGTTAAGAATCCTGATAACATCATCCCTGTTGATTTTTTTCCGGTATGCCCTGTCCGAGGTCATGGCGTCCCATGAATCGCAGACCGCCATGATGCGGGCGCCGAGCGGTATGGCGGAGGAAGCAAGCCCCGCGGGATAACCCTTACCGTCGTAACGCTCGTGATGGTATTTGATAATAGGGATCGCGTCCTTCAGCTTTGTCAGCGACAAACATATCTCGGCGCTCAGCACGGGATGGGTTTTAATAATCTGATATTCCTCGGCCGTCAGGCTGCCGGGTTTTGTCAGTATAAAATCCGGCACCCCTATCTTACCTATGTCGTGCAGAAGCCCGGCGCGCTTTATCCCTATACAGTCATTCTCGCTCCAGCCGAGATTCTTTGCGAGATTATAACAGTAATTGCTCACCCTGTTGGAGTGCCCGCGGGTGTAAAGATCCTTCGCCTCTATCGCCGCGGCGAGAGTGTAGAGCACATTATTGGTGTCTTCCAGGTCAGCGAGGGCGTTTTTCAGTCTGAGATGATTTTTAACCCTGGCGATGAGCTCGTAATGATTATAGGGCTTGGATATAAAATCGTTGCATCCGAGATTATAGCCTTTGATCCGGGATTGAGTGTCATTGAGGGCCGTGAGCATGATTACGGGAGTCATTGAGGTGGATGAGTCATTTTTAAATTTTTCCAGGAGCTCAAAACCGCTTTTGTCCGGCAGCATTATATCCAGAAGTATCACTCCGTAGTCATTCATCGGCGCCTTAAGCTCCGCGGTCACGCCATCAGGCGCGATATCGCAAATATAACCCTCGGCAGACAATATGTCTTTCAGCACCTCTGCGCCATCGGGGTTGTCTTCTACAATCAGTATTTTTTCCATAATTAGGGCCATCAAACGCTATCCGGCCCTTTTTGATTTTAGCAAATTTTTATGTACAATTGAAGCCGATGGAAAAAAAAATCATAAGTTGGCTGAGGAAAAAACTCAAAAGCTCTCATTGCGCGGGTTTTGTGCTCGGCTTGAGCGGCGGGGTAGACTCCGCCGTGGCGGCTGTGCTGGCTCATAAGGCTTCACGCGGGAAGACCATGGCTCTGATTCTGCCATGCGAATCCCTCAGGGAAGATATTGAAGACGCCAGGAAATTCGCGCGCAAATTCAAAATCCCCTTTCGTGTAATAGATCTGACAAAAATATATCTTTCGGCCCTGAAAGCCTGTCCCGTTAAAAGCGCAAAAACCGCCAGGGGCAATCTAAAGGCGCGGCTCAGGATGAGCGCAATCTATTATTTTGCAAACAGCAAAAACTACCTTGTCACCGGCACATCTAACAAAACAGAACTGAAATTCGGATATTTCACAAAATACGGCGACGGGGCCGCGGATGTGCTGCCTCTGGCCGAACTCCTGAAGAAACAGGTGAGGGAGCTGGCCGCCAAACTTGATATTCCGAAAGCAATCATTGACAAAGCCCCGAGCGCTGGCCTGTGGCCGGGCCAGAGCGACGAACAGGAAATAGGATTAACCTACGGGATAATGGATCAGATAGCCCGCGCGGGCAAGATACCGGCGGGAATCACGCCGGCGCAAAAAAAACGGGCGAAAGAAATGCTCGGCCGGGCGGTCCATAAACTGAAATTTCCCGACACATATAAAATCCGGTGACATCCCGGGGCGAAATCCCGTTGGGGTGAAGTCACATCTGGGCATAAAAAAAACCGCGCCTGTCCCGACATGATCGGGAAAGGCGCGGCCAAAAGAAAACTATCTCTTTTTCTTCGCGACTTTCTTTTTCGCGACTTTTTTCTTTGCGACTTTCTTCTTCGCCGCTTTTTTCTTCACGACTTTCTTCTTCGCCGCTTTTTTCTTCACGACTTTCTTTTTTGCGACTTTTTTCTTTGCCGCTTTTTTTCTTTTCTTGCCGCCGCGGGACATTGTGGCTTTCGC
>PEUP01000078.1:0-456 GCA_002780705.1 Elusimicrobia bacterium CG03_land_8_20_14_0_80_50_18 | reverse complement strand
CATCGGAGCGGCCCAGACGTTTCCGTCTTTGCCGATGTAATAGAGATGGTTTTTCTCTCTCTTCAAACCAAGCTTAACAATTTTCTGAGCCATACTAGATAGCCTCCTTACTTCTTTTTCTTTTTCGCGACTTTCTTTTTCGCGACTTTTTTCTTAGCTACTTTCTTCTTCGCTACTTTTTTCTTAGCTACTTTCTTCTTCGCTACTTTTTTCTTCGCTGCTTTTTTCTTCGCCATTTTTCTCACCCCCTTTTACGATATTTTTTCTAGGCTGAAAAAGTGGTCCGTTCGATGATGTAATAATGCTTTCTTTCAGCCATGAATCGATTACCTGTTTAGAAAATTTATACTGCCTGCCTATTTTTGAGGCGGGTATTTTTTTGTCCCTGATCAGCTTGTAGATCTTCGAGCCGCTGACACCTATATACTCTGCCAGCTCGGAAACATTCATTATTTC
>PEUP01000011.1 GCA_002780705.1 Elusimicrobia bacterium CG03_land_8_20_14_0_80_50_18 | reverse complement strand
CGCCCAATATAGGACGCGGATATAGAGCTAAGCGAGCGCAGCGATGAGGAGAAAATGTCCAGAATTATAGAAAAACTTATGGGGCTTCAGGCGAAAGACAGCGAACTGGATTCCGTCACTGCCTGGATAGCGGCTATTCCGGAAGAAATAAATAACGGTAAAAAAGAAATAGACGCTTTGAATGAGAGTTTAAAGGCGGCTGATGAAGAATATAAAAAACAGGCCGTGGCTCAGCAGGAGCTGGAAAACGACATTCGTAAATTCAACGAAGAAATTAAAAAATCCCAGTCGGAGCTTTACGCCGTCAAGACAAATGATCTGTATACGACGATTCTGGAGGGGATAAAGAATAAAAAAAATCAGGTGTCGGACGCGGAAACCTCTCTTCTGGAATTGATGGATAAGGTTGAGGAGGAAAAAAAATCAGTCTCGGCCTTGAAAGAAAATGCCGCAAAGCAAATAGCCGAAATGAAGTCCCGATGCCAGGCGCTGAACACGGAAAAAGACGCCTTGTCGGCCAGTCTGGAGAGCAAAAAAAAAGCTCGCGATGAAAGCGCGGAAAGCATGAAATCCGACAGCTCTCTGGCTAAAGCCCTTGAGCAGTATGAGAGGATAAGAAAATCAAAAGGCGGGATTGCCGTCGTCAAAGTTAAAGATGGCAATGCCTGCGGTGGCTGTAACATAGCTTTGACAAGACAGCAGATCATAGAGGTTTCCTCCGCCGACATAGTGGTTTGCGAGAATTGCGGCCGTATGTTGTGCGCGTGAGGAAGGCTTCGCGCCCGTGAAATCGGATTTACCAAAAGACGGCGAGATTTTAGCATTTCTCGCTGAAGAACAGAGCTTTACGAAACTTTATAAAAAATACAAGGGCTTAAAGCCGTCCAGGGTGAAGAAATTACTCAAGGGGACGGTAATGAGCGCTGTCTCATCTTCATCGCCGAAAGCATCCGCTGTTGTTGAATGCTTCGTGGACGGAGCGGCGAAGCCAAACCCCGGCCCTGCCGGCGCGGGCGCTGTTTTGCTCAGGGGTTCCGAGATCATATCGGAACTGTCAGAGTATCTGGGTGTAAAGACAAACAATCAGGCGGAATATTCCGCCTTGATTCTCGCTCTTGAGGAAGCGGCGAAGATCAAAGACAAATTCGCTTCGCTATGTGTTTATTCCGATTCGCTTCTTATGGTGAATCAGATCAACGGCCTTTGGAGGGTAAAGGACCGGGAAATAGCAGAACTTCTTTCAGAGGTCAGGGATAAAATAAAAACAATTAAATTGAAAAAAAACGCGGCGGTGTCGTTCAAACACATAGACCGTTCAAAAAACAAGACGGCGGATGCTCTTTCCGTTCTTGCAATCAAGAGCAAAAACTGATATAATTGTTCTCATGCTTAGGCATCAGGATAGGCCGGCATCCGGTGTTAAATCACAGTATTGGGATGTGTCGCTGGCTATTTTTTGCGTAATTTTTGGAAGTTTCGAAAGGCGGGCGCCAACCTACCTTCAGAGAATTGTATCGGGGTTAGAAAACCCCTCCTTCGGGAGGCACAAATGATAAGACTTGGAAGGAATTTTACGAATTTATTTATTGTGGATGTTTTGCCGGAAGAAACAAGGAATAAGATTCTTAGCGGCGAAATTTCTATGTTTTCCATGAACGCCCTCGGCCTTGTTGAATTCAAGAAAAATGTTCTCAAACAGCTGGATATGGCTAAAGCCCAGGGACTTAATCATATAGAACTGGATGCGGATATTCCCAATCCCTATATAACAATGTCTAAAGAAGACCGTATGGCCATAAGGAAAAAAGCTGAAGAGAGCGATATAACACTTTCAGTACATCTTCCGTATTCTCCGCCGGGCATAGGCAGCGCTGTTGTCTGCATACAGAAGGAAGACAGGAAGAAGTCTGTTGAACTGCATAAACTTTATATAGATTTTGCCCGAGATATAGGAGCTAAACATCTCAATATGCATCCCGGCACGGCGCCTTTTTATCTGAACGGTCCTATATGGATGGAGAAGTTTGAGACGGCTATTGTAGAAAGCGTTGTGGAACTTGCCGAATATGCGAAAGGCATCAATTTTCATATTGAGAATAATGTATCTTTTGATACTTTATATGTAGAACCTGAAGACGGTATCAGGCTTGTTCAGAAGTGCCGGGACAAAGGCGCTGAAGTCTATTATAACCTGGACATAGGCCATTGGTTCACCCGCGCTCTGGCTCCGGGAGGCAACGCCAAGCCCGTGCCTGAGAATCCAGAACAGGTCATGAAAAAGATTCCCAAGGATATGGTGAAAGAACTCCATCTTAATGATTTTGTTCCTAAGACTTTTACATTCCACCCTCCGCTTCACAAGACCGAAGGTCCTTTACAGAAAGCCAACCTTATAGAATACGGCAAGATTGTCAAGACGCTGGAACCGGAAGTGATAATACTTGAGACCGCAGCCAAGGTGAAGGAATATCTTGCGATACGCAACGAGCTGGTGAAAGAAGAACTGGAATATGTGAGGGAGTGCCTTGCTCTATGAAAAAAGACTATATTTTTCTTCTGGGCCGGCCCGGCTGCGGCAAGTCTTTTGTGTATGAGACGATAATAAAGAAGCTCAAGGAAACGGAGCAAATTGAAAAAGTGGAAAGGGTGGACGATTTCCCCATTCTCAAAGAGCTCCTTGATAAAGACACGGAATTTAAAAGGCATCTCAGAAAAGAGGGCGGTTTCGAGGTGACGGATTTCACCATCGTGGACGAGGTGCTCAGCACCATAGACAGCCGTCTTGAAGATGTAAAATCAGGAAACGATCTTGTCTTTATAGAATTCGCCAGAGATAACTATATCTCGGCTCTTAAAAATTTCAGGTCTGAGACTTTCGCAAGGGCCATGATAGTCTATATTTACTGTCCCTACGATCTGTGCCTGGAGCGGAACAGAAAAAGATTTGAACAGCAGAAGAATAACGCGCTTGATGATCACATAGTCCCGACGGATCTGATGGAAAGTTATTACAAAAATGACGATATTGAAAAAATATTTCTCACCGACCGCCCGGCCCTGGCAAAGGTCCTGCCGGGTGATTTTTTTGTTCTGGACAATTCTTCCGAGGGGCTGGACGCGTTATTGGGCCAGTTTGACGCGCTGATAAAGGAGTTAAGATGACATATGCTGAATTTGTAAAGGCCGAGGCCGGAGCGCTGAATTTTGAGAAAGTTTCCGCGAAGATAGAAGACGCCCGCGGCAAAAAAGCTCTTGTTTACTGTCATGATGATCCGGACGGCATCACTTCCGGCATTATTCTCAAGCGGCTTCTTGAGAAAAAAGACATCTCTGTTACGGTAAAGGTGCCCACGACCATGGAGCTTGAGGAATCGCGCCTGAAGAAAGACATTGTAAATCATAAACCCGATATCATCTTTGTCGCGGATAAAGCCACGATGGGTTATTATGACGCCTACGCTGATATTCACGACAACATAATCATCCTGGATCATCACCCTCTTTTAGGCGAAGAGCTCAAAAGGGTGACGGTTGTTAATCCCGTGCTCGGCGCGTATCAAAGGTGTTCGGGCAGTTCCGTCGCCCACATGCTCGCTTCTTTTTGCGGCGCTGTTGACCGGAGTGACGATATCGCCGCGCTGATAGGTCTGAAGGGCGACTGGGCCATTGAGCCGGCCACCGAAGACATATCAGATTATGTGAAACCATTTTATGACGGCGTTAAAGAAAAATACGCGTGGCTGCTCAATAAGATAGATTCCCGCCCGACGATGTTTGAGGTGAAGCAGAGGGCGAAAACAACTCTTCTGAACCAGGCCGCGGAAATAATCTTCGCTCTTGGCGGCGGCGGCTTCCAGTATTTTTACAATGACAGGGATAAGGAGCTCGCCGATGTGGCAAGCGGCCGGTTCGCCTTTGATAACCTTGAGGAATGGCTTAAGAACCCTCAGCCCTTCTCATCTGAAGGGGCATTCATCGGCGCGTTTCCCGACGCGTCCCGCGCGAAAAAAATATTTGAATATTATCTTTCGGACTGGGAAAAAACAGCTTCTCTCATGCACAAGGCGGATATTGTAAAAACGGTTGACGCCACGGACATATATCTTTTCAAGGGCGAAAATGTGAAACTCATGCCCATGGTGGGCAGTGTCGTTTTATATGAACTTCCGTCGGATAAGGAAGATGTGATGTTTATAATGTTTTCAGACATGGGCGGGAAAGGCGTTCATTTTTCCTTCCGTTCCAGGACTGGGAAATTGCACTGCGGCAATTTCGCGCACGCCCTGGCCCTGGCTTTTCAAAACGCCATAGGGAAGGAATACGCTTCCGGCGGCGGGCATCCTTTTGCCGCTGAATGCAGGACAAAGAAAGAATTTCCCGTGAAAGAGATCATGTGTATTTTTGAGGAAAAGCTTTCGGCTTTATAACGGAGGAACGAGATGGAAAAAGTGAAGATAGCGGTAATAGGCGGAAGCGGCCTTTATGATCTTGAGGGGATAGTTAATGTGGAGGAGGTGGAAGTATCCACTCCTTACGGCAGGCCTTCTGACAGCATAATCTGCGGGGAACTGGACGGTGTGAGAGTGGCTTTTCTCCCGCGTCACGGCCGCGGCCACAGAATACTGCCCAGCGAGGTGAATTCGCGGGCCAATATATATGCCCTGAAGTCCATAGGCGTTGAGAGGATCATCTCAGTCAGCGCCTGCGGTTCTCTGAAGGAAGAGAATCATCCCACGGATATAGTTGTGCCGGATCAGATATTTGATAACACAAAACAGCGCGGCCGCTCCACTTTCTTCGGTGAGGGCGTTGTCGCGCATGTCCCGCTGGCAGAGCCTTTCTGCGGCGAGCTTTCGGAGATACTGTATAAAACGGTGAAAGAGACGGGAGCCCGGGCGCACAAAGGCGGCACCTTCGTCGTTATAGAAGGCCCGCGCTTTTCGACCAAAGCCGAATCGCTGTTCTACCGTTCCATGGGAGCCGCCGTCGTCGGTATGACGGCAATGCCCGAGGCTTTTCTCGCCCGCGAGGCGGAGATCTGCTACGCCACCATGGCGCATGTGACGGATTACGATGTGTGGAAAGAGGGCGAAGAGGTAAATACCGAGAAAGTCATGGCCAATTTCAATAAAAATATAGCCAAGGCCAAGCAGATACTGAAAAACATCATCCCCCGTCTTGCGTTTGAAAGATCCTGCCTCTGCGCTGAGGCTCTTCGCGGCGCCGTGATGACGGATAAAAAACATATAAGCCCCGCCATGAGAAAGAAACTCGGCGTTATAATGGATAAATATATGCCGGAGGAAAAATGAAAGAGCACATTGTTATCGTGGGTTCGGTCGCGCTGGATTCCATTACAACGCCTTTCGGTAAAATAAACAGGGGCGTGGGCGGTTCGTCGGTTTATTCTTCGCTGGCCGCTTCCTTTTTCTCGCCGGTTGCCATCATAGGCGTTGTCGGCGCTGATTTTCCCGGGGGTTTTCTCGCAAAGCTGAATAAAAAAGGGATAAACACCGACGGAATCAAAAGGGAGCCGGGCAAGACTTTTTTCTGGAGAGGCAAATATTCATGGGACATCTCAACGGCCATAAGCCTTGACACGCAGTTGAATGTTTTTGAAAAATTCGACCCCTCGGTACCGGAGTATTTAAGGGCGTCAAAGCATTTATTTCTTGCCAACATAGACCCCGTGCTGCAGAAAAAAGTCCTGAAGCAGATGAAGCCCCGGAAATCAGGCGGATTCACGGCGCTGGATACGATGAATTTCTGGATAGAGAGCAAAAAAAAGCACATCGGCGCTCTTTTGCCCGGCCTTGGCGCCCTCCTTATCAACGAGGCCGAGATAAGGCAGTACACGGGAGAGCACAGTATAATAAAGGCGGCCAGGCAGCTGCTGAAAAAAGGCGTCAAAACGGTTGTTGTTAAAAAGGGTGAGTATGGCGTCGGATGTTTCAGTCAAAAAGGAATGTTTTTTCTTCCCGCTTATCCCCTTGAAGATGCCGTTGATCCCACGGGAGCCGGAGACAGTTTCGCCGGAGCTTTTATGGGCTATCTTGCCTCGTCTGGTAAAATCACATGGAAGAGCATTAAAAAAGCGGCCGCCTACGGCACGGTTATCTCGTCCTTTACGGTTTCGGGATTCGGCGTCAATGGGCTTATAGACCTTAAAAAGAGTGATGTGGATAAAAGGTACAGAGAGTTTGTTGAACTGGTGCATTTTGAAGAAGTCAGGCGAATAGGAGGATAGATGAGGTTAGGAAGAAATTTTACAAACATGCTGGAGACAACTTTTTTGACTGATGAGGAAAAAAAAGACTTAAAGGCGGGCAAGCTAACGGTGCCGGATATGGATGCCACGGTGCAGATAAAGGCCAAAAAGGACATAAAGGGTCAGATAGATGTCATAAGGGAAATAGGGTTAAATCACATAGAGCTCGACGGCGGCGTGCCGAATCCGTTTCTGGCAATGGCCGATGATGAAATAGAGGGGATTAAAAAATACGCCGAAGAGAAAGGCGTGTCTATTTCGGTGCATCTTCCCTACACTTTTGTCGCTCAGAGCGTTGTGACATTTCAGGAAGAAGACCGTCTGGCGGCCTGCGCTCTCATGAAAAGATACGTTGACTTCGCGAAAAAGATAGGAGCGAGGCTGGTTAATATGCATCCGGGGAGTGTGCCTTTTTACCAGGCGGCGGGAAGGTATCTTGATATCGCGAATAAAAGCGTGAGAACGAGCTCGAGGGAACTTGCCCAATACTGCAAAGAGAAAGGCCTGCTGATGCATGTGGAGAACAACACGGCCTTTGATACCATCGGCGTTGAGCAGGATGATATGCTCAAGCTCATGAAAGATGTGCGCTCCGGCGGGCTGGATGTCAAATACTGTTTTGACATAGGGCACTGGTTTACAAGGGCTCTGCCGATGTTCGGGAAAAAAGAACTCGCTGATCCGGTGGAGAGCATCATAGAAGGTATCCCCGCAGAGATGCTTTACGAGGTGCATCTGAACGATTTCTGGATCAATCCCGATCCCAAAGGTCAGCCCCCTTTTAAGTTCCATCCTCCGCTGCACAGGGAGCAGGGCTTCTTGAAAAGAAAGAATCTGGAGAATATGAATAAACTCTTCAAGGAAAAGGCTGTGGAGATAGTTGTGGTTGAGACGGCGGTGCGTGACATGAACGATCTGCTCAACGGTATAGCTGTCCTTAAGGAAGAGTCGGCGTATCTAGCGGAGATTTTTGTATGAAAAATATATTTTTACTTGGAAGGCCCGGTTGCGGTAAGAGCATAGTTTACAGGACCATAACGGATATCCTGAAGAAGAGCGGAAAGGCTGTGAATTTTGAGAGGATAGACGATTTTCCCATACTCATGGAACTTCATGATGGCGATGTCGCTTCCGGCAGGACGGACAGGTTCATGCCCACCGACGACGGCGGGTTTAAGATCATGGACCCGGGTATATGGGACGCGATGCTGGCGGGCCTCAATAGGAAAGCTTTGGCGTATAAAGACAAAGACGGCGTGCTGGCGATAGAATTCTCCAGGCCTGACAACGCCCGCTCGCTCGGTATTTTTTCTGATGAAATACTGAAAAACGCGACGGCCCTCTACATAGACGCTTCTTTTGAGACCTGCGTCTCCCGCAATGAGGAAAGGACCAAGAGGGCTGAGGCTGAGGGCATTGACGCTCATTTTGTTTCCAGAAAGGAGATGGAAGAGACATATCCGAATGATGACGGCGCCGAGCTGCCCGCGACGGCCCCCGTGAAGGTCATCGTTATAAAAAACGATGACGGTGTCACGCCGGAAGATATAGAGAAACAGCTTCTTTCGGTGGTGGACGAATTCTGAATATGAAAGTTTCAGGCGAGTCGTTAAAAAAACTTCCCAAAGTTGATCTGCACTGTCATCTTGACGGGTCTATAAGGCCCCGGACGATATTTGATATAATGAAATCCGCGGGCTGTGATCTCCCCTGCAAGGAGCCCGAAGGGATAGCGAACTATGTGCAGGTGGATTCGACCTGCTGTTCTCTGACGGATTTCCTTAACAAATTTGAGTTTTTCTACCCTTATCTCAAGACACCGGAATCTATGGAGAGAATATCCTATGAACTTTGCGATGACGCCGCAAAGGAAAATATCCGCTACATGGAAATCCGTTTCGCGCCCTGCCTGCAGGCCGCCGAAAAAGTGACGCAGGAGGACATCCTTGTGAGCGTTCTCGCGGGTCTGAAAAAAGGCGAAAGAGATTTTGATATTAAAACAGGAGCCATTCTCTGCGCATACCGCGGCACGGAGCGGGAAGCTTGGGAAAAAACATACGCTCTTGCCGAAAAATATATGGGCCGAGGCCTGTGCGGTCTGGATCTGGCCGGCGACGAAAGCCGCTTCCCCGGGGCTCCGTTCGCTCTTATTTTTGACCGCGCCAAAAGCGCGGGGATTCCCGTTACAATTCACGCCGGCGAAGCCGCAGGCTGGGAATCGGTCAAAGAGGCGGTTGATGTGCTCCATGCCTCACGCATAGGCCACGGCGTGAGGATCGCCGAGAATGAGGTGTTCGTTGAGCGGATCAGGGATGCCGGCATCGTGTTTGAGATATGCGTCACAAGCAATGTGCACACGGGGGTGTGCCCGGATTATAAATCCCACCCCATAGCCGACTTCTACAAAAAAGGAATCAAAACCACCATAAATACCGATGACAGGGGCGTATCAAACATAAACCTTACGCATGAATGGGATGTTGTTCAGACGAAGTGCGGCCTTGAGATAGACGATGTGCTGGACATGAATATCTTTTCTGTTGACGCGGCATTTTGTTCCCCTGCCGAGAAAAAGACATTAAAAGACAGAATACAGACAGAAACCCGAAAAATAATGTCTGGTTTATCCATCTGAGAGGCAGGCTGAAGTCTGCAGGGAGGTTTTATGAAATGCTCTGTTGACAGAATCGAGGAAGGGATAGCGGTTATTCTTGTCCGAGGCGGCGGCAGGATGGAGATTCCCGCGAAAAATTTCCCTTTTAAGATCAGGGAAGGCGATTTTTTTGATGTTGCTTTTACGCCGGACAGCGAAGAAAAAGAACGCGTGAAAAAAAACATTTCTGATATAAGAAAACGACTGCTGAAAAGATCTAAAAAACAATGACAATGCCGCGGGGTTTGGTGTTCGCGGCGCTTTTTATTCTATCTTCCTGCGCGCCCCGCGCCTATGCGCCGCGTCCGGCGTCAAACAGGAATTATCTTCCGCATCTCAAAGAAATTATAAAAGGCGCTAAAGAAAAACTGTATATAAGCCAGCTCTATTTTCACATGGATGAAACCACGCGCCCGCTGGTTTTTCTGTTAAACGAGGCAGTTGACCGCGGCGTTGAGGTGAGATGCCTTTTTGAAAATTCCGTGTCATACAACGCCGAGGCCCTGCCTTTGCTTAAAAGAATAGGCATTGAAGCGAGGCTCGATAGCGGGGATATTTTTTCACACTCTAAATTTGTGGTTGCCGACGGAGAAAAAGTTATTGTCGGCTCCACCAATCTGAGCTCTGCTTCCATTGAGCGGAATAATGAGACAAATGTGTTTATCAGAGATAAGAAGATAGGCCGGTGGTTTGAGGAATACTTCACAGCGATGTGGAATAACGGAGGGCCGCCGTCCGGCTTGACTTCGGGTATCGTGACGACTGTGGAGAACTCATTCGCCGACGAGGCGCTCATCTCAATGTTTGAAGGCGCCAAGGAAAGAATAGCTCTCCTGATATACGGTATAAAAATTTATCCCGGCGAAACTGAAAATCCTGTCATGAAAGTTCTGGATGCGCTTTTTGCCGCGTCCGAGAGGGGAGTAAAGACAGAGGCGGTGATGGAGAAAAGTGATTATAATGAAACGCTCAATCAAATGACCGATGCGGCGGCGGAATATTTCAGGAGCCGCGGCGTTGATGTATCTTTTGACAGCGAAAAAATAATCACGCACGCAAAGCTTGCCGTCGCCGATGACAGTGTAATGGTAGGCTCTTCCAACTGGGGCTACGGCGGTTTTGAGCTTTACCGCGAGGCCAATATCGTTATAAAAGACGAGGCGCTCGCGAAATATTTTTACGAATATTTCCTGATGGTAAAAGAGCAGGGCGCGGCAAAATAAATTTAGAGGGTTTACTGTTGACGGATTTTTTATATAATAGGCGCTACGGTAAACATTCTGGCGACCCCGTTGCCGCTCGCGATGAATAAAGAGCGGCGACTGAGCCCGAAGGCTAGGCGAAGGCTCCACCGCAAGATGTGAGCGCCCCGGTAGCTCAACTGGATAGAGCGTGTGGCTTCGAACCACAAGGCTAGGAGTTCGAGTCTTCTCCGGGGCAAAGAAAGAATAATACCGGGTCGTTAGCTCAGCTGGTAGAGCAGGGGCCTCTTAAGCCCAAGGTCATAGGTTCGATCCCTATACGACCCATTTTGATTCGCCATCCCATCGGCGATTGACGGTTTAGAATATTAGGGGCAGTAGTTCAGTTGGGAGAACGCCACGTTCGCAACGTGGAGGTCGCGGGTTCAACTCCCGCCTGCTCCAATAAACCTCTCCTCAGCTCAATAAAATACCTTAGCTCAGTAAAATGCCGTTAAACACCTGCCAGATCTTATGAATTATCTTCAGGCTTTATTTGTTTTCGTTGTTTTCGCTGTCTTTTTTCGTCGTTCTTTTTTTTCTTTAACTGTTCTTTGATATACTTTTGATATCCGTAATTAGGTTTCAAAACTTTTTATGAAATCTTTTTAACGTGAACCGCTTTCAAACCTCTCTCACCGTCTTCAGAATCGAATTCCACTTTGTCTCCGTCCAGCAGTGGGCCGGATTCAATGTCGTTTTTGTGGACAAAGAGATCCTTGCTCTTGTCGTCCGGTTCAATAAAACCGAAATTCTTTCTCTCGTTGTAAAACTTAACTGTACCTTTCATAATCATAGCCTCCTAAATGGCTCTACATTGAAAAAAACTCCAAATCGCTTTTTTCATCAATTGAAATAATCATACAATATTTACAGCTTATGTCAAATGGGGTGAAGATTTTTTGTGTTGAGTTTTGCCGGAGGTGGGATTTCTTCTCACCCGACGCTCTCGCGTCTCCTTCGAAGCCGGCCGCTCTCGCTTGCCGTTC
>PEUP01000052.1 GCA_002780705.1 Elusimicrobia bacterium CG03_land_8_20_14_0_80_50_18 | reverse complement strand
GGCAAGATGGCGGCCGAATACGATCAATTCATCAAATATCACGGCATAAAAGAAATAGAGGGATGTTTTATACTCACTTCATCCGTCTATCACACCGCTTCTTTCAAGGAGCTTATGGATAAGAATCTTGTTAAAAAATTTCATCTCAGGATAGGCATAAAAAGGACAGCCGATGTTGAGAACCTCCTTTATGACGGAAGGGGCAGGGGCTTATTCAGAGATTTTCGCGAGCCCTTTGAAGAGGGCGATTTCCGTTTTTCTCTCTCCGGCGAGGCGCTTTTGATTGAAGCCGCGGGCCGCAAAATCGTTTACGCTTTCGGGGAGGATACCCGGCCCGGCCCCTGCGATGTTTTCATAGGAGATGTGTATGAGTTCTGCAAATACTGGCTCATCCCCCAGTTTGAGGACAAAGAAGTTATAATACGCCTCGGCCGCAAAGTCTTGAGGGAAGGCTTGACCGGCGGGCGGATGTTTTAATAGTATTCTTGCTCCCGCATGATGAAAAACAATAAAAATACTTATGAGAGGCTGTCGCCATGATGTCTCTGATAGCCGCGATAGGCAAGGCCTATCTTTATTTTGTCGCGCTTACATCATCGGTCAGCGAGGAGAACGCGCCCGGCTTTGAAGAGCTGAAAAAAAGCGGCAAGCCCTTCATCTACGCTCTCTGGCACGGCCGTCAGATCTTTCTGATATACACGCACCGCTTCAGCGGAATAAACGTCATCATCAGCGAATCCCGCGACGGCTCTTATGCGTCGGCTCTCGCCGAAAAGCTGGGCTATGAGCCGGTGAGGGGCTCCACCAGCAGCGGCGGCATGAGGGCTCTCGCGCTGATGATAAAAAAACTCAGAGGCGGAGCTATATGCGCTTTCACCCCCGACGGGCCGCGGGGGCCTTTGAGAAAAGTCCAGCCCGGCGTTATTTACGCCGCTCGTAAAAGCGGCTGTCCCGTCGTGCCCATCGCTTTCGGCGCGAAGATGGCTGCGGTTCTTGGCCATTGGGACGAATTCATCGTGCCCCTGCCTTTTAACAGGATAGTCATTTCACATGAAAAGCCGCTTTATTTTGCCGAAAGCGGAGATATCGCCGCGCAGGAGAAAGAACTGGAAAAGGCCCTGAACGGGGTTATGAGCCATGTTGACGCCCGGGCGGGATTTGAAATAGGTAAAAGATCCCGGACGGTGGCGGAAGCGTGAGGCGTGGCATCTGCATTTTGTGAGGCAAAGCTGTCGCTTTGCAGCCACGATATGTTTGGCGGTGTGAATATGGAGGTGTTGTCATGAATGTTATAAAAATAGGCGGTGAGGTTGTTGAGGATCCGCGCGTGTTTGAGGAATTCCGCGCACTGCTTGAAAAGCATCTCCCCGCGGCGGTGGTTTTCGGCGCGGGCGTTCAGATCAGCGCAAGGCTGAAATCGGAGGACATACCTTTCGGTTTTTACAAGGGCGAGCGCATAACGACCGCCGATATGCTGCTTCTTATAGACGATGAGTTCCGGAAGATGGCTAAAAAAATAGCGTCTATGCTCCCTGATATAGTGAGCGTTTTTGTGCCGGGCAGTGAGATTTTTCGCGCTGTGCGGAAATCGGACAAGCTCGGTTATGTCGGGGAAATAGTGTCTGTGGACGCGGCAAAGATAAAAGAGGCCGGCGCTCCCCTTGTCCTGGTGTCGCCGATAGCGGCCCCGGAACAGGAGGGCGCCTCCGCTCAGGGGGAGCTTTATAATGTAAACGCGGATGTATCGGCCTCCCGTCTTGCCGCGGCCCTCGGCGCGAAAGAGCTGATATACTGCACGAAAGTAAACGGCGTGAACGATTCTTCCGGCAATCTGATAGAGAAGATAGACGCCTCAGCCGCCTCCGCGCTCATGGATTCGGGTGTTATAGACGGAGGCATGATCCCCAAAGTGCGCTCCGCCCTGGACAGCATCAAGGCCGGCGTCGGCAGTATCCGCATCGGCCGCACACGCATAACCTGAAAGGCAGATATATAAGGCGGCATAGCAATGCCGCGGCTACAAGGCGGCATGGCAATGCCGCGGCTACGGTTTGACAGCGGCGCCTGAAAATTGGTAGTTTATGATTGCTGAACATGAGAAAAAAAATATTTATCATCCACGGTAAAGGCGTCCGCAACGGCATAGGGCGTGAAACCGGCGGCGACCTTGACACCATAAGCTCAAATGTTTTTTACAGCGTCTGGGCGCAGAACGCCTTGAAGGAAGAGCTCCTCCGCGAGCCCGAACAGGGCAAAGATTACGATTTTGATTTCATAAATTATTCGGAAGGCGTCAATCACCTTGTTGTTCACAAGGGCTGTGATGTCTATATCCCCGATTTCCCCGTTGACGCTCTGGCGCCCCGGCTCAAACTGGTGCGTGTGCGCGATGACGCCGCCGTCGGGCTCATAAACAGATACACGGAAAACCTCAACGATTTCAGGCTCTGGATTGTCTCAAACGCTCTCGCCGTTTCGGATGAATACAAGAATGTGTTCAACCCCACTTTCAACCAGGTGGCGAAGATAACGGCCTATCAGGATGTGCCGGTCTTGCGGATGGCCAATGATGTGCTGGATATGACAAGGGCTGCCACGGAACTTTCCATTGACGGGGAAGCCGACGAAAAGCAGAACGCTCTTCTCAGAGACCTTATGGACTGTTTTACGGGCAAGAGATTTTATTCGGCCAAAGAAGCCGTTCTTGAGGCGATGAACAACGACATCAAGTATGATATGTCGGAGATCGTGGACAAAAAAGAAGACATCCTCGCTCTTGATAAAGCGCACTCTCTGGACCTTTCCTCGCGGGGCCGCATAGGATACACCGATGAACTTCTTATTCTCGCCGCTGAAAGCGTCTGTTATCTTGCCAGGGGTTACGAGCAGCTCCGCGAACTGACTTTTGACGAGACGCACGCCAGAGACTTCGCGGCCGTCGTAGAGAAGGTGAGGCGGGAGCTGAAAAACATTTTCACTTTTATGGATTCGAGCATAGCCCGCGCGGGTGAGCAGAGCCTGGGCCTGAAAAACAAATTCGCCGCCTTTGTCGAAAAAGCCCGGGACGCCCTCCGGATACTGGAAGAGCTTCCCGCCTACAGGACGCCCTGCGGCGCTGAAGGCGGTTTCCCGATCACGGTCATGCTCATGGAAGACTCCACAGGGAAGGCCGTGGAAGGAATTGACATAATGTTTGAGCGTCTCCGTGGAGCGGGAAAGCTCTGTTCCGTTTCCGGCGGGGAAATCGGCTCAAAATCGGCTATTGTCAAAACGGCGGAGGACGGCTCGGCGCGCGTGATATACAAACCCGTTTCTCAGGATGAAGTTTTTCAGCTCAATGTCACCTATGACGGCCTGCATGTCATGCTTGTGCCAGAAGAGCTGGACGAAAAGCCTTGCGTGTCGGCTTCTCCGGATTATATAACGGACGAGGATGACGAACCCGACGAAGAGATTGATGTGGACAGCGTCCAGGGCTCGTCTTTCGCGCACAATCTTTCGCTGACGCTGATTGAGAGGATGTTCCGCTTTCTGAAAGAGAATGATGTCAATGTCGTGTCCATAGATGATCACCATCCCTACAATCCGGAAGTGCTGTCCCTGCTTGAAAAACTCGTCTCCGAGGGCGTGATAGGTTCGGTTCATATTCATGCCGCTCCACGCGGCGTTGATGAGGCCGACGAGGACAAGAAGTGCGGCGCCGATCTCATATATGAAAAAATGGTCAAGGATCAGCGCTGGGACAATCCCGGCCTCAAGCACCTCAGAGACATCGCTCATGTCCAGGACCTTTATCTGCCGCGCCAGTTCTGGCCGGAATCAATGAGCCCGAAAGACAGGGCTCTGGGTATAGAAATATCCAAGCTGATAGGTTCTTTATTCAACAAGATAGAGATGACAATGGAGCTTTCAAAACTGGAAAGCAGGGAAGGCCTGGAAAATATAATGTGCTCGACCGGCTGGGACAAGTTTGTCAAAGAATACGAGGAGGGCCTCAAGAAGGTGCTCCCGCGGACAGAAACGAATATGGGCCGCATGCTGTTTGTCAGGAAACCCGAGGGCGGGGACTGGGAGAAAAGACTGGGTTTTAAGGATAAGCTGAAAATCTTCTTTTCGGCTCCGAAAGACCCCGAAGAGAGAGACGCTTTTATCAGAGGGCTCTATGCTAAGAATCCGAAAAACCGCCTGGTGATTATGGCCGCTCTTTCGCCTTTTACCAACGCCAAGCTCGGCGAGACCAAGATAAATGTGGCATCGGCTATCAATTACCTCCTCCACGAAAAAAAATATTACGCCGATTATTTTTTCTACTGCTACGGTTCGCAGATAATGACCACAAGAAAGCCCAATAACGAGGATGAGACGATCAATCTAAGCACGCTGATGCAGCACATAGGCACCAAGGCCGACGGCGGCCACAAAGGCGCGGCGACCTGCCAGCCCCTTTCAAATCCGAATTTCCCGAAGAAGCGGCTCCTGAAAGTGGGTGACAGGAACATACTGGAATTTTTTTATTACATTGCCGGCAAGGTCTGCGAATACGCGCCCCGGCTGGAACTTCTGTCCGTTTCGCCCGTGGCCGTTAAAAAATACGACGACAGTTATGAAAGAGTGCTTGAGAAACTGCGTTACAATGTCATAGAATACACCCTGACCGAGAGCGCCAGCGGAAAAACGATGAAGGCCGTTCTCACCAAGGCTCCGAAGGTGGCGAAGGACGGCTCCGAAAACAAGCCCGGAATAACGCAGATTCTTGAGTGGACGGGCCGCAATTACAAACCGGAATACATATTTTTTCTTCAGGGCGGCATGTACAGCATGGAGCTGTTCAATTACGCCGATCCGCTGAAAAAACTTGATCTTCCCGCCCTATCGCGGCTTGTGGGCTGGGATGAGGACGGCGGGCTTGAAGGCATAGCCATTGCCACCCCGAAAAGGAACCGCAGGATACCGAAAGACCTGAGGTGGCTGAGGGCGAGCGATTTTCTGGAGCTGGGCCACAGGCTCGCCGAATACATCAACGCGGGGGATTCGCACTGGAAGGTCACTTCCGTCAGAGCGGTGAAGCCCGACATCAGCGGGGCTCAAAAACTGCCGCCCATAGCGGCTCATGCCTACAGGATGAATTTTCTGCGCTCGAAAGAAGGCGACCCGTCGCATCCCAAAACATTTAACGCCGTCGCCATTATGGCGCCTTTTATAGACAGAAAAAGCGGAGCTTTTGAACTGCCCATGTCGCTTGTGAGTGAAGAGGTCAGGCCGCTAAAGATTGATTATCTCATTTATATGGACTGGAAGAGGATACAGGTTATCAATCTTTCCGGCCGGGACAATCTCATAAGCTGCGCGGATATCGCCCTGGCTATGACGGGTGAGAAAGGCGATCTCAAACACATGGCTTCCTTTGAGAGGGCCGCCATCAAAGGCCTCCCGCCGGAGTTCGATAAGTTGTATGACAGCAAGGCCATAAAGTTCCTCAAATTTTTCGCCGATAAACTTTCCGGTGAATTCGGCTATTACAGCGACTGGCCCGTTTCGGCGGACAAGGAGCTTTCCGCGGCGACGCCCTATCCCCTGTCTGTCAAAGACTTCAAGTCAAATTACCGCCGCGCCCACAACGCCTGATGCCCATAAATCGGGCCTTCCCTCACCTCATATCAAGAGCGGGACATTTTTTACCATTTCTTTTAAGCGGTCAAGATATCGGCCGCCGGACAGTAAGGAAAACATCCAGAAAACATCCAGAAAACATCCAGAAAATAATTAATGAGATATCAGACAATCCAAACATTTCAATGCATGAATTAACGCAAAGGCTAAGTTTGACAGAAGGCAGTGTCAGGCATCATTTATCCAGTTTAAAGAAAAAGGGAATATTGAAGAGGATCGGCCCTGATAAAGGCGGGTACTGGAAAGTTGTTAAATAGAAGAGTGGCGGGGGCATCCTCATTCCTGCATTGCTCCATTTTATTTCTTTTGATAGAATTGTCCGGTGCATAATGGAGGAAAGGTAAAATGAAGAAAATATTTTTGGCGCTTGTTCTTGTCGCCGGATGCGGCGACGGTTATGTGGCGAGGGTGGGGTCGGATAAGATCACGGCGGAATCGTTCAAAAACCGCATGCTGGATGTGCCGACATATTACAGAGGTTTTCTGGAAACCGAAGGCGGCCGCCGCCAGTATCTGGAAGGCATAGTGAATGAAGGTATTCTCGTGGAGCTCGCCAAGGCGAAGGGCATCCATCGCCGGCCGGAGGTGCGCGACAGGATAAAAGCGCTGGAAGACCAGATCCTTTTAGAGCAGGTTGTTGATGAGCTCAAGAAAGGCCCTCTCAAAGTTGAGGACAGTGAAATTGACGAATATTATGAGAACAACCGTGATTTCTATATGCATCCTCCGAGGGTGCGGGTATCGCACATACTCGTGCCGACAAAAGATATGGCCCTGACTGTGCTGGCGCAGATAAAAGACGGCAAAAGTTTTTCCAAACTCGCCGCCGAATATTCAATAGACAGAAACACGGCGGAACAGGGCGGGGACATCGATTATTTTGAAAGAGGCGATATGGTGCCGGAATTTGAGGAAGCGGCTTTTGAGCTGCAGAATGTGGGGGACATCTCAAAGCCCGTTAAAACGTCTTTCGGCTGGCATGTGCTCAAGCTCACCGGAAGGAGCACGGCAGAGTCCAAGAACAAAGACGAGGCCAGGGATGAGATCGTGCAGTTTCTCAGCAAACAGAAACTGGACGAACTGCTCAAATTCTACAAGAAGAAATTTCATGTTAAGGTGAATTATGACAGGCTGCCCCATATTTATCCGCCCTGGCACGTCAGGCGGGAAGCGGAACAGGAGGATAAGGGTATATGAAAAAGATTATTTTCGCCGCTGCGGCGCTTCTGATGCACGGAGCTGTCTCGGCGCGCGTGCTGGACAGGATAGTGGCCACGGTGAACGGCAAGGCCATCTTTTATTCGGAATTCAACGAGCGGCTGAAGCCTTTCCGGGAGCAGTTGAAACAAAACGGCGAGTCCGCGGATATGGAAAAACTTGAGAGGAGGATGAAAAAAGAAATCCTTGACGCCATGATAGAAGAGAAGGTGCTGCTGAATAAAGCCGAGCAGGACAAGATACAGGTCACGGAGAGCGAGGTGGATCAGGGCATGGCCGAAATCCGCGCGAGATTCAAAACAGAGCAGGAGTATAGCGATGAGATCAAAAAGCAGGGGCTGACGGTTTCAAAAATGCGCGAGAATATTAAAAATCAGCTTGTGACGATAAAGCTCATCAACAAGGAAGTCCGCGCGAATGTCCCCGAACCCTCTGAGAAAGAGATGAAAAAGTTTTATGATGACAACGAAGACAAGATGATAGTAGGAGAACAGGTGCGGGTGAGGCAGATCTTTTTTGAGTTTGAGCCCGGAGTTGCCAAAAAAGACCTTATGGCGAAAGCGAAACAGGCGCTCGCCGAGGCGAAGAAAAAGCCCGAGAGTTTTTCCCAGCTCGCCGAGAAATACTCCTCAGTTCCGGAGAACGCAGGGGACACGGGTTATTTCGGCAGGGGTGAGAAGATACCCGAATTTGAAAAGCCCTGTTTCGCCCTGAATGTCGGAGAGATATCTGATGTGTTTGAAACGCCGCTGGGTTATCATATAGCCAAATGTGTCGGGCGGAACGCTCCCGAGAAGAAGACCTTTGAAGAGGCGAAAGATTATATCAAGAACTATCTTTACAGCGCCGATATGGAAGAGAGATACACAACTTGGGTGAGAGGCCTGCGCGATCAGGCGGCTATCAAAATACTGGATAATAAGCTGCTTGAATAAGGCTGTTATCATCACTTCGGGAGACCCCGCGGGGATAGGCCCGGAAGTAATACTGCGCCTGGCCGTGGCCGAGGCCTTTGCGCTCGCGCCGTCAGTGATAATCGGACGGCGGTCGTTATATGAAAAACTTGCTTCAGACATGGGGATAAAGCTTGAGACCAATCCTGTTGACGAATCCCTGAAACTCAAAAGCGGAGTCCTGAATATTCTTGAACCACCCTGTGAAAATAAATATGTTTACGCATCAGAGCCCGGAGAAGCTTCGTCGCGCGAGGCTCTGTCTTATCTTGAAACGGCCTGCGGCCTCATAAAAGAAGGCAAAGCCGGCAGGCTCATCACCGCCCCCGTCTCAAAAGAGGGAATAGCCGCCGTAAAAAAAGATTTTTCAGGCCACACATATTATCTCGCCGATTTTTTCGGCGTTGAAAGACAGAAGGCCGTGATGCTTTTTCTCTCGCGGACTATCAAAGCCGTTCTTGTCAGTCAGCATCTGGCGATTAAAGATGTGGCTGCCGCAATAAACAAAAAGGCGATTGCGGTCGCGGTTGAATCGGCGCTGGCGGCTCTAAAATCTTTCGGTATCAGCGCTCCCCGCGCGGCGATCTGTTCGCTGAACCCCCATTGCGGCGACGGCGGCTTGCTCGGCAGTGAGGAGAAAGACGAGATAACACCGGCGGTGGAAGAATTAAAAAGCAGAGGGATGGCGGTTTCGGGGCCGATGGACGCCTTTGACGCTGTCGCCGGCTGTCTGAAAAACGAGTATGACATCATGGCGGCCATGTATCATGACCAGGGTATTGTGCCGGTAAAACTTTTTTCGCACGGCCGGGCGGTGAATTTCACATGGGGCCTTCCTTTTATAAGGCTTTCGCCCCTCCACGGCACGGCTTTTGACATAGCGGGCGCTTTTAAGGCCCGCGCGGAATCCATGACGGAATGTTTCAGGATCGCCGCCCGGCTCCAATGACTTTATCCGGCAACAAAAGAATCCTTGTCATAGCCGGCAGCCGCCGCTCCGGCGCCTTTATAAGATTTCTGGATTCCAGCCCCGAATATAATGTGACAGGCGTTTATATGGAAAAGGGCAGGGACGACCTTTTTTCCGATCTGCGCCTTGAGACGATCCCGCTCGTTGATGACTGGAGAGAGTTTCTGAAAAAAGGCGAATGCGAAGCTGTGCTTGATCTCAGCGGCTCACCCGCCATGGCCGGAAAGATAAAAAACGAAGCCGAGCCTTTGGGTATAGAGGTTATGGGAGAGATGACCGCCAATCTTATATGGAGCCTTTTGCGCGCGGCCTGGGCGAGGGATATTTTTGACAGGCTCTTATCCAGGCTGGACCAGTCGTGGTCCTTTGACGAGATACTCATCCTCCTTCTTGAATCGGCGCGGCAACTCAGCTCGGCATCCTCCGGCGTTATCTTCCTCGGCAAAAAAGGTAATATCAGCGACAAAATATCATGGGGCATAGCGGGCGCCGAATGCGACGATGCGCTCTCCCGGATTAAGGATTTTTCCCGGCCGGAAAAGGATTTCTATGAGAATCACGGGCACACGCTGTATCTTCCGCTTTTTGACGGGGGCGCGCCCATGGGGGGGCTCGCGCTTTTTGACGCGAAAAAGGATGATGCCAGCGACGGGGTGACGGAGCTGATACAGAACAAAATATCATCCATCATAATACAGACCAAAGCGCTTCACAAGACGATTAAGCTTTCAAATGTGGACGGCCTGACGGGACTTTTTAATCACCGTTTTTTTCACGAGCGCATGGAGAAGGAGCTTTACAGAGCCCAGCAGTATGACCTGAATTTTTCGCTGATGATGCTTGACATTGATGATTTTAAGAAGTTCAACGACAATCACGGGCATCTGGCGGGCGACAGGCATCTGAAGAGCATGGCGAAGATAATGCGTTTTATATTGAGAGAGACGGATTTCATAGCCCGTTACGGCGGCGAGGAGTTCGCGGTCATACTGCCTGAGGCGCCGGTGGAGGGCGCGCTCATAGCCGCCGAGAGAATCCGCAAGGCGGTGGAAAACCAGAATTTCGGAGAGGGCCTGCGCTCCACCGTGAGCATAGGCATAGCCGCTTATCCGGATCACGGCGTCAAAAAGAACGACATTATAGAAAAGGCCGACAAGGCGCTTTACAGGGCGAAGGGCGCGGGCAAAAACAGGGTCTGCGTTCACGGGGACAGAGACTGAGTTTTGCTCGCCCCTTTCAATATCGGGGATATTTGCTATAATATCCCTTAGATTTTGAAAATAAACAGGGAGGAATATGATGGCTATAGGTAAAACAGAGAAGCAGGAAGTGATTAAGAAGTTCGGCAAAGACGGCAAAGACACGGGGTCGGCGTCGGTGCAGATAGGCATTTTCAGCGCGAGAATCAATGAGATAACCGAGCATTTGAAAATGCATAAAAAAGACAAGCATTCAAGACTGGGTCTTATTAAACTCGTTTCCAAGAGGAAAAAGCTTCTTTCATACCTGAAAAGAACGAATGGTGAACAGTACGGGAATATAACGAAGGATTTGAAGATAAGAGTGTGAGTTTTCCGGCAAGGATGATCGGAAAACAATGTAAGGAAGGAAAAAAATGATTAAAGTGGAATCACAGGTTGCAGGAAGAAAGTTGACAATTGAAACCGGGTCATGGGCCAAACAGGCCAACGGCTCATGCAAGGTCACATACGGCGACACGGTTGTGTTGTGCGCGGTGACGATGGGCTCGGCAAAGAGCGGCGATTTTATGCCGCTGACGGTGGATTACAAGGAAATGGCATATGCCGCGGGAAAGATCCCCGGAGGTTTTTTCAAAAGAGAGGGAAGGCCGAGAGATTCGGAGGTCCTCACCTCCCGCATAGTGGACAGGTCGCTGAGGCCGCTGTTCCCCAAGGGCTTCATACAGGAAGTGCTGGTGTCCGTGAGGGTGCTGTCGCACGATATGGAAAACAAGTCGGATATGCTGGCGCTCATCGGATCTTCCGCGGCGCTGCTGGTGTCGGACATACCTTTCGCCACGCCCGTGGCTGTCTGCAGGGTGGGATTGAAGGATGATGCTTTCATTGTGAACCCGACTATCAGCGAGATCACGGAATGCTCAATGGAATTGATTGTGGCCGGGACAAAAACCGGAATCACAATGATAGAGGGCGGCGGAAACGAGATAATGGAAGACAAGGTTGAGAGCGCCGTCGCTCAGGCCAAGCCCGTGCTCGACGGTATCATAGCCATGTGCGAGGATCTGCGCTCCAAAGCGGGCAAAGAGAAGGTTGAGGGCATACGGAGGCCGGAGGTCGCGGAGGATTTCAAAGCCAAAGTCACAAAGGAAATAGAACCTAAGCTCCTTGAGGCCTTCAAGGAAAAGAGCCACACAAAAAGGGGCAGGAGCATTTCGGAAATCAAAGCCGCCGCGGCCGGGAAACTGAATATCTCTGACGAGGACAAGGGCGCTTATGCCGAGGTGTTTGACGGCTGTATAAAAGACATATTCCTGAAAAAAATCAAAGTGGACAAGCGCCGCCTGGACGG
>PEUP01000079.1:18364-26497 GCA_002780705.1 Elusimicrobia bacterium CG03_land_8_20_14_0_80_50_18 | reverse complement strand
CACTTCTTTAAAACTCGCGGTGAGCGCCCTTTCCGGACCGGATCAATTCCTTGTTTTCTGCTTTCTCTCCAAGCCATGCGCGCCGGAACTGTTTAAAAAAATCAGCGGCGCCGCATCCGCCGCGAAGAAACGGGGAGACATAATCATAACGAAAACAGCCGACAAGCCCTCTCATCCCGTGGCGCTGTCAAGAAAGTATTTCAAGGCCCTGCTGACCACGAGAAAGGAGCTCGGCATCCCCAGGATAATCAGGAAATTCCAAAAAGACATCGTATATGTGGAAAGCTGATGTAGTAAAAAAATAGGAAGATTAGAAAATGAAAAAAGTGATTGTTTTTCTTATGGCTTTTTCTGTTTGCCAGGCTGAGGATTTCGTCGGGATTTTAGGTGACATTGTTGTCTATGGAAAAAGAGAAATCCCTGCTTCCATCGTTTATGAAATAGGCGAGGAGGAAATAGAAAATTCGGGTTCAAAAAATCTCGCTGAGATTTTAGACAAAATGTCCGGAAGTGATGTCAAAAAAGGAGGAAAAGGACAATCTTATCTTTCCATAAGAGGTTTCCAGCAGAATGGGGTAAAAGTCCTGATTGACGGCGTACCCGCTTATGAAAGTTATTTTGGTCTTTTAGACCTTTCAACAATTCCTTCTGAGGCGATTGAAAAAATCGTCATTGTAAAAGGAGCAACTTCCGTTCTTTACGGAGCAAACACAATGGGAGGTGTGGTAAATGTCATCACAAAAAAAAGTGGTAAAAAAGAAACATCTTTAAAAACTTTTGTAGGGGGCGGCAATAGAGGGGGCTGGAATTTTTCGCAATCGGGCGAAAAACATTATGTTGGCGGTGGGGTGGAAAAAACGGACAGATGGCGTCTGTCTTCAAACTTTGACAGGAATAATCCTGTTACGGGAATATCTTCCGGATACAAAGAAGACGGAGGAAAAAGAGAATTGAGTTATTCGGAAAAAAAACATCTTACGGCAAAATTGAACCATGGTTTTTCCTTTGGAGAAGTAAATTTATCCGCTTCTTTCCTTGATAATCCCCGGGGATGCCCTGTGGCAGTGAATAGATACTGGGAATTTACTAAATGGAGACAGATTCAGACAAAATTGAACATTGAATCAAAAATTTCCCAAAACATTTCACTCAACGGTTCTTTTTTCTATGTCGGACATGAAGACGAACTCTTTGACATTGATTACGGCGCCCGCACTCTGGCGGCGGGAGGAACATCCTGGTGGGATAAATCGTCTTATGATGATTTCTCATCCGGCGGTAATTTCAATTCCAAAATTCTGCTTGAAAAAAACATTTTAAATTTTGGCGCAAGTTTTCAGAAAGACAATCATCAGAAGAAGGAATTCAACAAAAAAAACAAACTCGGAGACATTAAAGAGTACGGCTGGACGGAAGAAGAAGAATACGAAGCGAATCTTTTTTCACTCGGTGCTGAAAATATTTTTCTCGCAAATGAAAAAATGAGATTTGCTGCAGGAGCAAGTTTTGATACATTTGATCCCTTGAAATCCGGTGGCCAGCCCACTCCTGAAAAAATTTCTTCGTTGAACCCGCAGTGTTCTTTTTCCTTTGATGTAAGCGATAGCATTTCAGCTTTCGCATCAGCAGGCAGAAAAGTCAGATTTCCGAGATTAAAGGAACTTTACAGCGAACACGCAGGGGGAAATCCCAAGCTTAAAGAGGAAAAAGCAATTTTCGGAGAAACGGGCTTCAATTTTTCGGGTAAAAATTCCGGTTTGAGTTTTTCCTATTTTTACAACGGAGTTTCCGACTTGATAGACAGGGAAAAAAGAAACGGCGACTGGGTTAATATCAACAAAAAAACAGCAAGATTAAGGGGTTTTGAAATGTCAGGAAAAACACTTCTTCCATTAAGAATACCGACGAATTTCGATTACACATATCTTGATGCGGAAGATGAAAAGGGTGCTGACTTGAATTTGCGACCCAAACACAAATTAAGTGTTTCCCTGTTCAGGGATTTTCCGAATAAATTCAAAATAAGCATCATTCCACAGTGGGTCGGTTCGCAAAAAGAAGATGAAAGGAAAATTTCCGGGCATTCGGTTCTGGACTTAAAAATTGCAAAAAAAATAAAGACAACCGCAGATGGCGAAATTTTTCTTGAAATCAGCAATGTCTTTGACAGAAATTTTGAGGAAGGCGGAGGGCCTGAGCCGGGAAGGAATTTTACGGCGGGTTTGAATTTTAGTTTTTAATGTGTTAAAGAAAAAGGGAATAGAAATCTGGAGGTAACTATGAAAAAATTAAGGTTGGAGATTCTTTTAGCGATTATCGCTGCCGGAGCGGTCTGGGGAATGTCTGAGGTCATTTTTGGCGGAATTATACGTCATTCATCTCATCACCTGAAAGCGGGAATCCTCACAGGAATGGGTCTGGGAATTATCGGAATTTTTCTCGCAAATTTCAGAAAACCTTTCGCGGTCGTAGGTATTGCCACAATAGCATGCCTCGTAAAACAACTCGTTGTGCCGATTCTCGGCGTTTCTTTCGCCTGCAAGGCAAATTCCTGCCTCGCTGTTGTCCTTGAAGCATCGGCACTGGCGGGAGCATTCGCCATCCTGAAGGGAAGAAAAAATTTTCTTACAGGCGCGTCTGCGGGTATGGGGGGTGCTGTCCTGTTTTACTTTATTGGAATGAGAGTCGCTCCCTGCCCTTATCTGCTCTCTTTCAACCACAAATTCGCTTCCTGGATAATAAGGGAAGGGTTTTTATGGATGGGTTTTTCCGCCGTCCTTTACCCGGCGGGAATTCTCGTTGGTGAAAAAATCAAAGGAAAAATAAACACTCTCCTGTTGCTGAAGCCCTCTCTTTATTACAGAATTGCCACGGCGATAATCGTTTCCTGCTTTTTGGTCTCCGCCTTCGCCATTTCTCGGGGACTGTGATTTTTCAGCGGAGGCCACTATCATTCTCGTAGAATGCATCCCGTGGAAATTGTAGTTATCACAGGGAAAACAAATTTGGGAAAAACTACTTTATTGGAACGGCTGGTTGAACATGAGAAGTCGGCGGGGAGGCTTTCTACGGGAATAATAGCCCGCGGCGCATTCAACGGAAAAAATAAAATCGGTTTTGATGCGATGGATATTTCTACCGGGAAAACTGTGCCGCTGGCCAGGTCGGGCAATAAAATAAAAAACGGGTTTCCGGCAGGCAGGTTTTATTTTTCAGTTAAAAACAGGGTGATATTTTCAGATCTGAATCTGGGATGATAAAAGCGGCGAACGGGAAGATTATGATCTGTATAATATGACCTATACGATGCGCGTAAGCAGGACGATGAAATTCTATGTGAAGGTCATGAACATCGGCGATGAGGAATATTTTGTTAATTTTTATGACCCTCAGCCCGGCCGGCATTTTATGACAGGAGTTGATTATGAGTTCTAAGAAAAAAAAGATTGTTTTCAATCCCGTGGGGATTGTCAGAAACAATGTGCTCAAACGCAGAGAGATCCCGCTGGGCGGCGTTGATTCGGAGATATTCATCTATCCCGAATACCGTCCGGCGCTCAAGGGACTCAACTGCTACAGCCATATATGGGTGATAAGTCATCTTCACAAATCCCGGACGGATGTGCTTCAGGCGCGCCCCAGGAAGGTGCGGCGAAACGGAAAACTTAAAGGTGTTTTCGCCATACACTCTCCCGACAGGCCGGCGCCGGTGGGGCTTTCAAAAGTGGAACTTATTTCCTGCAAAAACGGGGTGCTAAAAGTTAAGAACCTTGATTTTATAAACGGCACCCCTGTTCTTGATATCAAAAGCGCTTCCGACGGCAATGAATAACAAAGCGCTTGTTTTAAAAAACATTTCCCTGTCAGTTAAAAACAGGGTGATATTTTCAGACCTGAATATGGAGCTCGGGGAGGGGGAGAGAGCGCTTTTGCTCGGGCCTTCGGGCAGCGGAAAATCCACGCTTTTGAAACTCGTCATGGGGCTTCTTGAACCTTCCGACGGATGGACCGTAAAAGGAGAAAGGTTGAAACTGCCTCCGTCATTCGGCTGGGTTTCCCAGAATCCTTCCCGGGATATTTTCAACAACTGGGTCAAAGAAGAAGCGTCCATTGAATATCTGCGGCTGTTTGGAGCCGACGGCCTTGAAGGCAGAAAATGCTTTGAGCTCTCGGAAGGAGAGAAAGTGCTTGTGTCGCTGGCGAAGGCCTTCAGTCGCCGCTTCATACTTCTGGATGAGGCCGGCGTGAGCCTTGCCGCGAACAACAGGGCGCTGCTGAAAAAAAATATCCGCAGCTCCTCGGCGACCGTGATAATGGCGGAGCACAGCGCCGAATACATAGATATCGCCGACAGGATATTCCTCATGAATAACGGCCGCGCGGAAGAAATAAGCCCGGCGCGGGCGAAAGAATATCTCACGCACATGCCGGAGGGGCTTCGCCGTGTTCACGGCGGAGAAACTTTCGGCGAAGGCGACATTCTCGAAATCATATCTGACAAATTATCGCTGAAGCTCCGACGCGGCGAGGCCGTCGGGATAAGCGGCGATAACGGCTGCGGAAAGAGCAGTCTGCTCAACAGTGTCGCCGGGCTGGAGGGCGTATCCGCCGCCAGGGTGCTGTGGAAGGGCAAAGCGCTGAGCGGCCTGAAACAGCGGCGCGGGCTTATGGGTTTTGTGCCACAGGAGCCCGGCAGATATCTTTTTGAGACAAGCGCGGAAAAACAATGCGAAACATTCGGCATCGGAGACGCGGCTAAAACAGCGTTTGATCTTAATTTTCCGCGGGGAGTTGAAACATCACAGCTTTCCGGCGGAGAAAAGCAGAGGCTTGCCATTGCCGGAGCCGCGGACAAAGACATCCTTATCCTTGATGAGCCCACTTTCGGACTGGACAGGGCGAGCATAGGCGACCTGTTCCGTGCCGTCAACAGTAAATGCCTGGCGGGCGGCCTCGCGCTTATCGCTTCGCACGATACCATGCTGTTAAACACTCTCTGCGACAGGAGAATAGAAATTGAAACATAAGAAGATAGCATACATCGCCTCTTTCGGGATGCTGTGGGGAATCTCCGAACTTGTTCTCGGCACCTGGCTGCACATGCTCCATATGCCGTTTAAGGGAAGTCTGTTGACAGCGATAGGGATGTACATAATTCTCACGGGCCGTAAAATGATCCCGGGCAGAGACAGGACATCGCTTATTTCAATGGGCGTGATATGCGTTGTGATAAAGTTCTTTTCCATAGGCCTGGTGCCGAAGCCGAACATTTACATCTCCATACTGCTTGAGACTCTGCTCGCTCAGGCGGGACTCATAATAGCGGGCCACAACCTGGCCGGCTATATGCTCGGCGGCGCGCTGGCTCTTTTGTGGCCGCCGGCGTCGCGGGTTATTTTTTTCGGGCTGATACTTGGCAGGGATTATCTCGCTTTCATCAATCAGCTTAACATAGGCAGGGGCATAGCCGCCGGAATAGCCGCTGTTGTGATTTTGCATCTGGCGCTGGGAATGTTCGCCGGGGCCGCGGCATGGAAATCAAAAAAATGAAAAATAAAACGATCCCCGCGTCGCTTCTCCTGCTGGCGAGTTTGAGCGGCAGTCTTTATATACTCTCTCCGGCGGCTCTCCTGACCGGGCTCCTTGCGCGACGGCGCCTTCAGGAATTGCGCAAGCGCAAGTTCTACATTTTCCTGGCCTTTTTCGCTCTCATACCGGCGCTGCTTCTCCCGGGACAGTTGTCTCCCGCGGTCGCGTTCAAAATATTTCTGAGAACGATAGTTGTTTTCGGATCTTTTACGCTCATAAGCGAGAATATCAATTTCAGTAAAATCAGGAAATGCCTCACGCCTGTCCTCGGCGCGGACTCGGCGAAGGCCCTCACTGTCGCGATGAACATATATCCCTCCATGAGACGGGATCTCTACACGGGCTGGGCGCTTATGAATCTGAATTCGCGTAAACGCTTTATAATTTTACGGTTCCCCGGAATGGCCGTGAATTGCGCTCTCAAGGTCGCCGAAGAAATAGCGCTGAGAATGAAAGCCGAAGCTCCCGGTCCTGAGGTGTTTATAATCACGGGTGATATCAATTCGGGCAAGAGTTTTCTGATGGCGAAACTTGCCGAAGAGCAGAAGAAACTCGGCAAAAAAACCGGCGGCATCATCGCCGAGGGAGTATTTTCAGACGGCGTGAAAACAGGATTTGATATTTTTGAGCCCGGTTCCGGGAAAAAATACAGTCTGGCTAAAACCGAAGAAAGCTGGGGGGATATATCAGCCGGGAAATACCGTTTTTCACTTGAGTCCTTTGAAAAAGCGAAGGAAGCGCTGATGGATTTTGATGAAAATTCAGTGGTATTTCTGGATGAGGCGGGGCCGCTTGAGCTTGATGGCGAAGGCTACGCCCTCTGCCTGGAGAGCATCATGGCCTCAAACATAGAAAGTTTATATTTGACGGTGAGAGAAAGCTGTGTTGGACAGATCAGAGAGAAATTTCTGGGCAGGGCCTCAAAAATAAATTTTATCCGTCCTTAAGAGATTTATCAATCCAGTCAAAATATTCAGCACTGCCCGCGACTATGGGAAGAGCTATTATCTCCGGCACATCATAATTGTGCAGTTCTTTGATCTTCTTTTCAACCGCATTATACAGCGAAGCCTTCGTTTTGATTAAACACATATATTCGTCAGCTTTTTCGGTCTTGCCTTTCCACTTATAAACGCTTTTGATCTTTTCTGTTATCTGCGCACACGCAGCCAGTTTTTCTCCGACGAGGACATCCGCTATTTTTTCCAGAGTTTTTCTGCTGTCCGCTGTCGTTATGACCTGAATAAATTTTTCCTGTTTCATAATCTCCGCCGTATTTTATAAAAAATCAGAGCGTTTCGCCACAAGGTGTCCGCTATTGATTGCCCCCGGAAAGATGCTTTGGAGCGATATAGGAAAATTTAGGAGAAAAAATCGTTAAGAATTGCGACTGTCTGACGACCCCATAGGGGGAGGAGTTAAGCAACCTGCCTGCCGGCAGGCAGGTTTAGATTTTTTATTCGTTAAAAATTTTCCGTCTAGCGAAAAAGCGCTTTTCGGGGGGCGATAGGGGCGACATGTTGCTGCTATTTTTGTTAAAATAGCGGCATGGAAAAAATAGGCACAGCTATCATTGGAGGCGGCGCCGTGGGCCTGGCTATCGCCCGCGCCATCGCCGAAAAAGGCGAAGACATATTTCTTTTTGAGAAGAACCCGTATCTTGGCGATGAGCAGTCGGGCCGAAACTCGGGGGTGATTCACGCGGGCCTTTATTACAGCGAAGCTCCCCTCAAAAGAAAACTCTGCGTTGAAGGAAACCGTCTTTTGTACGCGTTCTGCGAAGAACACGGTATCCCCTGTGTTAAAACAGGCAAATTCATAGTCGCCATGAACGAAGAAGAAGACCGGATGATAGACACTTATATTGAGAACGCCGCGCACTCCGGCGCGGGAGATGTCAGGCGTGTGAGCGCGGAGGAAGTCAGGGAGAGGGAAGAAAACATCAAGGTTTTCTCAGCGCTGTGGAGTCCCGAAACAGGCATCATGGACGCCGCATCCTATATCAAATGCCTCGCTGACCTCGCCCGGGCTAAGGGCGCCGAAATAATGACATCCACAAAAGTCACGGGCATAAGGCCGGAAAAAAATTCTTTTGTAATCAAGATAATGACCTCGGACGGTCAGAGTGAGGAGTTTTCCGCCGGCAGGATAATAAATTCCGCGGGCCTTTATTCCGATGAGATAGCGCGCATGATAAATCCGGACGGCCCCTACCGTATCACTCCGGTGAGGGGCGAATACTATTACATCAACTCCTCCTCCTCAAGGAAGGAGCTGGCTCTGAACGGCACGAACATATATCCGGTTCAGCGACCGTATTTTATAGACAGGGTCAGGCATCTGGCGATAGGGATACATCTCACCCCCACATTTGAAATTGACAGCGCCGGGAAAAAAGTGATTGGCAATAAATATCTTGTGGGGCCGACAAGCCTGCCGGTGACGGAAAAAGATGATATTGAAAAGGGCAGAAAAGGGCCGGAGCATTTTTATGCAGGGGTCAAGGATTTTTTCCCGGGCATAAAAGCGGAAGACTTGAAAATG
>PEUP01000079.1:7072-18346 GCA_002780705.1 Elusimicrobia bacterium CG03_land_8_20_14_0_80_50_18 | reverse complement strand
AAAAAGACAGGCGCTATCCCGGGGCTCTCAATCTGATAGGCATAGAATCCCCGGGCCTGACCGCCTCGCTTGCAATCGCGGACTTTGTTAAAAATCTTCTTATTAGTTAAAATCGCGGTATGATCATAGCTCTTATCACCGTTTCAATTTTAGCCGCCGTACTTCTGGTTTTGCTTGCGGGCCAGCACTATAAAAATAAATATCTGGCCAAAGATATCAGCCTCAGCAATGACTTTGTCAGCGAGACCCGGGAAAATTTCAGAGACGCATTTCAAAATCTGGCAAACAGGATATTCGAGGAAAAAAGCGAGAAATTCACAAAACAGAACAAGGAAAATCTCCTTGAGATATTAAATCCTCTCAAGGAAGACATAGAAAAATTTAAAAACAGGATAGCTGAAACCGACGAAAAAAACAGGAACAGCCACACATCATTGATTCAGCAGATAAAGAATATGGAGAATCTGAACCGGCAGATCGGCGAGGACGCCGCGAATCTGGCTAAAGCCCTCAAAGGCGATGTCAAAATGCAGGGGAACTGGGGCGAGACTATCCTGGAAAGACTTCTGGAAATTTCCGGCCTCACCGAGGGCATTGAATATATTCCCCAGGCGGCAGGCATGGACCTGCGGGACGAAGACGGCAAACATCTGATGCCGGATTTCATCATTAAACTGCCGGATGAGAGATATATTATCGTCGATTCCAAGGTGTCTCTCGTGTCTTATGAAAAACTGGTGAACGCCGAAACTCAGGAAGACAGAGAGCTGCGCGTTAAAGAACTCAACACTTCCATTCGCGCTCATGTCATTAACCTTGAGAGCAAGCATTATCAGACAGCCAGAGGGCTGAACACGCCCGATTTCGTTCTGCTTTTCATGCCGATTGAAGGGGTTTTTTCTCTTTCAATGCAGTCGGACGGTTCTCTTTTTAACTTCGCGCTTGAAAAAAAGATAGTGATAGTCAGCCCCAGCACTCTTCACGCCACGCTCAAAACGATTGAATATATCTGGAAACAGGATAAGCAGACCAAGAATGCCATTGAAATAGCCAGGCAAAGCGGCGCGTTGTACGATAAATTCGTCGGCTTTCTCAATGACTTTGAAAAAATCGGCAAACAGCTGGAAACCGTGCAGAAAACTTACGGTGACGCCCACAAGAAAATGGTTTCCGGCAAAGGCAACCTCGTTTCGCGGGCGGAAAAAATCAGACAGCTCGGCGCCGGTTCAAACAAGAATATATCAGAGCAGCTTTTGGAGTCCGGAGACGGTACGCCGGATCCGGAGTAAATATCAGTCTTCTTTCTGCTCAAGTTCCACAATGTGGATTATCGCTGATTTGTTGATTATGACTGAGCGATATTTTTTTTCCAGCCGGCCGTTTTTGGAGATGATGGCGTTTGCCATGGGAATAAAAGATTTAGTTGTGTCATTGATGTAATCCGACAGCCGTGTTTTATAACCCGCGGTGGGAAGATTGATTACGCCTTCCACAATACGCCCGCCGATGATCTCTACCTCTACAGGTATCTTTTTGAAAACGCCGTCAGCCATTTTTCCGTTAGCCATTTTTCCCCCCGTGGACGGTCTTGCGGCCGTCCATTCCCGGTCACTGCTCTTTTTTCAGGACTCTGAAAACTTCCTCGGAGGATGTCACTCCGCTGAGACATTTCTGGAGTCCGTCCTGAAACATGGGAACCAGCGTGCCGTTGTCTATCGCGGCCCTCTGTATTTCCTCAGGCGTCACACCTTTTTTAATAACCAGTTTTCGTATTTCCTCGTCGGGCATCAGGATCTCGTGCACCCCGATGCGTCCCTTATATCCCGTGTTATCGCATTTTTTACAGCCGGCTTTTCTGAAGAGCTTTGTGCCGGGTTCTATGCCGAGGCTCTCCGCGAGATCGGCGTCCGCTTTGAATTCTTCTTTGCAGGCGCAGAGGCGTCGCACCAGACGCTGGGCGCAGACAATTAAAATTGAGGAAGAAACGAGGAAGGGCTCCACGCCCATATCAAAAAATCTTGTTACTGTTGTCGCGGCGTCATTTGTGTGAAGAGTGGAGAGCATAAGATGCCCGGTGAGAGCCGCCTCAATAGCGACCTCGGCGGTCTCCAGGTCGCGTATTTCTCCGACCATTATCACATCCGGGTCCTGCCGCAGAAAGCATTTCAGGGCATCGGCGAAGGTGACGCCTATTTCTTTTCTGACAGGCATCTGATTGATTCCCTCAAGCATATATTCCACGGGATCTTCGGCGGTCTGTATGTTGATGCCGGGTTTGTTGATTTCGGTTATCGCCGCGTAAAGGGTGGTGGTTTTTCCGCTCCCCGTGGGCCCCACATTCAGGATCATGCCGTAGGGCTTTGCTATCGCCGCCCTGTAAAACTCCATGTTCTTGGGAGAAAAACCCATCGCCTCAAGTCCGAGCATTGTGCCGGTCTTGTCCAGAATACGCATACAGACTTTTTCTCCCCAGACGAGGGGAGCTATGCTGACCCTGAGCTCTATATCGGGATTGTCTTTGCTGAAATCCTTGAATTTGATGCGCCCGTCCTGCGGTCTTCGCCGCTCGGCTATATCAAGAGATGACATTATCTTGTATCTTGTGAGCATGGCGTTGTGGGCGCTCCGGGGAAGTTTGTGCACCTGCTTCAGCACGCCGTCCATCCTGAATCTCACAAGTGTGTATTTTTCAAAAGCCTCTATGTGTATGTCGCTGACTTTTTTGTTATAAGCTTCTCTTATTATCTGATTGGCCAGCTTGATGACCGGCGCGGAATCCTCACTTTCATAATTTTCGGTGTCTATGTTATCGTCAGACCCGGCGTTGATGGCGAGGTCTGCCTGCATTTTAGCCGTGGCTTCGTCTTCGTCGGAGGAGGGCTCTCCGATACTCTCAAGATAATTTTTTATGGCATAGTCTATATCGCTTTTGGCCGCGACAACCGTCTCTTTCACCTTACATTTTGTTATCACCTCAAAATTCTCTATGCCGGTGTAATCCAGCGGATTGGCACACACTACCCGCAGCTGCCTGCCGGGATAGAGCTTTATCGGTATCATCCTGAATTTTCTCAGATTATCCGCGGTGATGCGGGTCTCATCCAGTATTTCCGCCGGTATGGTGAAATCCTCACCCAGCTCGATGTACTGCTGTTTTGTCAGGCGCGCGATATAATACGCCAGCTCCTGCGGCGTCATTTTCGCGGACGGATTAAAAGCTTTCTGGATTATTTTAGCCGAATACTGGGCGACTTCCTCCAGCAGATATGAATCGGATTCGCTGAAATATCCCGGAGCTATGGATTTGTTCAGCACCTGTATGGCGCCTATGACCTTGCCCTCTGTTTGCAGGGGGCAGGTTATCATCGAGCGGGTCTGAAAGCCCGTGTCTTTGTCCACCCCCGCTGCGTGGTCGGCGTCTTTGGACGCATCCGCAACGACACGGCTCTTTCCCTCCGCTATCACCTTTCCCACTATGCCCGTATTCAGCGGCAGCGTGAGTTTGAGCAGCGTCTCTCTTTTCGCTTCATAAGATTTCTGCCGGGCGGGATCGCCCTTATACAGGCCCGGGGAAAAATACACATGGCTGAATTTGATCTTGTCTTTATCAACAAGATAGAGTGTGATTGATTCCGCGAAAAGCGTGTTGACTATTTTCTCTATCGTTATTTTGAGGACGGTGTTAAGGACATCGGGAGTAATTTCTTTTTTGAATATTATCTCTCTCAGCAGAGGCGCTATTATACGGTTTAGTTTGTCTTCTATTCCGGCCATAAAATCTTAGTGGAACCGCGGATTTGTTCTAAGGATAAAAATCTTCGCGGATTTTTTTTCACTCGCTGTCAGGTACGATAAATTCGCCTAAGCTCCCGGGGTTGTATTTACTCTTGTAACCTGAATCAGGGCTGCGCATGATTCTGACAGGAATGGCTCCCGCTTCCTGCGCGTACTGTATATCGGAATCGGAATCCCCGTAAAAAGCGTCTATCTGCAGTTTCTTGAGTAGTTCGGTTTTGCCGCTTGGGGCGAAATAAATGTTTCCCTCCGGAATATCAAGCAATGAGGCCATGTATTTTTTGAGCACCTCGCCGCCGGCTTCGTTACGCGCGGTTATCAAAAATATTTCGTGACCTTTTTCCTTGTGAGCATTGATTATTTCAATTGTTTTCGGCTTGATAAGCGATAATTCCTCATCGGAAGCATTCACTATTGTCCAGAACTCGTCCGTGTAGGCCTGAGCTTCAGCAAAACCTTTGTCAAAAGCGGGGGAAGAAAAGAGGAGGGTATCGTCAATGTCCAGACCAACCCTTTTAACAGAGGGGTCTTCCAGGGCGGGGTTTATTCCCGCCAGCCTTTCGGCTACGGCAGAGGCCTGCGCTGCGCTCTGCTGCGGGACAACAGGAGCCGCCGCGCAACCGGCTAAAAACAGAGCCGCGATTAATGTCAAAAACAGGGATTTGAACTTTTTCATAATTTTATCTCCTCACATTGCCCAATATTTGCCGGGGGCGGGACTCGAACCCGCAAGAGTTGCCTCATACGGCCCTCAACCGTACGTGTATGCCAGTTCCACCACCCCGGCGAACAAAAAACCAATATATCAGCGCTGAGCCCCTTCCTGAGGGGTGGGCGCGGCCGCGGGAGGGACAGCGGGAAATTTCACCCCGCGCTGTTTTACCGCCGCCGATATGGATATGGATATGATCACGAAAAGAATCCCGAGCACGACCACGACCTTTTTCAGGAACACATCGCCCGCCGGGCCCATAAGCAGGGAATCCGAGGATCCGCCGAGAAATGACGAACCCGTCGCGCCGCGGCTCACCTGTATCAGAATTATAAATATCAGCGCCGCCGCTATCATCACATGAAAAACAACAAGAAATGTGTACATAAATTTACTCCTGATTCAGGGCTTCTATTCCCGGAAGATTTCGGCCTTCCACAAATTCCAGCGAGGCGCCGCCTCCGGTTGAAATGTGGCTGAAATCCTCCGCGAGGCCGGTTTTGTTTATCGCCGCCACGGAGTCGCCGCCGCCGGCCACAGACACAGCGCCGGCTTTTGTGGCTTCCGCTATTACTCCGGCGATTGTTTTTGTGCCTTCGGCGAAAGCGTCCACCTCAAACACTCCCATGGGGCCGTTCCAGAAAATTGTTTTCGCGCTTTTCAGTATACGGGAATATTCCCGCAGCGTTTCGGGGCCTATGTCAACACCGTAAAACCCGTCCGGGATTGCGCCCGCCGCGGAAGACTCCAGCGGCTCTTTGAATGATTTGCTTATCAGGTGGTCCGACGGCAGCAGGAGCTTATTCCCGGCCTCCGCGGCTATCTCTCTTGCTTTTTCAAGAAAGTCATCTTCCACCAGCGACAGGCCGGTGTTCTCTCCGCGGGCTTTGAGGAAAGTGTATGACATGGCGCCGCCCACAAGAAGATAATCCACTTTTGAGAGCAGGCTTTTCATGACCGATATTTTCGTAGATACTTTCGCCCCGCCGAGGACGGCCGCAAAAGGCCGCCGCGGATTTTGCAGGAGCTCGGAAAGATACTTCACCTCTTTCTCTATCAGAAAACCCGCCGCTGACGGTAAAAGCGCCGGTATGCCCACTGTGGACGCGTGGGCGCGGTGCGACACGGCAAAAGCGTCTTGTATGAAGACATCTCCGTAGGAGGCGAGTGTTTTGGCGAAATTATCATCGTTGTTCTTTTCTTCGGCGTGGAACCTCAGGTTTTCAAGCAGAGCGATGGAGCCGCCCGGAAGCTTTTCAAGGCCGCCGCCGGTTTCTTTCCCCACGCAATCTTCAAAAAAATGCACTTTTTGGCCGAGCAGTTTTTCAAGGCGCGGCAAAACGATTTTCAGGGAAAATTCCGGAGACGCAGCCCCCTTGGGCCTGCCGAGATGGCTCATCAGGATGATCCTCGCCGGTTTCTTTTCAAGGATGCTTTTTATGGTGGGCACATGGGCGCTCAGCCTTGTGTCGTCGCTGACTTCGCCGTTTTTAACAGGCACATTGAAATCAACCCGCACGAGGACTTTTTTGCCCGCCAGATCCATGTCTTTCAGCGTTCTCATTTTTTATTTTGCCTGCATGTACTCTATCAGGTCTATCACCCTCGTCGCGTATCCCGTTTCATTGTCATACCAGGCGAGGATTTTTACCATGTCGCCGAAGACTTTCGTGAATCCCGCGTCTACTGTGGATGATTTGGGATTGCCGTTGAAATCAATTGACACGAGAGGCTCTTTGCAGACAGCCATGTATTTTCCAAGAGGGCCGTTCGCGGCTTTGACAAGTTCCGCGTTCACTTCTTCGGCGGTGGTTTCTCTCTCGACCTGCACAACGACATCCACCACGGACACATTGGGCGTGGGAACCCGTATAGCGAATCCGTCCATCTTGCCTTTCAGCTCCGGGATTACAAGCCCTATCGCTTTCGCGGCGCCTGTTGTCGTCGGTATCATTGAGACCGAAGCGGTCCGGGCGCGGCGCAGATCCTTGTGCGGCGCGTCAAGAACATTCTGATCGTTGGTGAAAGAATGGATAGTCGTCATCAGGCCTTTTTTGATGCCGAAAGAGTCCATCACCACTTTCATGGGCGGCGCCAGACAGTTTGTCGTGCAGGACGCGTTGGAGATGATGAAATGTTTGGATGCGTCATATTTGTCTTCGTTGACGCCCATCACTATCGTGATATCCTCTTCCTTAGCCGGAGCTGAGATTATCACTCTTTTCGCCCCCGCTTTTATGTGCTTGGATGCCTCGTCTTTGGTCCTGAAAAGTCCTGTGGACTCCACAACTATTTCAGCTCCCAGCTCTTTCCAGGGAAGAGCCTCGGGATCTCTTTCGGCGCAGACTTTAATCTCTTTGCCGTCTATGACAAGGCTGTTTCCTTTGGCATCCACTGTTCCGGGAAAAATTCCGAAGGTGGAGTCATATTTAAAAAGATGGGCCAGGGTCTGTGTCCCCGCAAGATCGTTTATACCCACGAACTCTATGTTCTTTGATTTCAATCCGGCTTTGAGAACCAGACGGCCGATGCGGCCGAACCCGTTAATACCAACTTTTGTCATTTTACAACCTCCATTTAAACATCACTTCCAAACATTCCCGCATTTTAGCGTTTTTGAGCGCGTTCACCCACGCTCAATCAAGTCCCGATTGTACAAGTTTTTGATAAAATTGTAAAAGGCCGTCAAACACAAGCGCCGGAGCCTTCCTGCAGGGGAATGAAAAATCTCCCGGAGTGAAAAAGCGCGCCCCCGCGCCGGTTAGAAACACGGCGGAGTCCGGCTCCATCGCGAGGAAATCCGTAACTGTTTTTTCTATACCCCCGGCCGTCGCCGCCCGGACCCCCTTTTTAATGCATTCTTCCGTGTTTGTTCCCGGCCCTTTCCGCGTCCGGGAAAATGTCACTTTGGGAAGAAGATCGCATCCCTCATTCAGCGCTTTGAGAGAGAGTTCTATTCCCGGGAATATCACGCCTCCCCGGTAATTTCCGTTTTTATCCACAAGTTCGCAGGTGACGGCGCTGCCCATATCCACTATTATAAAAGGCGGCCGGCACCGGGAGAGCGCCCCTATAATGGAGGCTATCCTGTCGGCGCCTATATTTTTCGGGGCTTTGTATTTCAGTCTGACAGCCCTGATGTCGCGATAGCTTAAACAATGAATTTTGATGTTTTTTTTCCCGCATATTTTTTTCAGCATCACTGTGGCTTTCGGCACCACCGAACAGCAGACACAGACGCCGGCGGTCTTGAGCATATCTCTCAGTTTTTTTTCATTCAGCAGCGCTGTGCGAAACTCTTTCCCGGCGATGATTTTACCCTTTTTTACCGAAGCGCTTTTTATGAATGTGTTGCCCGCGTCAATAAGGAGCTCTGTCATATTTGAATTTACCGTTCATTATCAGCTCGGCCATGTAGCGATAATAGCGTTTCTTAAGAGGAGTGAATTCCTTCATCTCTTTTTTTGTGAGACTTCTGGCCGGCGGCAGCTTTAAGGTCAGGAAATTCACGAAACGGCCGCGTTGTTTGACCCTGAAATCCAGATGCGGCCCTGTGGCCAGACCGGTACTGCCGACATGGCCTATTACCTGACCCTTCTTTACATAGGCGTTGCGTTTGATTCCGGACGCATATCTTGAAAGATGGGCGTACCATGACTCATAAGTGGAGCTATGCCGTATTTTGACTTGCTTTCCGTAGTCGCCGTTTCTGCCGACAAAAATGACCTGGCCGTCGCCTATTGAAGAGACGGGTGTGCCCGCCGGCGCGGCATAATCTATGCCGTGATGAGGCCTGTGATATTTCAGGATGGGATGAAAGCGGCGGTTGGAAAAATAAGAGGATATCCTCCTGAAACTGAGAGGGGCGCTGAGGAACTGTGTGTTAAGGGATTTTCCTGAAGGGTCGTAGTAATCGTAGAGCCCGCCCCTCGGAAAAGCAAAAGCCGTAAACTCCTTTATTTTCCCCTTGCCGCGCTGTCCGCCGGACATGATGTATTTCCCGACGAGGATTGTGCCTTTGTCCACCTCCTGGCCGCGTTCGGTGAAAGACTGTTCAAAGACGATGAAAAATCTGTCGCCCGGCCTCTGGTCCGTGAGAAAAGCTATCCTTGATTCAAAGATATCCGCGAAATTCATGATGAGGCTGGGGTTCACCCCGACTGATATCATGGAATAATAGAGATTGTTCTCGACCGTGCCGGAAAAGCCGAAATATTTTTTATGGATTTTCAGCTGTATCTCTTCGGCCTTATAGCCCTCTGTCGTGAGTTTCACCACATATTTTACGGCCACTTCCGGACGGTATGAAAATTCAAGTATTTTGTTTTCGGTGGACAGGGTCACCTCGTAATAATGACCCGCCTGTATCCTTCTGGCATTGTAAATTTTGGAAAATTCGCCGATGACGCTGTAATAGTTGTTAGCCGGCACGCCCCGTCTGGCGAAAATTGTCGCCAGATTCTCTCCCGCCGCCAGGTTATCGCCGTATATTATAGTTTTAGGCTTGCGGACTTCCGGCTCTTTAGGGCAGCGGCTCCGCCTCAGGACAAAGACCGCTGTCAGAAGAACAGCCGACGCTATGGCGGCAAATACAATTTTCCTGTTTTTCAGCAGATCCGGCATTTTATACTGAACGATTTTCAGGCCCCGAATTTTTTGAGTTTCAGAGCGTTCGCCATAAGCATCGGCATGATGTCTGCCGACCATATCCGTCCTATTGAACCCTTGTCAAAGGCTCGTTCTGAAAACACTTCCACATCGTCCGTCATCTCGTATTTAGCTCTTATGGCTATGGGGCAGGGGTGCCATGAATGCGCGCTCATCTTTGCCGGCGTTGAATGGTCCGCCGTTATGCAGACCACATCAAAATTTTGTGAGGCGATCTCCGGCAGCAGTTTATCAAAATCTTCAATAGCTTTCACTTTTGCGTCAAAATCCCCGTCTTCGCCGCGCGAGTCGGTGTATTTGTAATGATAGTAGACGAAGTCGTATTCAGCGCCCTTTTTTTTCAAAGTTTCCAGCTGGCTCCCCGGAGTGGCGCCGCAATCCACAATGTCCATTCCCACAAGTGAGGCCAGGCCTTTGTACATGGGATAGGTCGCGAAGGCGCCGCATTTCAGTTTATAGAGTTCGTTCATCGTCGGTATATCGGGCAGACAGGCAAAACCGCGCATGAGCGCCGTGTTGGCCACCGGCTCATCCGCGAGAGTCTCGTTCAGCCGCGTGATGAAGGCGTTGACTATTCTTGCCGCCCTGGACGCGGATTCGGATGTGCTCCTGCATTCCAGCGGGGGCAGGCCTTCTTTCTGGGGATCGGCGTCGGCGAGATCGCCGCCAAGGTTTTCTCCGGTGAACATCACCACGAACCTGTGTTCTTTGCCGGGGAATATCTGCACCTTCACATCGTCTATTTCCGTGATTTTTTTGGAAAGTTTTTTGACCAGCCGCTCGTTTTCTTCCGTGGCTATCCGCCCGGCTCTGCGGTCCACGATGAGGCCGTCTTTGAGAGTGGCGAAATTCGCCCGGGCCGCCATGTCAAATTCTGTCATTTCCAGCCCTATGCCCAGGGCCTCAAGAACGCCTCTGCCTATCTGGTAGGTCATGGGGTTGTATCCGAAAAGAGCGAGATGCCCCGGTCCTGAGCCGGGTGTTATACCCAGCGCCACCGGCACATTTCTTCCGCAGACGGATTCCTTCGCGAACGCGTCAAGATTGGGGCACGCGGCCGCTTCAAGTTCCGTTTTGCCGTTGACCGGAATACCTCCGAGGCCGTCGGCGACAATCATGCATATTCTTGACGGCGTCTTTTCAGACAGAGCCATCATCACATTTTCAGGAAACATTCACCCTCCCCTGCCTGCCGGCAGGCAGGCTTACAACAATCCCGGCCCGGTTTTACATTTTTACGATACCGTTTTTATCCGCTTTGCCGTAAAAAAACTTAAGCGGCGGCACTTTTTCAGCTCCTATGGTGTAAGCGGCTATGAAGCGTTTTTTCGCGGTTTCAAATTTGACCTTGTCACTGTGATGGAACACGGCGAGCGCTTCGCCTTTTTTCACCGCGTCGCCGACTTTCTTTTTCAGGTATATGCCGACACCCGGATCCACAACATCATCCTGCTTGGCCCGGCCCGCTCCCAGTGAATTGGCGGTGAGGCCCACTTCAAGAGCGTTGATCTTCTGCACATATCCGTCGCTGGCGCTTTTAACTTCCTCTTCAAATTTCGCTTTGGGAAGCATGTCCGTGTTATCAATAGCGGCGGGGTCTCCTCCCTGAGCCTCCACCATTTCTTTTAATTTTTTAAGGCCGCTGCCGTCTTTGATAGCCCCTTTCATTCTAACTATACCGTCGTCAATTGATGAGGCTATGCCCGAGATGAGAAGCATATTCGCGCCAAGCTCGACACACAGCCCTTCAAGATCCTTAGGCCCCTCGCCTTTCAGAGTGGCGACGGCCTCTTTCACTTCTATGGCGTTGCCGATGGCGAAACCCAGGGGTTCTTCCATTGAAGTGACCAGAGCCACCATCTTCCTGCCCGCGAGTTCCCCGACATCAACCATGGCTTTGGCGAGTTTGGCGGCATCCTCGTATTTTTCCATAAAAGCGCCTGAGCCTGTTTTGACATCAAGCACGATGCCGTTGGCTCCCGCCGCGAGCTTCTTGCTCATGATGCTCCCGACTATCAGAGGAATGGAATCCACCGTCGCTGTGCCGTCGCGCAACGCGTATATCTTCTTATCCGCGGGAGCGAGCTTTGCCGTCTGCC
>PEUP01000079.1:259-7017 GCA_002780705.1 Elusimicrobia bacterium CG03_land_8_20_14_0_80_50_18 | reverse complement strand
CGCCGGTGTGGCCGAGGCCCCGGCCTGTCATTTTCGCCACTATGCCTCCGCAGGCCGCGACAAGCGGATTGAGCACGAGAGAGGTGGTGTCGCCCACGCCGCCCGTGGAGTGCTTATCAACCTTAAAACCTTTTATCCCGCTCAAATCCACACGGTCCCCGGAATCAACCATGCACTCCGTGAGGACAGTCGTTTCTTCCGCGTTCATATCCGAAAAAAATATCGCCATCAGAAAAGCCGACATCTGGTAATCCGGGATGTCTCCTTTGACAAAGCCCGATATCATGAATTCAATTTCTTCTTTTGACAGCACCGCGCCGTCTCTTTTCTTTTTGATCACCTCATAAACACTGAACATTTTTCCTCCCTGCCTGCCGGTAGGCAGGCTCATTTTTCGCACTATTTCTTTTTCCAGCTTTTTAAGAAAAAAATAATCTTCTTTTTTCTTTCAAGCGCCGTGAAAATAACATCCATCACTGCGCAGTCCGGCTTTTCGCCAGAGACTATATTAAGAAGTTTGCCGTTTTTTTTCAACCTCAAAAGGAATTTATCCCCTTTTTGCGACGCAGAAAGGCATTCCGCGCCGACGGCGGCGAACAGGGGAAGCGGGTTGCCGTTTCCGAAAGGCTCAAGGATATCAAGAAAGCTCTTTATGTTTTTTTCCAGCCACCCGTCCCAGGCGATATCCGCGGCTGGCGCTTCTTTTACGCTCAGGCCGGCGAAATAAGTCTCGCAGTCATCCATGAATTTTTGAAGGTGCTCTTTCTTCATTCTGATGCCGCAGGCTCCGGGATGTCCTCCGTATTCGGCCCCGGCGCCGCATTTGCTGAACATCTCCAGCATATCCCTGCCCGCTCCTCTGGCCGATGCCGTCCAACTGTTCGCGGAAGCGGTGAAAACAATCGCCGGTTTCGCGAATATCCGGGACACTTTGCTGGCCGCGGGCCCCCGCAGTCCGGGAGGAAGATTTTCGGCCTTCACCATTATCAGGGCTTTCCTGTCCAGGCCCTTGTCCCGTATCAGCTTCAGTATTCCGTCAAAATGCTGTTTCATTTCCCGCTGTCTTTTCTCATTAAGTTCTTTGACACGCTCAAAGGCCGCCGAAAGAGTTTTTTTGGAATCTGCTTTCAGCAATTCCAGAGCCAGAGGCGCTTCTCCCATTCTTTTGGGAGCGTTCAGAAAAGGGATGAGTTTGGTTGACAGGTCCTGCTTCAGGCTTTCCCGCTCTATGCCGAGCTTCTTGATGAGAGACCTGATTGAGTAGCGCCTTATTTTCAGGATGCCGTCAAGGTGCTTTTTGACCAGCGCCCGCGAGATCCCTTTGAGGGCTATGTTGTCGGAGACGGTGCCGAGCGCCGCCAGCGGAAGATTTTGTTCGGCGAACACTTTAAAAGCGGGAGTCCTGAAATGCTCCAGAATCATGTAGAGTTTCCGCGCGGTCTCCGCGTCCGGCAGAGCCCTGTGAGCGTCGGCCGTTATACCGAAATGGTCTTTGAGATTTTCCAGCTTGTGGCTCTGCGACGGCAGAGCGCTCCTTGAAATCGGCAGGGTGTCTATCACATTGTTGACCAGCGCCCCGCCTGTGTATTTGCGGAATTCGGCATCTATAAAAGATGTGTCAAAGGGAGCGTTGTGGAAAATTAGCGTGTCATTGCCTATCCATTGCCTGAATCTCCTGAGCGTCTCCACGCGTTCCGGGGCTCCCTCAAGCTCAATGTTGCTGATACCTGTGAGCGCGCTTATTTTGGAGCTGATGCGGCCGGAGGGTTTCAGCAGAGATGAAAAACGGTCTATGACCTTAAAGCCGGAGAACCTTACCGCGCCTATCTCTATTATCTCGTCCCGGGAAGGCGACAGTCCGCTTGTTTCTATGTCGCAGGCGATCTTGACCTTCTCAAAATCATCGTTCAGGCTGAGCTTGTAGGCCGCGGCGAGGCAGAAGGCGGCTGCACAGCCGGCTATTTCGGTCTCCGGATGGCTGACGCATGAATCTATGACGGCGTCCGCTTGAGCGGCCTCACCCGAAGGATAATGATGATCCGTTATTATGAACTTTATTCCGCGCTCCCTGAAAGCCCGCGCGGCCCTGTGCTCGGAGATGCCCACATCGGCGCTTATGACAACGGCGGGTTTTGATTCAAGTACGGCCTCTATGTCCGCGGGGCTTATGCCGTGCGAAGGCCCTCCGCAGACAAAGAGAGATTTCTCCGCGGAGCCCAAAGCGTCATCAAGTATCATCAGCGAACAGAGCCCGTCCGCGTCGGAATCACCTATCAGCGCTATCCTCCCGCCGGATTTTACGCTGCTTTTTAATATCCCCGCCGCTTTGCTCAAATCGGGAAACTTGGCCAGAAGTTCAGGGATGTTGACCTCCGGCCGGATAAAATCCCTTATCTCATCTTCCGCCGTGATGCCCCGCGCGGAAAGAAATTCAACTATGCGGGGGTCGGCATTGAGCTCTGGAGAAAGATATTTCAAAGGTTCTGTCAGAATTTTTTTGAGGAAATAATGCCCTTTATGAGCCGTATGAAATCGTGCGAGATCATTCTGCCCGATTTCATCACTTCCTTATGGGAGAGGGGCTGGCCCGTCACGCCGCAGGCGTAGTTGGCCATGCACGAGATGCCTATCACCGTCAGGCCGAGTTTTTTGGCCGCGATCACCTCCGGCACTGTGGACATTCCGACCGCATCGGCTCCGAGCGTCCGCGCCATCCTTATTTCGGCCTTTGTTTCATAGGAGGGGCCTGAAAAAGCCAGATAGACGCCTTCATTGATTTTAATTTTCAGTTTCTTCGCTTCGGCCTGCACTATTTTTCTGTATTTCGCGTCATAGGCGTCGCTCAGGTCTATGAAATCCGCGCCCCCTATGAGAGGGTTGTCTCCGAGCATGTTGATGTGATCGCTTATCAGCATGAGTGATGGCACCTTGAAAGTTTTATTCACCGCGCCGCCGGCGTTGGTCACAATGAGTTTCTTCACGCCCAGTTTGGCCAGCACCTCTATCATCAGAACAAGTTTCGCCATCGGGTGCCCTTCGTAGTAATGTATCCTTCCGGACATGATTATGACTTTCCGCGAAGCGACCGTGCCTGAAATGAGCTTGCCCAAATGTCCCGGCACCTTGCTTTTGGCAAAACCCGGTATTTTGTCATAGGAAATTTCTTTCCGGCCTTTTGCCTCATCAGCCAGCGCTCCCAGGCCGCTGCCGAGTATCAGAGCCGTGTCGGCCCTGTCAATTTTCTTCTTTACGGCATTGTGTGCTTTTTCCGCTGCGTTCATAGTATCTCCTTCAAAAATGATTTGCCTCGTTTGAGGCCTTCCACCCCGAGATATTCCGCCGCTGTGGCGCCTATATCCGAGAATGTTTCCCGCGTTCCTAAGTTCGTGCCCGCCTTGACCCTGTCTCCCGTCACCAGAAGAGGCACGTATTCTCTTGTGTGATCCGTGTGCTTGACATAAGTGGGGTCACAGCCGTGATCCGCCGTGAGGATGAGGATGTCATCCTTCAGCATCGCCTGCCTGATAGCGGGCAGGGCCGCGTCAAATTCCTTGAGCGCGTCATAGTATCCCTGAGTGTTTCTTCTGTGGCCGAAGAGGCTGTCAAAATCCACGAGATTGACAAAAACCAGCTCGTTCTTTGAGGGTTTTCTTTTGATGTCCTCTATCGTCTGTTCAATCCCCACGGCGTTGAGGCCGGTGTGCTGCTCTTCGTTCAGTCCCCTGTGCGCGAAAATGTCTCCTATTTTCCCGACGCCCACGACATTCACGCCCGCGGCCTTCGCCAGATCCAGGACAGTTGTTGAGACAGGTTCTATGGCGTAGTCTTTGCGGTTTGTCGTCCGCGCGAAACTGCCCGTTTCGCCCGTAAAGGGCCTTGCTATAACCCTCGCTATGGCGTGCTCTCCCACGAGAATCTCTCTGGCTTTTTCGCAGACATGGTAAAGTTTGTCCAGGCCGAAATATTTTTCGTGCGCCGCTATCTGGAAGACGCTGTCGGCGGAGGTATAGACTATGGGAAAGCCCGTCTTCACATGCTCTTCGCCGAGCTCTTCCAGTATCACCGTGCCGGAGGAGGCCTTATTGCCCAGTATCCCGTCCACGCCGGCGGCCTTTTTAAAATTATTCAGCAGGTCTTCGGGAAAACCGTCGGGATAAGTGGGGAAGGGCCTCTTCGCGGGGCTTCCCATTATTTCCCAGTGCCCGGCTGTCGTGTCTTTGCTGGCTGACACCGACGCCATTTTTCCGTAGGCGCCCTGAGCGTCCGGAGCTTCTTTTCCCGGCCGAAGATTTTTTATCTTTCCCAGCCCCAATTTTTCCAGATTGGGCAGGTCCAGTCCCCCGAATTTCTCAACAATATGCCCCAGTGTGTCGGCGCCCTTGTCGCCGTATTCGGCGGCGTCCGGCATCTCGCCCACGCCCAGGCTGTCCAGAACGATAACAATCGCTCTCTTCGCGTTTTCAGTCATTTTTCCTCCCGCCATTCAAAACACTTTTTTACTGTCATTCCGAACCCCATAGGGGTGAGGAATCTTAAATCCCCGTAATGATAAGGACATCCGCTTCAGACAAAAAGTTTCACAAATTTGTTCTTCGTCACATCCACCAGGCCCATATCGGTGATCTTAAGATCCGGTATCACCGGCAGAGCCAGAAAAGAAAGAGTCATAAAAGGGTCTTCGAGCTTACAGCCCATGGCCGAGGTCATTTTGTGGAGCCGCTTCAGCTGCTTATAGACGAAAGAAAGATCCCTGTCGCTCATCAGTCCCGCTACCGGCAGAGGGAGCATTTCCTGCCTGCGGTCCTCAAAACAGCAGAGTCCCCCGCCGGCTTTTATAATGGAGAGCACCGCCTGATAAATGCTCTCGTCGTCGCATCCGACGCATATTATGTTATGGGAATCGTGCCCCACGGAAGAGGCCAGAGCCCCTTTCTTCAGGCCGAACCCTTTTACAAAGCCCTGCGAAATGTTGCCCGTCCTCTTGTGACGCTCCACAACGACGACTTTAAGGACATCGTTTTTTGTGTCGGAAACGGCAAAGCTGTTTTCCGTCTTTACGGGCATCACGCGTTTTTTTGTTATGAGTTCGTCTTTGACCAGCTCAATAACATTGATTTTTTTTGAGGCCGCCGGAAGTTTGAAATGCGCCGGCATTATCCATTTTACATTTACACTGCTGCGCAGAGGCACGGGCTTGGGCTTTCTGCTCTTGAGAGCCTTTCCGTTTCTTGCGACTTCTTCCCCGCGTTTGTACACATTCGTCACGCCGAATTTGGACAGATTGTCCACAACAATGAAATCGGCAAAATAACCGGGAGCGACGGCCCCGGCGTTCCGGAGGCCGAAATGCCGCGCGGGGTTCAGTGTGGCCATCCTTATGGCGGAGACGGGATCAAGGCCGTAAGATATCGCTTTCCTTATTGTGTAATCCAGATGGCCTTTTTCCACAAGGTCTATGGGGTTGCGGTCATCGCTGACAAGACAGAAGCGGCTCTGATTTGTGTCGTTGACAATGCCTACGAGCGTTTTAAGATTTTTGGCCACGGAGCCTTCCCTTATCATGACGGTCATTCCCGCCGAAAGTTTTTCAAGGGCCTCTTCTTTGCCGAACGATTCATGGTCGCTGCGTATTCCGCTTGTGATATAGGCGTAAAGATCTTTGCCCATCAGACCCGGAGCATGCCCCTCTATGGATTTGCCGAAAGCTATTTTCAGTTTGTCAAAAATCTCCCTGTCATTCTCAAGCACACCCGGCACATTCATCACCTCTCCCAGGCCCACGACCCATTTTTGAGAGAAGTAAGGCATGAGGTCAACCGCGGAAAGCCGCGCGCCGGATGTTTCCATATCAGTGGCCGGCACGGTTGAGGGGAGAGTGAAATATATGTCCACGGGCTGGTACTTCGCCGACTGCAGCATATAGGTGATGCCTTCCAGGCCCAGCACATTCGCTATCTCGTGAGGGTCGCATATAACGGTTGTCGTGCCGTAGGGGAGCACCGCTTTGACGAATTCGCCCATTTCCAGCATTGAGCTTTCCGTGTGTATGTGTCCTTCCACAAGTCCGGGCACTATGTAATGATTTTTTATGTCAACGGTCTTCTTCGCTTTATAACTGCCGAATCCCACCACGACGCCCTTGTGCACGGCGACTCCGGTTTTTTCTATTTTGCCCGAGAACACATTGACCAGCCGCGCGTTCTTGAAAAGCACATCAACGGGAATTTTACCCCTTGCCGCTTTCACGAGCTCGTATTTGTTTATGAAATTCATAAGAAAGATTTTAACAACAAAGCCGCGAAAAATCAAGCGCCCTCCGGCGAACTTACTTGAACAATCTCCGCAAAAAGCTATAATTCGGCAATGAATCTGAACAACTTAACCGCCAATGATGCCGCCGGATCGCAGGAGCGCGTTTCTTTTCCTCTCCTCTTTCTGACATTCTTCCGTATAGGCATGCTGACGCTCGGTGGGGGCCTCGCCATGGTGCCGGTCATAAGGCATGAGCTCGTTTTCCGGCGGCGCTGGCTGAACGATAACGATTTCATAGGCATGATGTCCATGGCGACTGTCGTGCCCGGAGCCGTAGCCGTAAATCTCGCCTATCTTCTCGGCGCTGAATTGCGCGGTAAAAAAGGCTCGGCGGTCGCCGTCCTCGGCACCGTCCTGCCGTCTTTTTTCGTCATACTTTTTATAGCGAAGTTCCTGCTTCCGTTTTTTGATTATCCGAGGGTATCGGCTTTTCTGCGCGGCTGCGC
>PEUP01000079.1:0-201 GCA_002780705.1 Elusimicrobia bacterium CG03_land_8_20_14_0_80_50_18 | reverse complement strand
TGGCCGCCGGCCTTCTCGGTTACCGCCTTCTTCCCGAAAACAGAAAGCCGCTTCAGGCGCGGCTGAAAGTCCGCCGTCAGGCGCGAGAGGAAAGCTGATGCGTATTCTGACAGGATTATTTGTGAGCTTCTCCCTGATAGGCCTCGGCGCTTACGGCGGGGGCCTTGTCACAATACCGCTCATCCAGCACGAACTCGTTGA
>PEUP01000081.1 GCA_002780705.1 Elusimicrobia bacterium CG03_land_8_20_14_0_80_50_18 | reverse complement strand
TAGGAAACTACTGCTCTATCCACTGAGCTACAGGGGCTATAATTTAAATATTTTCGCGCTCTTTCTTCCGGGAAGAGTGTTGCGCAGGTCAAAAATCCGCTTTGACTTTTTGACAATAAAATCATAATCAAAATGGCTGTGGTCGGTGGCAATGACAACCATATCAGCTTTTTTCAGACTATCAGGCGAAAGTTTTTTCAGTCTCTTTCTCGGCACCTCGCCGTATGTGATGAGATCGTCGTACCAGCTCACATCAGCGCCCATCTCTTCCAGCTCGCTTATCAGCTCAAGAGCGGGGGATTCCCTCGTGTCCGAGACATCTTTTTTATAAGCGACGCCGAGGATGATTATTTTACTGCCTTTCACTGATTTGGAAAATCCGTTGAGAATCGTCGCGAGTTTCATCACGGTGAAATGCGGCATCGCGCCGTTAATCTCCGAGGCGAGATCTATGAACCTCGTGTAGAAATTCAGGGATTTCATCTTCCACGAAAGATAGAGCGGGTCTATGGGTATGCAGTGCCCCCCGAGTCCAGGCCCGGGATAAAAAGGCATAAAACCGTAGGGCTTGGTCGCGGCCAAATTCACTATTTCCCACACATCAAGTCCGAGGCGGTCTGATATCTGCGCCATCTCGTTTATGAGCCCTATGTTGACGGCTCGGAATGTGTTTTCAAGGAGTTTCACCATTTCCGCGGCTTCAAGCGATGATGCCGGCACGATGTGTTCTATAGCTAGGCTGTAGTAGTGAACGGCTTTGTCAAGAGAGGCCTTGTTTATACCACCTATGACCTTGGGCGTGTTTTTCACATTCCATTTTTTGTTGGACGGGTCTATCCTCTCGGGGGAGAAAGCGAGGAAAAAATCTTTTCCGGCCTTGAAATTTTTTTTCTCCAGGATTCCGCGCACGACCTCTCTTGTCGTGCCGGGATATGTCGTGGACTCCAGCACGACGACGGCGCCTTTTTTTATGTGATCCTTTATCTTTTCGCAGGAGGCGATGATGTAGGAAATATCAGGGTCCTGCGTTTTTCTCAAAGGCGTCGGTACGCATATGGCTATACAGCCGCAGTCTTTGATGATGCTGAAATCGGTGGACACCGTGAGAAGACCTTTCCGCTTATGCTCTTTTATCCCGGAAGATTTGATATCGCCCACATAACTGACGCCTTTGTTCAGCATGGATATCTTGTCCGCGGATATATCAACTCCGTAAACCTGAGCGCCCTTCTCCGCGAAAGCGCAGGCCAAAGGCAGCCCCACATAACCGAGCCCCACAACAGCTATTTTCATATCATTCCTCCGTTCACAGTCATACTCCGGTTATTGTAGCAATTTTTACAAAACTGACAAAATAGAAAAAGGGGACGTCCTTAATATTCCATTGGCAAAGCCGCCGCTTCGGGCAAACGATAGCGCTTTCAGAGAAAAAGAGGGCCTCCCCCTTTTTTTTATTAAGGACGTCCCCTTTTTCTTTTTTTTATTAAGGACGTCCCCTTTTTTATTTCAGTTCAAAGCGGACATTGAGAATGCCCCATTGGTCTATCTGCTCCTCGCCGGCGCCAAGCGGCGCGAAGAGCCATTTCTTGACGGTGTCAAGCGCGGCGCGGTCAAGATCTTCCGAGCCGCTCGTCTTCTCTATGATAACGCGTTCAATGATACCGTCGGCAGACACCCAGAATTTCACCGTAGTTTCGCCGGAAACACCGGCCATCTGGGCGGAGCGGGGATATTCGGGATAAACCCTCCTGAGCACCGCTCTCTTGGATATGGGGCCGGATATCTGGAAACTCTGCCCCTCTTTTCCCTCAAAGAAGGGCAGCATTTTGTCCGGCAGCGGGGTTTCAATATCGGGCTCCTCTTCAAAAGCGGATATGTCCGGCCTTGAATCATCTCTTATTTCGGGAGCCGGCATGGACAGATCCTTCTCGGGGGCGATATTAGCGACGGGTACCGGCTCGCCCTCGCCGGGCGTCCATGTCCGCACCCGCTTTTCAGTTTTTGGCGGTTCACGCCGCCGCCGCTTCAGATTCTGAGGCACGGTGGACATTTCGGCGCTGAGTGAGACTTCCATGAAACGCATGGGCGCTTTAATTGTCAGATAGGGCAGAGCCAGAAGCAAAAGCGCGTGGAGAAGCACGGAATAGACCAAGTCTTTCTTGAGGCCCGCGCCGTTCATCAGATCCGCCGTCATTATCAGAACCCGCCCTTGGGCTCCGTGGCTATAACCAGCCTTTCGGCGCCGGAAAGTTTCGCCATATCCATCACCTGAACGACCATGCCGTGCGGCACATCCTTGTCGGCCTTTATTATCGCCATTTTCTCCCTTGCCGCGGCAAGGGCTATGCTCATGGCCTGAGGAAGTTCTTCTATTGTCACCTTCGCGTCATTGACGAAAAGCGCGCCCGAAACTGAAATATCCACTATCACCGAGCGGCCGAGGTCTATTTCGGTGGAGACGGCCTTCGGAAGGCGCAGGCGTATTCCCGGCTGGACGATGAAAGCGCTGGATAGCATAAAGAAAATAAGCAGAAGAAACACAATATCCGCCATGGGCGTGGTGTCCGGCATCTGAAATTTTCTGCGGCGTCTCATTGCGCCCCGCCCTGACTTGTCCGCGCTTTAGACGCTCTGATGAGCTCATGGGTGGCGAAATCTATCTCGTTGACGAAACCGTCCACCCTGTTTTCAAAATATCTCACGAATATCACCGTCGGCACCGCTATGAGAAGGCCCGCCGCCGTGGTCAACAGCGCCTGTGATATGCCGCTTGCCACTATCGCGGGTGACGATGCTCCCGCTTGAGCGATGTTGTTAAAGGCCGCTATCATTCCCGTGACGGTGCCTGTGAAACCCAGGAGTGTTGAAACAGAGGCTATTGTGGAAAGCGTTGAAAGATGCGATTCAAGCAGAGGCATTTCTTTGAGCTCCTGAGACTGAAAAGCCTCTTCCATGACATCCGCGCCTTCGGAATAATACGAAAGCCCGGATTTTATGACCGCAGCCAGAGGCCCCGGCTTCTCTTCACAGAGTGTAACGGCGCTCTCCGGCGAACCCGCCCTGATGTATTTCAGGACTCCGCTTATCAGCGCCGGGCCGTCAGTGCGGCAGGACCTGTAAAACCTCAGCCTGTTGATTATTATCGCTATCGCCGCCACCGAAAGAGCGAAGAGCAAAAACATCACCGGCCCGCCTTTTATCAAATAAGTCATATCATTCCTCCCCGGGGAAGCTTTTCAAAACTGTCCCCATCTAATCTCAAGCCCTGCCGAAAAAAAAGCGCTGTCCCTCCATTCATAAGGCGACACCGGCAAATGAGACGGCATCAGAAACACTTTGTTTCCGAAAACATTATCCGCCGCCAGGAACAGTGTCGCTCCCGACGGCACAGTGTAACATATTTTTACCAGGCCGTTCACAAAACTCTCTGTCCACGGGCCCTTTGAAACTCTGTTGAGAAGAGCGTTGAGCTTTATCCTCCCCTTTTTATACTCCGTAAAAACGGCCGCGGAGCTGCGCGGGACGGGAAGGAAATTAGGAGCGGCGGCGTAGAAGAAACGGATGCCCGATGAAACCGGTCCCGACAACAAAGAAAGTTCCGCGCCCAGCTCATCGCGCTTGTAGCGCGCGCTCTCCAGAGAGCCGGGGGAAGGCGCGCTCTCATCGGCATAGAAAAAGTCGCGCGTGTCAAAGTGTCCGGCTGTGAGTTTCAATCCCGCGGGATAGAGCGACAGAACATATTCCGCCCTGAGATTCTGCCAGCCCTCGTGCGCGGCGACGGGAAAAACCCGAAGGAGTGAAGCTCGTCGCGCGAAAAGAGCCTCTATTTGCGGAGCGCTGTTATCGGGGTCCAGGCCCGCGGTGACGGCGCCGCCGAGCGCGGGAAAAGAAACAAGAAATTTTCCGGCCGTGTAAGCGGAGCCCGCCCATTTCATGAATTCAAGTCCGGCGACGAGGTCAAAGCTGTCAAATTTATGTGTGAGAGAAAAGTCCGACGAGAGATTATCAAATTTCTTAGAGCCGTCCGCCCAGTCCCAGTCTTCACGCGACAATCCGGCGCGGAAGCTGAACGAGGAAGAACCCATGTACTGATCCACGGCGGCCGCCAGGCGCGTGGATGAAAAATCCGCCGAGCGGCCGGCGGCATAAAAGCCCGCGGGATAACTGCCTGTCATAAGGACTTGTTCCGCCGAGAAAGAAATAAAATAATTTTCCGTCTGAGAATAGAGATGAAGCGGTATCCCCGTCAGATTTTCGTTGATGTCACTTGACGCGCTTCCGGGCAGCTCATAATCCCGACCGGAAAAATACGGTAATGTGTAAAAAGACCACAGACCTTTCCTCTTGTAAAATAAATCAGCGTCATACAAAAAGCGCCGGCGTCCGTCTTCGCCGTAAAATCTCCTGTCAGCTCCGGCAATGAAACCGCTATCCTCATGCGCTCCGCGGCTCAGAAAAGCGGCCTTTACGGAGGCCTCAGCGGGCGCTCCGGCGCTGAGCATAGAAACAAATGATTGTCCCGGCGCGTAGTCTCCGGTGAATCCGCTTTTAAAGAATTTTTCCAGTATAAAACTCTCTTTGTCATATTTCGGGAGATCCGCGGCTGTAATGCCGGCGAGGCCGTAGAGAGAAAGGTCGTCTCCGAGAACATTCATATCGGGTATCTTTACCCCGCCAGAGCCGAAAACAATATTGGGGACGCCTGCTAACACCGACAATAAAATAAATTGTATCAGGAACCCTGCCTTGCCGGCCATGCCTCTCGAAGCCCCTTCGGCGCGCAGGCAGGCAGGCAGGCGTCCCCAACACCGCAGGAGTATTCTCATTTCAGCTTTTCAAGCTCAAGAGCGGCCTTGGCCGCCCAGGGCGAATCCGGCCAGTTTTCCAGTATCCTCTCATAAGCTTTCCGCGCTTCATCTTTTTTGCCCTGTTTTATCTGAACAGCGCCTATACCGTAATAGCCCTCAGCGACGATTTCCGGGAACTCGGGATACACATAAACCGCTTTTGAATATTCCAGCCAGGCCTGATCATACTGCTTCATGAACAGAAAAGAAGACGCTATCATTATTTGCGCGCGGGCCGAATCAATGTCGTGCAGATTGGCTGTCACCCTGCGGAGCGTCTCCACCGCCTCTTTGTGATTTCCCCGCTCATAAAGTTTTTGCCCTTCGTCAAAATGAATTCTTGACGAGGGTCCGGATGCGGGATAATCCCTCGTCAAAACGCCCGAAAGCTCCGCGGCCTTAGCGGAGAGACCCTGTTCGATAAGCGCCTTACGCGCCATTTCAAGAGCTCCGGGCGCGAAACCGGATGAAGGGAATTCGTCCCTGAACTTCAATGCCTCATCGGCGGCGGACACGTAATCCTTTTCGTTGAAGAAAGTCTCACACACCCTGAACCTCGCTTCTTCAATATAAGGGCCGGTTTTGGACAAGAGCTCCGTGTACAAGTGTCTCGCGGAAGCATACTGCTCGGAGCGCCCTGCGCTGCGGGCGGCCCGGTAGAGAGCGTCCACCGCGAGTTTTGATTTGGGATATCCCCTGTATATCCTGCCGTATATTTCTCCCGATGATGTATAATCGTTGCGCTCCTCGTATATTTCGCCAAGAGTAAAGAGCGCGTCAGGCGCTATCTCGGAAGACGGATAATCCCTGTCTATGCGGCGTATAAGCGCGGCAGCGCTGTCAAGACGGCCCTCTTTCCTGTCCACCAGAGCCATACTGTACAGGGCCTGCGGGATTTTAGATGACGAGGGAAACTTCGCCATGAGCTCGGCGTAATAGGATCTGGCCTCGGCGTATTTAGCCGAGTTGTAATAGGCGTCGCCTATGCGCAGAAGCACATCCTCGGAAGGCTGTATTTCATAATGCCGTTTCCAGAATTCCACTGAGGCCGGCCAGTCGCTGAGACTGAAGGATGCCCAGCCCGCATAGAGATACGCGTCGGCTATCCTGGGACTCGCGGGATATTTCGCCGCGAAATCCATCAGATGCGACCGCGCGGAAGCCCAGTTTTTTTCTTTGTAGAAACTCACCCCGACGGAAAAAGCGGCTTCTTCCGCCGCCGGTGAATCCGGATATGAAGTCACCACTTTCCTGTACTCTTCGCGGGACTCATCAAATTTTTTCCAGTTGAGATAGGCATGGCCCCGGGCGGTGAGAGCATCGGGAATAAGCGGGGGAGAAGAGACCTTTCCGTAATGGCGCACGGCATCGGAAAACCTTCCTAGCTTCACAGAGGCGTTACCCAGTTCAAACGCCAGCTCATCCTTCTCCAGAGCTGTGCCTTTTACGGTGAGACCTTTCTCGAGTTCCAGAGCGGCTCCGCTGTAATCCCCCAGAAGAGAGAGGCTTTTGCCCAGGCCCAGATAGGCGCGGGGCAGAAAACCTGAAGCCTCACCCCGTGCCGTCACTTCCCTGAAAACAGAAACAGCTTCCTTAAAACGGCCCGCTTTCAAAAGAGACGCCGCCTGCCAGTAATGGGCATCGGCGGCGTGTTCGTCGCCCGGGAAAGCGGACACCACGCGGCCATAAGAGTCGGCGGCGGAATCGTAATCCCTTTCAAAAAAATAACAATGACCTATCAGAAACTGGGCTTTCGGAAAATACGGCGTCTTAGAATGTTTGAGGATGAGTTCGGCGAAAGCTTTTCTCCCGCGCTGGTAATCCTGAAGATGCATATAACTCCAGCCCAGCGAAAAAAGGGACTTTTCGGCCCATTCGCTTCCGCGGTGATTATCCGCGCAGGTCCTGTAATAAATGGCCGCCTGAGCAAAACTTTTTTTGTTGTAGAAGATCTGCCCTGTCAGATACAGCGCCTCGGCGGCGGTGAGGCCGGTTGCTCCCCTCAGGGGTTCCAGTATTTTTTCCGCTTCATCAAACTTTCCGTCCTTGATCAGTATCTCGGCTTTTTTCAGAACCGCCTTAGCCGCCCATGGACTGTCCTTGAAGCCGTCGGTGATGCTGTCAAAACTTGACAGAGCGGAGGGCATATCCGAGGAATAAATATGAGAGAGGCCTTGATAAAACAGGCTTTCCGCTTTGATCTTTCTATCCGTTACTCCCGCGAAAAAAACGGAAGCCTTCGCGTAATCGCCCGTCTTAAAACAGGCGTATCCCGCCGAATACATCGCATACTCCCTGTATTCCGAATCAGGATATTTTTCAAGGAGCTTGTTATAGTGCTTCAGGCTCTCGCCGTATTTCTTCAGCTCCGATAAAGATTGCGCGAGATAAAAAAGAGCATCTTCGTCGTCACCGTATGACTTGATGAATCCAGCGTAAATATCAGCCGCTTCGCCATAGCGCTTCATGTGATAAGCGCAATCGCCCATACGGGAGAGCGACTTCTGTTTTACATCGGCGGAGAAGGAAGCCGCGTGCGTTTTTTCAAATTCCTGCAGGGCGCGGGGAAAATTCTTCATCCTGAACAGGCATTCGGCCTGCATAAAAGAAGTCTCGTCGCCGATACCCGGATAAGACGAGCCGGATATTTCAAGAAACTGCTTTCGCGCCATCTCATACATACCGTCTCTGAAAAGGCCGTTGGCAAACTGCAGTTTGTTCAGGGTTTCTATGTCGTTGCCGCTGATAAGAGCCACAAAAAGGGGGACGGTGGAAAGTGCTTTTCTTACAATTCTAAAGATCCCAATTATTTGTCTGCGCATTTTTTGGGCCGTCCTATTTTCCAACTGACAGATTTCAAACCTTTTGCCTTCATTTCTTTAACGAAATCCTCATCACCCCATGCACCGGATTTAAAATATCTATCCAGCGTTCTTTTTTCGCCCTGCCCCTCACTTACAAACTTCATATAAGCACTTTGCCTGTCTTCAAAATTATCAGCCAAAGCAAGATACTCAGGATTAAAGGTGAGCAAGGGGTCGTCTTCCCCAAAAGCATAAAACCTATAACTCGACCATTTATAACCCTCCGGATTCCTCACGATTCCGGCATTTACCGGATTCAATTCAACATATCTGCCACATCGAAGTAAGTATATCCCATTTTGGATAATGAAACTTTTAAATCTGTTCTGCCAGATATAGCCGATTCCGCCGTATCTTTTTCTGAAATACTGAGCATAGGTCTGATTTAGATTTTTCATACCATTGCTTAAATCAATCCCCTGCGGCGACATAATTACCATGTGCACGTGATTGCCCATAAAACCATAATTGTAAATTTGCCATCCGCGTTTTGACTTTTCTAATTGCAAAATTTTGGTAAATTTCAAAAAATCCCTGTTGTCGTAAAATACTTTACGCCTGTTATGGCCTCTCGACAGAATATGATAAACCCCGTCACTGACAAAAAATCTTGCTTTCCTTGGCATTTACTTTCCTCCGTCCCCCTTTTCGTTCTCCGTCCCCCTTTTCGTTCATAACAGCTCCCTTAATTTCTGCCAGACGCCCGGCTTGCGGCGGGACGCCATTTCATCCTGTCTCTTTTTAAACAAATTCAGTTCGCCCTGGCGCTTTTTATAATACGCGTCCAGACCGCTGACAATAGCCGGATTGGTCATAAAAAGTTTTTTGAATTTCTGAGAATCCATTGCGGCGACACGCACCTCGCTCGAAGTCTTAACGGTGGCGGTTCTTTTGACATTCGCCAGAAGAGCCATCTCACCGAAAAAATCCCCCGGTGCGAGCTTTGCCACCGGAGTCTGCGGCGCCGGTTCCGGCATAAACACGCCGCATTCGCCGCGGACAAGAAAATAAACCATGTTACCCATCTCGCCGCTTCTTATGAGTATTTCACCGGCGGCAAAAGTAAAAAATCGCACGGAATCCATAAACAGCCCGCGCTCTTTCCCGTCAAGGAAAGAGAAAGGCTCTTTTGAGAATATTATTTCGCTTTCAGATGTTTCCATTGCTCATGTGCCTCCCGCCATCGCTCCTGACTTTCCACCGTCCCCCTTTTTCTCAGCGGCCTTTCCCCGTCTGGCCGGCTTTGAGCAGATCGTTCACCCCTTTTAAGAGCGTAACACATTCTGAATCGTCCGGATACATCTTAAAGGCTTCAAGCAGATGTTCTTTCGCCTGGTAATAATCGCCCCTGTCAATGAATATCCTCGCGTTGATCATGCTATGGAGAAACTTCGCCTCGCCGTGGTCCCGGTTCAGACGAATTGCCTTCTTCACTCTTTTCAGGGCTGATTTATAAGCTTCGTTTTTGTAGTACTGCGCGGCCAGCGCATATTGCAGATCGGCTTTCAGCCGGCCGGAAGAGATATCATCCTTGAGTTTCGCGGCGCTTTCATTATGGGGCTCCAGCTTCAGGATGGCGTTGACTTCTTCCATGGCCCGGCGGTATTCATGGTTCTTCACATAGCGCTTTGCGGCGGCATAGCGGGTTTTGACAGCTTCGGCCATAATGTCATCAACCGTTCTTCCCTTTTGTATGGTGTAGGCCTTTTCTATTTCCAGGTTTTTGGAAAAATCATTGAGGAAATTTTCTCTGTCCGTGAGGCGCTTCTGCCATAACTGCGGCATCATGCCCCATTTGATGGAAATACCGGCTGAAAAATAATTACCCTCGTCGCGGATCTGCACAGCCCAGTCAAAATCTGTCCTGCCCATGGAGATACCGAAACCCGCGGAGAAAAAGGACTGATTGTAGCCGGCTCTCAGGCGCAAAGCTTCTTTTACGGAATATTCCGCTCCGGCGGCGAGAAACAAACAGCTCTGTTCATCCGCGGCCGGGCTGAGGTTCTCAAAAACCGCGTCTATTGTGAAATCAAGGCCGCGCAGGGGTTTGGTCTCCAGCGAAAATCTCGCCGTCATGGGGAATTCGTCGGCTTCGCCTCCGGTCCGGAATGTCATGGATGGCGCTATGACATTCTGCAATGACAAAGACGGTATTATTTTTCTGTTCCTGATATACCTCATGCCCAGATCCAGTCCGAAACTCTGATCCGAATAAAGATGTATGTCCTGCGTTACCACCTTGAGCGCCGCCCCTATATCCATATGCCGAGATGCCGGAAGTGAATAGGCGGCTGAATAAGCGGAATTCCTGTCGAAGAATGTGCCCCTGTTGCCTATTCCGGACTCGTCCACCCATTCCGCGCCTTCAATGCCGCAGGAAACAAAGCCGATGGAGACCACCCTTCTTTCCGAAAGGGGATACGCCAGGAAAGAGGCCGTATAGACGCCGCCCGAAAGCAGCGACGACCTCATAAACGAGAGCTCTTTTGAACGCAATCCCGAAAGATGCGACGGATTAAAAAATGATGATGACGCCCCGGAAGCCGGCACAGCGGCCATCGCCATGGACCTGGCCGATGGCGCATAAAGAAGCAGATATTCTCCCGGATAACCGCCGTCAATAACAGCGGAGGAAGAGGCGCGGAAACAGAATAAGAAAGATAAAAGCAGCGTGATGCGTCCGCGAACTGAGTTCATCTTATGAAACCTATCTTCCTTGTCCTCGCGTCCTCACCGTCTATCTCAAGGCGCAGGAGATAAATCCCCGAAGCCGCATAGGTCCCGGCCGAGTTCCTGCCGTCCCATGTGATGGCGTTCACCTCCGCCCGGCCGCCGTCGGCGCCTGCGGCGTATTCCTTCTCATATATCAGATGGCCTATCTGGGTGTATATTTTCGCCTTCACATTCGCTTTGGCGGAAAGATAATATGTTATCTCGGTTTCGCCCCCCTTAAAAAAGGGATTCGGCGTGTTCCTGAGCTGCACATTCGCGGCGGGGTTTGAGGGATAGGCAAGAAGAGAGAATGTCCCGCCGGATGAGGGATGAGCCGTCACGGTTTTCGCGGTGGTATCAACTGTCTGCTCTCCGGGCACAAGACCCCACTGGGAGGATGCCTCATTGAGTTTAAAAACACGCAGAAGCTCGGCGGACACCGTTATGCCGCCGGATGAAGCGGCGCGCTGACCCGGTCCGGCGGCCGATGCCGACAAGGGGACGCTGAGAGCGGCCGTTTCATAGGGGAGTGTCACTGTCAGGCCCGATATTGAAGTTATCTCCGCGCCCGCGGCATTGGTGATGCTGTAGGAAAAGGCCTCGGAACTCAGCGCTATGATGAAGGCCGTGGAATTAGCCGAATTGTTGGCCGCATGAAGATCGCTGTTCTCGGTCGCGCTTATCACGAGATTCGCGGGGGCGACAAAAAAATCCTCCGCGCTTCCGCCCAAACTTATTGTCAGCGACGAGCCGGCGACAGATGCGGTGTAGGCGTCGGATTTGCTGTTGAGCGTGCCGAAATCCACGCTCACCGCGTCCGTGATATACAAACCCACACTGTCACGCAATGACGAATCCACCGAAAAACGATAAGAGCGGCAGGGCTCTATGGTATCGGTCGGGAGCACCAGCACACTCGACGGCGACGGCTGCGAAAAAGAGCAGGCGACAGCGGCCGAGGAAGCGTCTATGAAAGTGAAGGCGCCGGGGAAAGTGTCAAAATTAATATCCTTGGAAAATTCAAGCACAAAACCGTTCTGCACATAGGTGTTCAGCACCCGCGCTCCGTCAGGGATGCCGGAATCAACAAGGTACAGAGGAACAAGTTCCGTGATAAAAGAAAATGTCCGGTCATAAGGCCTGGGCGCTCCGTTGCTGTCA
>PEUP01000057.1:33426-40023 GCA_002780705.1 Elusimicrobia bacterium CG03_land_8_20_14_0_80_50_18 | reverse complement strand
CCTATTTGAGCAAAGTAAAAATGTCCCCTTTTGTAATAATCAAAAGCAAAGGGGGGCAATTATGGGAAAGGTTTTTATCAAAATGAGCAAATAGCGAATAGCGATTGAGCGAATAGTAAAAACAAATGGAAAGCTAAAAAGTCCTAAGATATAGAAGTTTGATAAACAGAGACAGATCAAAATTGTTGTTTTGCCTTTTAAACTGGTTGCTGGCGACCGGCAACAGGGGACTTTTTAGTTTAGGGGAGTCTTAATAGAACCGGGAGTATTGAATTGCTCTGGCACCATTCTATTATACGCGCTGCCATAAAGATGTATGCTATATATGAGCATCCTAAAATCGCGCGTGAAAAAGGTACGGGATAAAAAGCGCTTATTGAGGGGTTAATCAATTTGCCAAAAGACGGAATAAACCGCGGCACTTTTGCGCTATATTCAGGATAGTCTTTTTCAAACCGGACCTTGTTGCCGTTTTCTTCATCCATTATAGTTTTCCAGTGGGTCAGAAAAAATAATATTGTCATACCCAGCGTTAGAGACAGTGATTTAAAAGCGAGTCCGGCGCCGGCATATCCTAAAAAGCTGAAAAAATACAGCGGGTTTCTTGTGAGTGAATAAGGGCCGTAGGCGACGAGTTCCTTGCTTTTCTTTCCTGAGATATAAGCTGAGCTCCAAGCCCGGCCAATAGCTGCGGCAAAAAGCATGCTGTAGCCGAGCAATTCTAAAATAAGTGATAGCAGACTTCCGGTTTCATAGATATTGCCAGTTACAATAATTCCGGGAAGCAAAATCACTGCAAAAATTTTACTTATAAAAAGTCGTGGTGTTATAGTGTATTTCATCGCATATAACTATCAATAAACCGTTTTAACTGTCAAGCGTGATAGCAAGTAGGAAGTGGGAACTAGCAAAGGTGGCGTATAGATGATTTTATGCAAAAACTCAAATTAAAAACCGGACATTTTCATTTTGCAGGAAACCGGACATTTTCATTTGGCGTTGACATAGCAAAACCTGACCCCCTTATGGGAGCATTTTTTTCACTGCCGCCGCAAGCTCATCAAATTTAAAGGGCTTGACCAGAAACATGGACGGCCCCTCCGGCGCCATGGCTTCAAAAACAGCCCTGTCACTCATCAGCGCTGATTCAAATATCACGGGAATATCTTTGAACTCAGGGTCTTTTTTGAGTTCCGCCAGCGCATGATAGGCGTCGTTATCCGGCATAATCACATCCGTTATTATAAGGTCCGGCCGGGCTTTGCGCGCCATATCCGCGAGTTCCCCCGCGTCCGAGGCCTCAAGAACGTCAAAATCGCCCAACTCGTTTACCATGGCCTTCAGCACTTCCCCAATATAAGGTTCGTCTTCGGCGATGAGGATGATTTTCTTTGACATTATTTCGCGGCTTTCCCGCGCTCGTTTTTTTTCTCATAGAGCCTCTTGTCCGCCGCCGCGAGCAATTCTTTGAGAGAAGCGCCGTCCGCCGGATAAACGGCCGCGCCGAAGGTCACGCATAAGGAGCTCTCCGCCTTTTCAAGGGCCTGAGTGGAAGCCCTGATTTTTTTGTTGATTTTCCCGGCCACTTCACGCGCCGCCTCAAGCTCCATCTGAGCCATAATAACGAATTCGTCGCCGCCGAAACGGAAAACTTTTTCCGAAAATTTTCTCATGACCCTGGCTATCTCATAAAGCGCCGCGTCACCCGCAAGATGGCCAAGTCTGTCATTGTATTTCTTAAATCCGTCCACATCAAAAAAAATAACAGCGATATTTTTTCCGCCCGCCTCGTCTTTCATGCGGTTAAACCAGTAATCCATCACGCTTTTTCTCAGAACGCGCGTCAGCGAATCATACGACGCGTCAAACCAGATTTTTTTCATTTTATTGATCTCTACAAAATTGACTCTTTTCAGCCGCTTGTCTATGTTGAGGAAATAATCCAGCGCGGCTACGCGAAAACCCACATTCCTTGCGAGTTTTTCGCTCATCAGGTATTTGTGCTCCAGTATGGCGCTCCAGAGCGTCCGGGCCTCTTCCTCTTTTGTGCGCAGGCCAGTGAGATAATGTATTATGTGCGAGAAAAATTTCTCTTCCCGCGCGATAGCATCCAGCTCCGGCCCCAGAAGCTTTTTCTCGTCGGAATTTTCATCCGATAAAATTTCCAGCGCCTCTTCCTCAAAACCTTCTATGTTTTGTTTTTTAGCCATTTTCAAAATCCCTTCCGCACGCCTCACCGCAGGCGCGACCACAGGCGGACTCCACCACAAGCGCCTGCCGGCCGGCAGACAGGCAGGGATGAAACATTTCCGCTTCATTGATTTTTCGGGCTAATGTTACTACAATTCTCCAAATGTATCAATATAAAAAAATCCTGGGAGCTGTTTTTGCCGCTATAGCCCTATCGGCGAATCTTGCCGCGAAAAAACAGGAACCTAAAAAAAATATCCTCACCGTCACCTACATAGATGTGGGCCAGGGGGACAGCATACTCATTGAGACGCCGGAGGGAAAAAACATTCTCATTGACGCAGGGGACGGCCCCACGGACTGGAGCAGCTGGGATGCGGGAGACAGAATCGTTGTGCCATTCCTTAAAAAACGCGGCATCAAAAAACTGGATTATGTGCTGATGTCGCATGCCCACAACGATCACATAGGCGGGCTTCCCGCGGTGCTGAAAGCCTTTCCGGTGGACACTTTTGTGGACCCGGGTTTTCAGTACAACTCGTACATTTATGAGAATCTGCTTACTCTCGTTGAAGAAAAAGGCTGTAAATATGTGGAGGCGCGCGCGGGCGGCCAGATCAAACTGGACAAATACTGCTATTTTGAGGTGCTGAACCCTCCCGCGGACAGATATTTCAGGGGCGGTTCCGAACCCAACGAGAATTCTCTGGTGCTGAAACTGGCGTATAAGGATGTCTCCTTCCTCTTCACCGGCGACAGCGAAAAACAGGCCGAAAGGTCCATGGTGCAGAATTTCAAAAAAGACCTGCTGTGCACATTCTTAAAAGTGGCGCATCACGGATCCGCCTCGTCCACCAGCCAGGAATTTATGGACTGGGCGCAGCCTCTTTACGCTATTATCTCCGTGGGCGAGAGAAACCGTTTCGGCCATCCGAAGAAAACGACCTTGAAAAGGCTCGCGGATTACGGCTGTAAGATATTCCGGACAGACAAGGACGGGAGCATGCGCGTTACAACCGACGGAAAAAGATATAAGACCGAGCTTCTGAAAGAAACAGAATCAAAAGAGCCGAATAAAAATGAGTAATATCCTAATCAAAAACATCTCGCTCTGCGCCTGCATGGACGACGGAGCGAGTGAGCTCAAAGACTGCGACATACTGACAGAGGACAACAGAATAAAAAAGATAGGCGTCGGCATAAAAGCTGATGCCGACACAGTCATTGACGGTAAAAATAAAATCGCCCTGCCCGGTTTCGTAAACACACATCATCATTTCTACCAGACGATGACAAGAGCGCTGCCCAGGGTCACCGACGCCAAACTCTTTGACTGGCTGATATATCTTTACAGAATATGGGAACACCTCTCACCCGAATGGGTGGAAGTCTCCACAAAACTCGCCGTCGGTGAACTTTTCCTTTCGGGCTGCACGACATCGCTGGATCACTATTATGTCTTTCCGCAAAGAACGGAAAATTTAATAGATGTGGAGATAGACACCGCGCGCAAACTCGGGCTCAGATTCCATCCCACAAGGGGCTCAATGTCGCTCTCTGTAAAGGACGGCGGCCTGCCGCCGGATTCCGTGGTGCAGAAAGACGAGGAAATACTCAAAGACACCGAAAGACTGCTCAAAAAATATCACGATTATCAGGACTTCGCCATGACGCGGATAGTGAACGCGCCCTGCTCCCCGTTTTCCGTTTCAACCGGAATCATGAAAGAAAGCATTCTCTTCGCCAGAAAACACAGGATACTCTCCCACACGCATCTTGCTGAAACCATTGATGAAGAAGAATTCTGCAAAGAAAAATTCGGCGCGACGCCCGTAAAATACATGGAACAGGTCGGCTGGCTGGGCAAAGATGTCCTTTTTGCTCACTGCGTGCATTTGAGCAAAGACGATATGAAACTTTTAGGCGGGACCGGATCCTGCGTGGCGCACTGCCCGACCTCAAACCTGCGTCTGGGAAGCGGCATTGCGCCTATAAGGACTCTGATGGAAAACGGAGCCACGGTTTCCATAGGCGTTGACGGCTCCGCTTCCAATGATTCTTCCAATATGCTGCTTGAGGTAAGAAACGCCATGCTCGTGGCCAGGGTCCGCACCGGAGTTGAATCCATGCCGGCGAGAGACGCCTTTTATATGGCGACACGCGGCGGGGCGAAAGCCCTCGGCCGGAACGATATAGGGGAACTCTCGGAAGGCAAGGCCGCCGACATCGCCCTGTACGAGGGCCGTGATATCGCTTTCGGCGGCACAGGCGACGCGCTCGCCGCGCTTCTTTTCTGCGGAAGGGATTTTACCGCGAGCGATGTGATCTGCAACGGAAAAATCGTCGTAAAAAACAAACAACTGCAGATTTTTGATGAAAAGGAGATATTCGATGAAGCTGGAAAAATTTTTAGAAGAGATATCGCCCCTAATCTCTGATAAGGACACTCTCGCCGTCAACGCCAGTCCCAGAGAGGCGGGAAATTGCAGGAAAATGACAGCTCTGATAAACAAGGATATAGCCGGAAGTTCCGCCGTGAACCTCAAAGATTTTGATATAAAGCCCTGCCTGGGATGCCTCAGTTGCGTGGCGGGGCACTGCCTCCAGAAAGATGATTTCGGAAAATTCATCAAGCTCATTCAGGACAGAAGGGTATTGATAATCATAAGCCCCGTTTTCTTCACAAGCATACCCGCTCAGCTCAAAGCCCTCATAGACCGCTGTCAGGTTTACTGGACAAACAAGCTGAAACCCGTTAGGCACTGCGACGGATATTTCGTCCTCATCGGCGAGCAGTCAAAAGATTATCTTGACTGCGCGTCAAGGCCGGTGAAAGCCTGCTTCAACACGCTCGGCATCACCCATAAAGGCAGTTATTACATACTCAACAATGAAATCGCATAAAAACAAAACCTACGGTGATTGCGCGACCAGCGGAATAAAAGCAAAACTGCCCGCGATTGATGTGTGGCGCAACACCTATAAAAAATACGAAATCGTCATAGAATATCCGGAATTCAACACGATATGCCCTCTGGCGGGGCTGCCGGATATCGGCACGCTTGTGATACGCTATGTGCCTGACAAATACTGTGTTGAGATGAAATCGCTCAAACTTTATCTCGTCTCTTACCGCAATCTCGGCATATTCCAGGAAAACGCCGTCAACAAAGTGCTTGAAGACATTGTCAAATATGTAAAACCGAAGAGCGCCACGGTTGAATGCCTGTTCAACGCCCGCGGCGGCATGTCCTCCAAAATCACCGCGAAATACAAAAGGGGACGTTCATTGACTTATTGACTTATTGACGAAGCGTCGGACAAATCCACAGGATCACGCATCCCTTCCGTGGCTTCTCTTTTATCAAAATATTCCGGGTCAAAATCTCCCGCCCACCTCTTCATGCCTTTATATTCATCTTTTTTGATGTCAGGCAATATCTCAAGTAGCCGGTAATACCCGGGAGACGAACCGCAATCCTCAGGAGGACAGGCCCTGGCGCCATCAAGACACACAGGATACTTAATGCTCTTTTTTCTGCTCTCTATCGCTTCCAGCATAATTGCATGCTCCCAATTATCACCAAAATCATATATGTACTTTATCGCGGTAAAACCCTTAGAAAAATATTCGTCCAGCTTTTTATTCTTTTCTTCCCACTGCGGGCAATTGCCAAATTCGTTTGCTTCACCACTTGTATCGCCTATACAAAAATTATCTGCGCGGAATTCGTGCAGATGTGAATTCGTCCAGCCCATCGCCGCCTGGATTATGAGATGGAATTGATAAAATGTGATATCGTTGTTGACATCTATCCGTCTCCATATCTGAGGCAAAATATTATCAAGAATAATTTTGAACCTGAATATTTTACGCGCCATAACTAACCCCCTTTTCCCTGTCCAACTGTCCCCCGTTATCTATTTACTTGACATCCGGCCGCCAACATTCTACCATAATGGTAAGAGCGGTAAGCCCGTTGCGGGTTGTCCGGAATGCTCCCCTCTGTGAGGCTATGAGTTTCGGCATAACAGGCCCGTAAGGCGCGCTCTTTTTTATTTTACAGATACTGTTCATCGCAACTGATTTTTTCTTTGAACACATCATACCACGCGCAATCTTTCTTCTCATATTTTCTGAAAATTCCCCAGCAAAACAAATCCACTGCCTGTAAACCCTGGGTTTGTTTAGAATCCTCATAAAATATTCATCCCCTTTCTTTGGCATAAATAGGAACCCTACCGGCAGGCAGGCAACGGCGCTTCGAGAGGCAGGGACCTGACCCCTATTTTGTCACTGGCGCAATCTCAACGAAACAGTTTTCGCAGAAGTCTCCCCGTTCCTTTGCCGGCAACTCGCCGCGTAATCCGTTTTCCAACCTTTCCCCTTTCGACGGCATTTACATC
>PEUP01000057.1:17962-33356 GCA_002780705.1 Elusimicrobia bacterium CG03_land_8_20_14_0_80_50_18 | reverse complement strand
AAACATTTCTCCTGATTTCGCCATAATAGGAATCCTGCCTCCCGGCACACCGTTGTCCCCAACACATTTCTTCCTGTGTAAGTCAATAAGTTAACGCGCGTCCCCTTTTTCTTTTTAATTAGTCAATAAGTCAATGCACGTCCCCATTTACCGCCCATTTACCGCCTCTCTTCTTTTGCGCCGGTGATAGGCGACGGCAAAACGGTGCGCCTCGTCCCTGACATACATCAAAAGACGCAGAGCCGGAGAATCTTTCGGCAGTTTGAGGGCTTTCATATTATCTCTGTAAATTATTTCCTCGCGTTTAGCGAGACTGATGACTTCCATCTTTTTTCCCAATTTTTTTATGCTCTCAAGCGCGGCGTTCAACTGGCCTTCGCCTCCGTCTATAAGGATAAGATCCGCGCTTTCTTTGCGGTAGCGCCGGCGAACGGCTTCTTTGACCATCGCGCAGTCGTCTATCCCTTTCGCGCGCATAGCATATTTTCTGTAGGACGATTTGTCAGGGAGGCCCTTTACAAAACGCACGGCGGAGGCGACCGTGTTTGAGCCCTGTATGTGCGATATGTCTATGCCGTCTATTATTCCGGGGAGCCGCTTCAGATTCAAGAGTTTCCTTATATCCTTCAGGGCTTGCGCCGGGCGGAAAAGATATTTACCGGCATCGGCGGAGACAATATCAACGCTTTCCTGCACTTCCCTGAACGCGTCAAGCGTTTGCCTTATCCGCAGGGCCTCTTCGTAATCAGCGGCGGCGGATGCTTTTTTCATTTTTTTCTCAAGCTCCCTCAACAGAAATTTTTTTTCTCCTTTCAGAAAGCTTATCAGCCCCCCGGCCCGCCGCATATACTCCTTCACCTCTATTTTTCCGCAGCAGGGCGCGGGACATTTCACGAGATGATAATAGATGCAGCTCTCCGCGCGGCCAAGCCGTGAGATTCTGTCATACTGCTGTCTCGTGCATAACGGCAGGCCGAATATCCTCAGCAGACGCCGCATTGACAGTTTCAGAGATGATGCGTCGGGATAGGGACCGAAGCAATTTGCCGTTTTTCTCCCGCGGCTGTATAAAAAACGCGGATATTTTTCATCCGTCACGCAAATATAGGGATAATTTTTATCGTCCGTCATAACGACATTGTATTTCGGCCTCAGAAGTTTTATCAGCTGCTCTTCCAGGATAAGGGCTTCTTTGGCGTTTGCCGCGGTGATGAACTCAAGCCGCCGGGCGGCCGCCATAAGGTGAAAAGTCTTATTTGTTACGCCGCTTTTGAAATAGGACGAGACCCTCTTTTTAAGATCGGCGGCCTTGCCGACATAAAGGATTTTACCGGAGACGCCTTTGAATATATAAACTCCCGGCAGAGAGGGGATGAGCCTGCCTTTCGCGAGCCCTGGTACCGCCGGTGACTTTTTGATTTTCCTACTGGACGCCCGCTATGTCAATAACCTGAGGGGCTATCTCCTCAACCAGCTCTTTGGAAGTCTTGTCCGCGGCTCTCTCAAAATTGATCTGCACGCCGCTCTTTGACTTCTCAAAAGCCGCGAGGAGCTTACGGCTCTTCACTTCCACAACTTTCATATCCGCGCGGGTGGTCACGCTTCTCAAGCCGTACACTTCACCGTTGTCAATAACTCTGACGCGGCCGACTATCAAATTATCCATACCTTTGGAAATTAAGAAATTATAAAATTCCTCATTCTCAAAATTGTCAAAACTCACTCCTTTGGTTATATCCGAAAAAGCTCTGACGCTTATTCCGGCGGCTGTGAGCTGTTTGGACAAAAGCGTTTCAAAAGAGCTGTCCCTCCTCCCTTCATTATCCCAGACAACAAGCGCGAACTTACTTCCGCCGAAATCCGCGGCCTTGAGTATGACGGGAATTTCAAGGCCTTTTAATATCCCTTCAATGAACTGAAAATCAGAATCATCCATATAAGCGTTTTTGAGCGGCACGGTGAACTGTTCGGCCATAGCTCTTATTCTGAGCCTCGCCACACCACCCGTAAATTTTATTTTTGATATTGGAAACGCGGCTATGCCGCCGTCATCGCTGATTCTGGGGGATGAAATTTCCCCCTCCCCCGTCTCAAAAAACGCCAGCATGCGGACGCCCGCCACGGGCTTTCTCGCGCCGTCAATTTTGGCTACAAGCCGCACGGAAGGATTTTTCCCCCTGACGCTGACGGCCTCGGTTTCAAGCGAATTCAGCAAACGCTTGATTCTGTTGAGAAGAAGCGAATACTGGGAAGCCCCCGGCTGGTCGGCGAGCATCGTGAACATCCTCGCGTCCTCCTCAAAGGCCTCCAATATCTTTCCCTCTTTCAGGAGAGCGTCGGACTCTCTCATTTTCATGTCGGCCTCGCGGCGGTTTTGCGCCTGCTGGTCCTGAATCCTCTGCCTTTCTCTCTTGATTTCGTTGTCGGAATATCTCAACAGCAGATAAACATCAAAAAAACGGCGGCCTCCTTCCCTGTATTCCTCGGTGTGCATCTGGTCAATCTTGTGATCCTGCACCTTTGCCCGGCCCGTCTCTCTGTATTGGTCCACCATCTTAGTGATTGATTCATTGCCGCTTATTTCTTTGTCCAGTCGCATCTGAGAGCCCACGGTAATGCCTATCGTGGTCAGCACCTGCTTCATCGCCTCTTCAAGAGCCTTCTGAAGAGCCGCTCCTCTGTCTTCCTGGTTCTGCGAGATGCCGACATAATAATGATATCCGGACTTTTCCGGCGGCTTTGATATCCAGTCGGGCTTCTTCCGGCCGGCCTTCCAGGCCTGATCCGTTCCGGCACAGCCGCTCACATTAATCATACAAATCAGCGCCGGAAATAAAAGCGCGAAACGCCTGTTTATCATAACTGTCCCCCCTATTTTTTGAACTTCTCCAAACTCTTTTTGTATTCTATTAAATATCGCTCATTGAGGGAAAGCCCCCATTCGTCCTTCGCCACGTCATCGGTGAGAGAGAAGAATTTGTTTTCATACTCTGTCTTTTTACCCTCAATACGCATTGTCAGCTCCCCCGCAAAACGCGCCGAAGGCCCGGCCTGGACAATAACAGGTTTTCCTCTTTTGTAGGTCAGCGTCTGAGTGTGCCCGGAAAAAATAACATCTATCCCTTTAACCGAGGATGCGATCTCCTCCACCTCTTTTTCACCGGCGTGCACCAGAGCAAACACATAATCGCATTTCTTCCGCATGACAGGCACGAGCTCTTCCAGGGCCTCGCGGGGGGTAGATGTGAATTTCAGACGCTCTTTTATGCTTTTGGGATAAAAGAGAAAACAGGATTCCGAGGTCACGCCCGTGATGCCTATTTTCACGCCCTTCACTTCTTTGATTATGTAGGGCTTGCCGAACACCGCGCAGCTTTGCTCATCGCAGAGCTGCAGGTTGGCATTGACAATCGGCAGATCATACCGCGAAAAAATATCCTGAAAAAAATCGGCTCCCGTCCTGAATTCCTGATCGCCCGCGCAGACGGCGTCGTAATCCAGCCGGGCCATTATTTCGGCCGCATAGCGGTTTTTTATCTCTTCGTTGTTAGGAGAAAAAAAATCTCCCGCCGACACTTTAATATCAGCGGCGGCTATTTTCTGAAAAAAAGTAAGTCTCCTCACCAGGCCCCCGTATGGATTGGTGGGGCAGTCGCAGGACTCTATGATGCCGTTGGCGCTGTTTGTGTAGAGTATCCTGATCGTTTTTACCGCGCCGGTTGACACGGCCGCCGCCCTGTCTATTGCCGCGGAAAGCGCCGCTGGCAGGTCGGGCTGATAACCCTTGAATATCTTTGTCACAATCCCGTGCCTGTCAACAACAAACGTGCGGGGAATGTTCTTGAAGGAACCCGTCACGACGGCGCATTGTTTTGCCAGGTCAGTGGATTCATCATACAACACAGGAAGGTTTATGACCCAGTCCTTTATACATTTTCTTACCGTGTCTCTGTCTTCTCCTACCGCGACCATAAAAAATTTCACGCCCTTGTCTTTCCCGTAATTTTTCTCCGTCTCTATCAGATGCGGCAATTCTTTTCTGCAGGGCTTGCAATTAGAATCAAAAAAAGTGAAGACCGTCGCGTTCGAGTTTTCAATGACTCCGGATAGCGTGTAAAAATTCCCGTCAGAGGAGGGTAAGCCGAAATTAGGCATGCGCCCGCCTTCCTGAAAGGCGCAGAGGAAATTGGGCAGAAAAAATAAAGCCGCGGCGAGGAATAACTCTTTTCCGCACCCGGCGGACCTGATTTTGTTTAACATATACAACCCCCTTGTTATCCGCTCAACGCGAAGAAAAAAAGATATGCCGAAAACGCCCCGAAAAGAAGAGCGTTCAAGAGCTTCGCCGTCACAACATGTTTCTTAAGAAAAGTTATCATACCGACGGATGACATCCCTGTGAAAACAAAAATAAAAACAGCCAGAAGCGGCAGCGTGAAAAAAACCGAATAAAGAAGAAGCGAGAACAGCGCCTGCGCGCGGTAAGACGCGGTTGACACCACATAGGCGATTGTCGGCAGATATATCTGGCCCGTGCAGACGAACTCAAAAGATGAAACAACGCCCCCTATCAAAAAAGCGTAGAGGAAAGTCGTGCCTCGGCCCAGCAACTTTGAACTCACCTCGCGCATCCTGTCCCTGAGAGCGTCCGGCACCTTGAGAGCGGGCTCTCCCCCTTTTCTGAAAACAATAACATCCCTGACGCTCAGAATAGCGAGCAGGGCTGTCAGAACACCCATTAAAAAATAAAAGGCCCTGCCCGCGGCTTTCATGAGCGTCAGACCCCTCACAAGCTCCATCAGCCCAAGGCCGAAGAGAAAATACAGCGCTCCCACGCCCGCGCAGTAACCGGAGCCAAAAATGACAATTTCTCTTTTCGGCTTTTTCATCACAAAGCTCATATAGGAAATAAGAAAAATTATCCCCGCGAACGCGCAGGGGTTGATCCCGTCAACAAGAGCCGCGGCCGCAACCGGAAAGAACTTCAGTGTTCCATATTTTTCAAGAACAGCCGCCCGGCCGGAATCAGCGTCAAACACAGCTGTTTCCGGAGGATAACTGCTGAATGCCGAGAGAGCCCGCACGGCTCCGCCGCTTATCTCGGCGGAACCAGCCAGAAGCTCGCCTCCAACCGCGAGCACGGGAAATCTGTCTTTCCGGACACCCAGGCGCTTTTCAAGCCGCGCGAGGAACTCAAAGTTTTGACGCTCTGATATGAGCAGTTTCCTGAGCCGGAAATTGTATTTACTTCTGAGGGCCTCTATTTCTTCAATGATTTTTCCGCACTTGGGACAGTTCTCATCGTAGAAAAAATATATGTCAAAAACCGGCTCCACGCGCGCGCTGACAAAGTAGTTTATAAAGTCCCCCGCGTCCGTCTCAAAATAAACACTGTGCCTGACAGAACCTTTTTCTCCGTCGGGATTGAATATAATGCCAAGCGCCGCCGACTCACCCGGTTTCAGTGAAAGGGTTTTGGGATGCACGCCGAGGCACTCGCATGAAACGCGGGTGCGCAGTTCAAGGTTTTCGGCGGAATCATTCTCCACCGTCACATTTTTCTTTATTTGCCGTGTGAGATCTATGTCGCCGGCCTCCCACGACACACCGTCAAATTTTATCGCCCGCGCGGGAGATAAGAACAGTAAAAAAAACGCGGCCGCGCAGAGTATCCGAAGGGCCAATTTGTCCGCGGCGTTGAGCCCCGCGAAATCCGCCTCTGGCGGAGGTTTCCTGAAACTTCCTTTCAGTCTTTTGATATACACCTGTAGCAGAAGCGCGCGTAAGGTATAAGTTTCAGTCTTTTGACCGATATGTCCAGGCCGCATTTTTCACAAACGCCGAATTTTTTCAGCCGCGCTTTTTTTAAAGCGTTGTCAATTTCATCCAAACGCTGTATGAGCCGGTCCACCCTCTCAAACAGGATGTCTCTTTCGGCGGAAGCCACGGCGTTGTCTATCTCATCGTTGACCGAACCCATCCACTCGTCGCGCTTGGCCTTTTCAACCTGTTCCTGCACAAAAAGTTTTTCCTCTCTCAACTGCGATACTATGGCAGACAGATGTTTTTTTCTCAGAGCTCTTTCTTTCGCGGAGGGCTGTTGCGGCTTTTTCACGGAAAGTTTTTTAACGGCAATCTTCCTGACGGCCGCGGACTTTTTCTTAGCTGACGCCGGTTTTTTCTTTTTCACGGAAATTTTTTTTACAGCGGCCTTCTTGACTACCGCGGATTTGTTCTTGACGGCGTTTTTCTTTTTCTTTACAGCGGCCTTCTTTGAAGCAGTCTGTTTTTTAACTTTTTTCATTATGCTCTCCTAAATCCCTCACACTTCTATAACCGAGATTGATTCTAACTTATTTTTGGTCTTTTTTCCAGACCTGAAAACCGACCACTTGAAGCGGTCTATCATCTCAAGATATTCTATAACTTCCGCGGTGATCCTCTCTCCCGGGAGAAGCACCGGGATACCGGGCGGATAAGGGGCTATGGTCTCCGCGCATATCTGGCCCTCTGATTCAGTCAGGGGCATCTTTTTTTTCTGATACCGTGTGTACACCTCGCGGGGGGTGAGAACGATTTCGGCGGGCGTTTCAGGAAAACGGAAACCCGTGAACTTGATCGGCCGTTTCTGGGGCAGATTTTTGAGCGCCGTCAATAGCGCCGATATATCAGCTTTTGTGTTGCCGAGGCCCAGTGTGGCTATCACATTAAGAGGATTGGCGCAATCTATCCCGATTCCTGACTTCATGAGATGTTTCTGGAGGAAAAAGCCGGTAAGCCCCCTGTCCCTGAAATCAATCGTCACCTTACTTGTATCCATTCTGTATCCTTCCGGCAGATCGGAGGAATCCATGGCATAACCCAGCGACATCTTCCTTATATCAGATATGGCGAGATTACCGAGAGCCAGCATCTTCTCCACCAGCTTCGGTCCTTTGCGCTTCATCATCATGGAACAATAATCCAGAGTCATCAGCATGGGGTAGAATGGCGAGGTGGTGGTCAAGATCGACACGGCTTTCTCAACAGCCTCTATATTTATATTATGCGAGCAGATGTGCATAACAGAGCCCTGCGAAAAAACAGGCAGTATCTTGTGAAAGCTGTGGATGACGCAATCGGCGTAATTCACGGCCGAGAGGGTTTTATCTTCGCTGAAAAAAAGATGCGGGCCCCATGCCTCATCTACAATAAGGATTTTTTTGTGCTTTCTGCACACCTTCGCTATGTCTTCCAGATCCGTTATAATCCCGTGATAAGTCGGGGATGTGACAAACACGCCTTTCACCTCCGGGAAGGAACTGAGATATCTGTCCACCTGTTCCGAATTCACTTCGCAGGTGATGCCGTTTTTAAGTACCCGCGGATTCATCCACACGGGATACACCCCTGAAAGTATGCAGGCGCCTATCACGGATTTATGGCTGTTGCGGGATATTAACACCGAATCACCGTCGCGGAAAAGGGATATGAACGCGGCAAGGTTCCCTGTGGTGGAGCCGTTTACGAGAAGAAAACTTTTTTTCACATCATAGAGCTCGCTTATGCGGCGCGCGGTCTCAAGCAGCGGGCCTGACGGATCGTGTATTGAATCCACAAACGGCGTGGCCGTTATATCAAAGGAGAACAGATCGTTCTTTATGACATTACGGAATTGCCTGTCAAAAGCCCTGCCCGCCTTGTGGCCGGGAGTGTGGAAAGAGTGTTTCTCCATCGCGATGTATTTTTTCATCGCGGATAAGAGGGTGAGTTCGCCGCCTGCCATTTATTTGAAAAAATAAACCGGTTTCCGCTCTGTAATTATCCGGCCGCCCTGCAGGCCTTTGTTGAAGAACTCGGTATTTCTGCCGAGCGCCTCCAGCGCATCGCCGTTGAGGGTATAAAAAGAGCCTTTAACACCCCGGCGGATATTATTCCACGCCGTTTTTCTGGACACAAACTTTTTGTCCGAGGCCGCGATAAAAGCCCATGGCACATCAAAAGAGGGAACGAACATCTGATATGACATAAGATGCCCGAACGCTTTCTTCAGCGTGGCGTAGAGCGCGAAATGAAAACCGGAATCCACGGACGAGGCGCCTCCGGCCTGCGTCACGAGCACAGCGCCTTTTGAGAGATGTTTTTTCAGTATCCCAAAAAATTCAAGCGTGTAAAGTTTAAACGCGGGCCCGGCCTCGAGAGGACAAGGCAGGTCCATAATGATCATATCCCATTTATCGGATGAGTTTTTCACATAGGAATACGCGTCGTCATAAACCACTTCGGCGCGCCTGTCGCGGAAAGAACCCCTGTGCCAGGGCTCAAGATATTTTTTGCAGAATTCCACCGTCTCGCCGTCAATGTCAACCATAACGGCTTTTTTCACGCTCTTCCACCTCAGCGCCTCTCTGAGTGTGGCGCCTTCGCCGCCGCCGAGTATTATGACTTTTTCCGGTCTTACCGCGCAAAAACCCGCGGGGGGATGAACAAGAAGCTCATGATAGATTTTTTCATCGGACAAGGCGGACTGTATCTCGCCGTCAAGGACAAGGCACCTTCCGAAACTGTAGGTATCCGCTATGACCATATTTTGAAATTTCGTCCGTTTTTTCCTTATTATCCTTTTGAATTTGTGAAGATGAATTTCGTAAGGACTGAATTTTTCTTTGAGCCACTCAGTCACAGACCTGGTCCTTATAGTTTCCCTGAAGGTCAAAGTCGCTCTCGGCTTCAAAGATGCCGCGTTTTAATTCGGTCACTGTGTGTTTTTTCGACTGGAAAGCTTCTTTAAGATAATTGAATGCTTTCCACGGGTCAGCCTTATCTCCGCATGTGTATATGTCTATGGAAGCCAGCGACAGTTCGCTCCATGTGTGGATGGCCAGATGGGACTCGGCGATTATCACCGCGCCCGAAACGCCGTGCGGAATGAAAGTGTGAAAAACAGAATTCAGGACCGTGGCGTTTGCCGCGCGCGCCGCGTTATTCATAAACTCCTGCACGATGGAAACATCATCAAGGTATTCGTTGTTACATCCCCACAGTTCGGCCACGATATGCCGTCCGACATTTTTCTGAGTTTTGCCCATTTTTCACCCCCTTCATCCGCGCGAGTTACATAACGCGTAAAACAGAGTAAAAGTAAAAAATAAATGACCCTTTGTCAATAACCTTTGCTTTTTCAACTTTACAAGTCTCCGGTGTATTTGATATCATGGCGGGTATAGCTTGATGCAAAAGGGAGGGCACGGCGATGTTGAAAAAAATAATTCTCAGTTTTCTGGTGTTAATGCCGCTTCTCGGCGCGGGTCTTAGCGCCGCTGAAACGGAAACTGTTTTTAAGGTATACACTGTTAAAAAAGGCGACACTTTGTTTAAGATCTCAGATAGTTTCTACGGCGACGGCGAACTCTGGAAAAAAATTTGGGACTTCAATAAATATGTTAAGAAATCGCACTGGATATTTCCGGGAGACGACCTTATAATACCGATTGAACGCGAAAAGAAAGTGGCGGTTAAAACGGACGAGCCCGCTCCGGAGCAAGCGGATGAAGATGAGAACCATGACATGTTCATAGCCCCCTACAATGAAAGGGCCGCGGTGCCGCTGGACTTCAAATACGCCGGAAAAATATCGGCTTTCACGGACAATGTCGCTATCCATGCCCAGAGGGCAAAAGTGGTCCTTGATACCGGGAAAAAAGACGGCGTCAAAGCCAGTGACAAGTTTGACATCTACCGCGCCAGCAAAAAAATACATCATCCGGAGACCAAAAAGATCATGGGCGTGCTCATACGCCGTCTCGGGACGCTGACAGTGAGCGACGATATACAGGACAACTCCTGCATCGCCACAATCAATTACACCAAGGAACCTGTCAAGCTGGGCGACTTCGTCCGGCTTTCCAAAGATTAGTGAGCCGCAGAGATTTCGCGTCGGTAATAACGGATGCTCTTAAAGAGTCAGGGCTGTCGCTTCGCTCTTTCGCCAAAGAATGCTCCCTGGACAGCTCTTATCTTTCAAAGGTGCTGAAAGGCAAACGCAACCCTCCCGCGGAAGAGGCGGCAATCGTGAAAATAGCGAAGTTCATTAACATGCCCCACGAGCAGCTGATGTTTATTTGCGGCCGGATACCTTCAAGGCTTCAGAATATTTTTCTTCGCGATGACATTTTTGAAATACTTGAAAATCTGCCGGGGGAAACTTTCCGCTCGGCAAAGACAAGCCGCGAACAGCGCAAATCCGTCGCCAAGCCTGTTTACAAAAGACAGGATATCCCCGACGAAATACTTTAGCTTAATATTTAGCTATTCTGGTTCCCGGGAAATATAATCTGAGTATTTTTTTGTAATCCCAGCCCTTTTCGGCGAGTTCCTTGGCGCCCCATTGGGACATTCCCACGCCGTGGCCCCAGCCGGAGCCCTTAAACACAACGCTTTTTCTCCCGTTAATGATATTTTGGATTTTTGTGCTCTTAATATTCCTGCCGCCGAGCATTGTCCTGAATTTTCCGGATTTTATTTCCGTCTTGCCCGTCTCGGAATAGAGCATAAAATTTTTTACGCGGCCCGCACCGGTTTTACCCCGCGCGACAACGCGTTTGATTCGGCCGGTCTTATAATCGTTTTTTTCAAGCACCCGCGCGAGCTCCTCAAAACCTATTTCATATTCCCATGACGAATACGGCGTCTCATTTCTGGCCGGCTCCCTCCGCCCTTTAAGATAGGGCGGGGGCTCGGATGAACCCCACACGAACTCGGGGCTTTCCGTGTGCCCCGCGGCATCAGCGTGAAAATAAACCCTGGCTATCTCACCCCTGTATTTGAGCACTTCTCCGGCCGTCGCGCGCACCGCCTCGCTGGTCGTGTTCTGCTCACAGTCAAGGCCTCCGTAAACCTGAGAGTTCTCGCAAGAGGTCAGATCATAACCCTGCTTTGCGAACCGGCCCAGATTGGCCATTATATATGTCCTTGAGACAACCGCCTGCGCCTTTAACGCATCCTCATTCCAGGCGGGGGAAAGCTCCCTCGGCAAAACGCCGCGAAGATAATCTTCCACCTCCACCTCATTGATCGCCGACAAAAGAGAGCCGTCTTTGCGCAGTATTATGCCGCCCCTGAAAGCCCGGCCGTTCACCCGCACGCTTTCTCCTTTCGGTATCAGCCTGAACATATCAGAAAAGCCCTCGCCCCGGATATCTATGCCGCCCGGCACCGGCGTCACCCTGTAAGAACTGCCCTTAGGGAAAAACACCTTCCGGCCGCTTTGCATATCCACCGCTGTCATGCCGCCGGGAGAAGACACATTGAGGGTTTTCTGCCTGCCCTCTATGAGTATGGTGATGATCTGCGTGTCACGCGCGCTCAAAAGAAGCGGCGCGAAAATAAGCGTAAAAAAAACGGTCGGAAGCAATACACCTGTCCGCGAGAACTTGGGTTTCATGCCGCGGGCGTCTTCCCGGCGGGGCTGAAACGCTCGGCCTCGCTGAAAACACAGCCACAGTATTTCTGTCTGTATAAAAGCATTTCCTTTGAAAGCCTGAGGGACTGGGCATAATTTTTTCTGAAATCCCTGTAAACGAATTCAATGCCCATAAAAGCCGCTATCCTCTCCCCCTCGGACCTGATAAAATCGTGATCCTGATAGGGGCTCAGCAAAAGAGTTGTAGTGAAAGACGGAAAACTTTTTTCACGCGCCGTTTCCGCTGTTTTCATAAGCCTTTCTGTCACGCACGCGGCGCAGCGTGTGGACCCTGATAAAATTTTCCGCGCCCAGCTTTCAGGGTCATAAGCGGTGTCGGAAATCATGGGAAAATTAAAATATGACGCGGTAAAACCGGCCGCCATATAGCGGCTGATGTATTCCGCGCGGGGATGAATATTGGGGTTATAAAAAAATCCGGTGATATTTTTTTCTTTGCCGAGCGACGGATACACTCCGCACATGCAGGGCCCGCAGCAAATATGCACCAGGCAATCAGAAGAGCTCATCATCGCTGTTTTTTGAAATCCCGAGTTTCTTCCGGGCTTTCATCGTGGCGAGGCGTCCGGTTTTTGTTCTCTCTATGTAGCCTTCCTGTATGAGGTAAGGTTCATACACATCACTTATAGTGTCGGCTTCTTCACCCAGCGCGGCCTCTAAAGTCTTAAGACCCGCGGGACCGCCGTTATAATTTTTTATGAGAACAGTCAACAGCTTTCTGTCCATTTCACACAGACCGTTCTTGTCCACACCAAAAACAGCCAGCGCCTCGTCGGCGGCGGCGGCAGAGACGATGTCATGACCCTGCACCTGGGCCCAGTCCCTGACGCGGCGCAGAAGCCTGTTGGCTATGCGCGGGGTGCCCCTGGACCTGGACGCTATCAGAAAACAGGCATCCTTCTCTATCCTCACAGCCAAAATAGCCGCTGACCTTTCTATTATAAGAGACAGCTCTTCGGGAGGGTAAAGGCCTATTCTCTCCACGATACCGAACCTGTCCCTCAGGGCGCCGCCCAGAGAGCCGCTCCTGGTCGTGGCTCCGATAAGCGTGAATTTCGGCAGAGGGAGCTGCATCGTTTTGGCCGACGGCCCTTCGCCTATGATTATATCAAGCCTGAAATCCTCCATGGCCGGGTATAATGCCTCCTCAACGCTGGCTTTGAGCCTGTGTATTTCGTCTATAAAAAAAACATCTCCCGGAGAAAAACTGCTGAGTATCGCGGCAAGATCCCCCACCTTGTCAAGCGCGGGCCCCGATGTGCATCTTATGTTCACACCCATCTCTTTCGCCATGATGTAGGCAAGCGTGGTTTTACCGAGTCCCGGAGGGCCGTGGAAAAGAAGATGATCCAGCGGCTGTTCCCTTCCCCCCGCCGCGCGCAGGCATATGTCAAGCTTTTTTTTGAGTGAGGCCTGACCGATAAATTCGCCCAGCTCGCGCGGGCGCAGGCTGTTGTCAAATTCCTTCTCTCCGGCTCCGGCAAAGGATTTTAAATTTTTGTCTTCGCTCATAAATCCGCCGTAAAAGCGTCTCTGTAATACCTTGCCTCACCCCGTTCAAAAGCTATCACATCAAATCTGAAAGCTCTGTAATCCCTGCCCTCGCGGTCCATGAACACGGACGCCGTCTTGATTATTTTTCTCTGTTTAATTTTGTTCACCTTGAGTTCGGGGGGAAGAAAATCACCCGAGGAGGATTTCACCTCCACAAAACAAAGCTCATCGCCGTCGGCGGCTATGATGTCTATCTCACCCGTGCGGGCTGTGTAATTCCTGAAAAGTATCTTTAAGCCCCGCTCTTCCAGAAAGGAACAGGCCTTCCCTTCGGCGAGATTTCCGGATATTCTTTTTTCCGATACCACGGCGAGAGACTTAGAGGTCTTTTATCCTCGCCGCGCGGCCGGTGATGCCTCTCAGATAATAAAGTTTGGCTCGGGCCACTTTGCCCCTGCTCTTTATCTTCACCGACTGCAGCGCTGGCATGTCATAAGGATAGACTTTTTCTATCTCAACACCGTAGGAGACCTTCCTGACGGTAAAAGTCACAGGATTCTTTTTTCCCTTGACAGCCATGACCAAGCCGCTGAAAATCTGCAGGCGCTCTGTCTCGCCTTCCTTGATCTTCTGCGTCACATCAACGGTATCCCCCGCCTTAAAATTGTCAAATCCAGTTCTCATGCTTTAACCTTCCTCTTTTTATTTTTTCTATATTCCTCAATCTTTCCGTGGTCGCCGCTCAAAAGGACCTCCGGCACCTTCATGCCCATGAATTCCGCGGGCCTGGTGTATTGAGGATACTCAACACAACCATCTATAAAAGACTCATCGGAGAGGCTCTCCGGATTTCCCATAAAGCCCGGCACAAGCCTCGTCACCGCCTCAATAATAACCATTGACGCGGCCTCGCCGCCGCTGAGGACAAAATCGCCTATGGAAATCTTCCTCACGGCCAGCAATTCCGCCGCGCGCTCGTCTATACCCTCATAGCGCCCGTTTATCAGCACAATGTGCTCTTTCACCGCAAGAGACTCAGCCGTATCCTGCGTGAAACGCTCGCCCGTCGGACAAAGCATTATCAGCTCAGAGCCCGCGGTCATCACGCTCTTTGCCGAGCGGTAAACGGGCTCTGCCTTCAATATCATGCCCGCGCCGCCGCCGAAGGGCCTGTCATCCACTTTGCCGTCGGGGGTAAAATCCCTTATGTTCGTCACTCTCACTTCCAGCAGGCCCTTCTCCACGGCCTTGCCCAGCAGCGCGCTCCTGAGCGGCCCGTCGAAATATTCAGGGAATATCGTGAGGATGTCTATTTTCATTCGTCCCTCACAATCACGCTTTCCGGAAAAACGGCGATGATCTTCTTTCCCCTTGTGTCCACTTCTTTGACAAACCTTTCCAAAAAAGGGACAGATATCGTCTCACCCGATTCCCGCTCTATCCTGATCCATACCTGGGAGGCATCGTCTATAATCTCCGAAAGCCTGCCCAGTTTTATTCCGGACGGCTCCATGACCTCGCATCCCACAAGGTCTTCACGCCAGAAAAAACCGCCGTCAAGCTCCCATTTTTCACAGCTTATACATTTTCCCGTCAAAGAATCGTCGGCGCCCGTGAAAGTGACAAGCCACTTATCCGCGGCAGAATGTCCGCCGTGGCGGGCCTGTTTCAGCGATTCAATCCCGATCTCGCGCGAATTCCCGCCGGGGTTATCAGAGTTCTCTTCTAAAAAAACGCTGTTTAAATCTTCCGGAAGAGGCATAAACGCGGTCATATAAAACTCATCGCCCAAACCGTGCCTTCGGCCGATCCTGCCTATCAGAACCCTGCCCATAACAGCCGGTCAGGCGCTCTTCACTCTTTCTTTTTTAATAAGGCCGCGCACGATTTCCGTTGGCTGCGCGCCTTTGGAAAGCCAGTAGTCGGCGCGTACAAGGTCGATTTTATACTGCTCTTTACTCTTGCCCGCAGGATCATACCAGCCGAGCTGTTCTATCTCACGCCCGTCACGCCGTCTCTCCGACGGCATAACAACAATTCTGTAATACGGGCTGTGTTTCGCCCCTAATCTCTTAAGTCTTATTTTAACCACTCTTCTCCTCCTCAATGCCTCACGGCTGTAAACACCTAAAATTCACCAATAACAATATAAAATTTACGCCTCAAAGTCAAAATCCCTGCGCGCACACCCAAATCTTTCCTTAATTTCAATATGAATCTTCGCGGGTATCTGAGGCTATCATTGAAACAACATTTTCCCGCTTGTCTATCGTATAAAAAAATCTATAATCGCCTATTCTATATCTCCATGTATCGGGCCTATAAGCTCTGAGTTTTTTTATATTCCTGCCAAAATAGGGATTTTGCCTTAATTGCGGATAAACATATAGTTTGAGCTTTGTTTTTATTTTTTCCCGCCTGCCCCCAAAATCAAGTTTA
>PEUP01000057.1:11704-17904 GCA_002780705.1 Elusimicrobia bacterium CG03_land_8_20_14_0_80_50_18 | reverse complement strand
TTTCTGTTTTTCGCGTCATTGTGTCCTGTCCTAATCCTGTTTAACAATTGTTTATCCGATTTGATTTGAGCCATCTCAATTGAATCCGCATAATAAGAATCTTCTATATCCGTCAGCACCCTCGTTGTGATAAAATTAGAGACAGGCCGGCGTTCAATATCAGCCGCCGCCGATATTTTTTCGTATTCATCCTGTGAAAGCCTTAGCGTTATTACTTTAGACATTTACCCCCCCCTTGTTTTTATTCTGTCCGCTTCTAATGTATTCTAATGTATTCTGCTTGATTTGTCAATGGAAGTCAAAATTGTAGCCGCGGGATTGCTATCCCGCCATAAAAGGCCGCATAGCAATGCGGCAGCTACAATCTATCGGGACAGCCTGCCTGCGCTGTGAAAGTTCATCTGCCCCGATTAGTATTTCAGTCTCCCTTGACGATGCGGTTGAAGAACCACAGCTTGCAGATACGGTTCATTTTTTTGACATGCTTCAGTTCCGCGGCGCTCAAAAGCCCCGGCGAAACGCTGTGCTTAAGGAAAAGAACCGCCTCCGAATCCACCCAGCTCAGAAACGGCACAAGCGGCGGGGCGTAAAAACAGGTGGCGAAATCTATCAGAACGGGCTCGCCGTCTCTGACAAGCAGATTACTCTTGTGACGCAAATCAAAATAAAGTACGCCGCAGCACTGTATCGCGGAAACCAGTTGAGTTAATTTATCAAAGAACTCCGCGGGCAGATCTTTGTGGTCTTTTATGGAGTTCCCCTCTATGTACTCAATATCCACAACGCCTGACTCCGGCGAGCCGTAAAATTCGGGGATGCCTTTTATTCCCCTGAGCCTTTTGTAGAAAGATGCTTCACGGTCAAGCAGGAAACGACCCGGAAGGCCCCATTTGCGGAAATCCTTGCGGACGAATTTTTTACCGCCTTCTTCAGCGAGCCACACATCCGCCTGATGATAGGACGGATTGGACAGACTTTTTATAAAATTCAAATCTTTCCGGTGAACTTGAGATAAAGAACCGCTATTCCGGCAATAACCGCAAGCAGTATCCCTATCTCGCTGTTTTTGACCACTCTCTGAAAAGACCATTTTTTATCGCTTTTCGCGTATGGCTTGAGCGACGGGATGAGCGCAGGCACGGCTCTGGCGTATTTGTAATACTCCTCCCCGTAGATATCCGCGAGTCTGAATCCCTCAATAACCTCTTTGCGCGGATAATAGTACAGCGCATAGACCAGTTGGCTGACAATGAGCAGCCACCACATGCCGGCCATCACACAGAAACCGAAAGTTATCAGATATGTGCCCGCGTAGAGAGGATGCCTCAGATGCGCGTAAGGCCCTGAAATTATCAGCTCTCTGGTTTTCACAAGATGGCCGCAGCCCCAAATCCTCAGCAGTTCGCCTATGACAGCGATCACCGCGCCGCTTATGAGAAATATTTTACTCATATCATCGGCCTTCGCGAAATAAAGCAGCGCTATAACCGCTGTATAGACGGGCACCGTCCTGAAAGTCACTTTCTCAAATGTGTTTGTCCCGCCGCAGGCGGATTTCACTTTGTTCAACATCTTTCCTCCATAAACCGCATTTTTGGTTGAGCTTATTCTAATATAAAAGCCGCCCCATTTGCAAATTTTACTGAAAAAAATTATCATTGTTCCATATGAATAAAATGACCGGATACTTTGCCGCCGCTTTGACAGTCCTTCTTGCGGCCTCGGCGCGCGCGGATATCAACACCGGCCTGGACATAAGAGGGAGATCCTTCAGCTGTGAGAAGCTCGCGGGTACCGGGAAAATTTCTTATTGGGAGCAACGCTCCCGCTTTTATTTTGAAGGACTGCTTCAAAAAAATGTGAGAGCGAATGTCACGCTCCAGAACAACGGAGTGTGGGGCAGAGACGACGAAGAAGAACTTTTTCTTGACAGGGCTTACATAAGCGCGGGAGACCTTCTGGGGCTTCCGCTTGAGGCCTCTCTCGGTCGCCAAGGCTGCAAGCTCGGCGACGGCCTTCTTATAAACGATGATAAGACGGGCCTCAGCGGGATGCGGTTTAACGCGTCCCTGCCCTGGGGTTTCAAAGCCGAAGGCGCGTCATTCAAACTCATAGAGGCGTCCAGCGCCTCTTTCGCGGGGGGCGATTCTGACCGGGACATATCTTTTGTTTCTCTTTCAAGGAATGCTCTCAACGGCAGGGCAACGCTGACTTATTTCAACGATTACGACCGTACTCTTTCAAGCGCGACAAAACTCAGCCTGATGGATATCCGCTATGAAAGCGGCGCGGACAGAGAGGTGCAATGGGTTTTTGAATACGCGAAAAGCGGAAGCTCCGGCATAGACACAAGCGCTGCGCTCGCGCGGGCTACGGCTTACGGAGACATATATAAATTAGGAGAAGGCAACGCCTTTATACTGTTTGCCGACGGTAAAGAATATTTCCGCACGGGAGCGGCGTTTATCAACGAAGAGGAGAACTTCGGCGAGTACTATATGAAAAACAGGGAGAACGGCAGAGAGAACAGCCTGGATAATCTAAGGATAATGGGTGCCGGTTTCAAATCATCCGTCATGAATAAACCCATGAAACTGCTGTTTAACTATTTCACTTACGAGCTCTCCGCCGTGGACGCTCAGGGGATGAAAGAACTCGGTAAAGAAATGGACCTCGGTATTGAATACGCCCACACGAAAAATCTTGATTTCCGTCTGATATACTCGTCCTTTACGCAGGGCGAAGCCACCTCCGCCACCGGCGGAAAAGTAAAACAGCTGCTTTTCGAGACAAATCTTAACTTCTGATATCCGTTATCCTCTCTTCCTTTGAGGGGCTCACGGGCGAGTTGTTTTTAAAATATTCAATCGTGGCATCTAGCAGTTTCATAGCCGTGTCTTTGATATCCCTGCCTTTTTTGAAGGTGACAAAACCGTCGCCGCCTCCGGCAAGAAAACTGTTCGTCGCCAGAGTGTATTCTTTTTCCGGGTCAATCTCGGCATCTTTCACTATCACATTCAGGAGCTTTCTGCCTTTCGGGAGTTCCGAATTAAATATCATCTTCAGGCCGCTTATCTGAAGCAGACCCTTCTCCCTGGTCGCGCTCTGCTCCAGCAGCTCCCGAAGCTCCCCGCCGGTCAGTTTCATCGTCACAATCGTGTTGCCGAAGGGCGACACCGTGACGAGATCCCTGATCCTGACGGTGCCCGGGGCGATCTCATCGCGTATCCCGTATTCATTCTGGAAAGCGAAATCAGAACCCGCGGCCATCCTCATAGCGTCCGCGATAAGATTACCCATGGGGTTGACGGGCCCTCCCGAATAACGCTGTATCCACATTGACGCGGAACCCACGGGAATATTCACCCTCTTATAATCCTCGTTTTCATATTCGCCTATGCGTTGCGAAACAAAATTACCCTCGGGATATTTAGAAGAGAGAAGTTGAGCCAGTTTCCATTCGGCTCTCACCAGGCCTCTTTTCCCCACGCGCATTTTTATTTTTCCCGCGTAGCGCAAAGCCCAACCCGGCTCACAAACCATAATACCGTTTATCATCAAAGCTTTCTTCAGGGCTATGTGCGTCTCGCCTCCGGCGATTATATCAACGCCCGTAATCCTGGAAGCGAGCTCCTTATCACCGTCAAGGCCGAGGCCGGAGAGCACAACCACAATGTCGCATTTATCAGCCAGTTCATCAGCGACGCGCTGCACACTTGATGATGCGTAACTCACGGAAAAACCGGTCGCGGTGTCGCCCGCCAGCACTTTGTGCAAATCTTCTTCTATGACGGCCGTCACGCCTATACTGTGTCCTCCGACATCAAATATCTCATAAGGTTTTATAAAGGGTATCTCACTGCCGTCTCTATTTGTGAGGTTGCAGCACAAAAAGGGAAAATTCGCTTTTCCTGCAAGCGCGCGGAAATGCTCAATGCCGTAATCAAACTCATGGTTACCGGCGGCCGCCGCTTCGTATTTCAGATCATTCATCAGCTTAACGATGAACCCGCCCTTAGCCAGAGCGCCTTCGGGCGTGCCCATGAAGATGTCTCCCGCATCAAGAAGCAGATAGGGCTTATCAAGAAAAGAGAGGTAGGTATTGAGCGAGCCCGCGCCGCCGGTCTCCCATGTCAGGCCGGTTGAGGCATCGTAGTGCTTTTCCGGCAGGACATGACCGTGGATATCGGAAGTGTAGATAAGGTATATCTCGTCGGTCGTGACCCGCACATATATCTCTCTTAACGCCAAAACAACAAGCCCCGCCAGCAGAATTCCGCCAGCGACCCTCATAACTCTTTTCATAAATATCCTCCCCAAAAGACTTTCCCGCATTTCCTTAGCTCAGCGTTATACCTCTTCCGTCTTCTTAACATTTACCATAAGCCTGTTTTGATCATATCTTTAAACGGGACGCATTCCATTTTATTTCCCAAAGACATTTTTCTGTCCGCCAAATTCACCAGAACGGCTTTTTTGATTTCATCCGCGAATATGAGGGAAAAAGACGAAAGTCCGCGTGTCATCACTTTATTGATTCTGGATGACATCTTTACTTCTACCGGACTTATTTTACCATTCCGCTCAATTATAAAATCAACTTCGTCGCCATAAGATGTCCGCCACCAGAATATTCTCGGCAGCTCACCATTGTTGTTGAATTTTCTTATCAATTCTCCCAAAACGACATTTTCAAATAATCCCCCCGCCAACGTCCCCTTAAACACTTGTTCCTTATTTTCAATGCCCAGCAAATAGCACAAAAAACCCGTGTCTAAAAAATATATCTTTGGACTTTTGATTATGCGTTTGCCTTTATTTTTATAAAACGGTTTGATTAAAATTATCTGATTGCAGGCCTCAAGCACAGAAATCCATGCCTTCACCGTATTCACGGCCACGCCCAAATCGTTTGACAGATTTGAAAGATGCAAAACCTGTCCGTTATTGGCCGCAAGAAGTTCCAGAAACCTCTGAAAATCCATTAAATCCCCGATTTGACGAACCTGCCGTATATCCCTCTCCAGATATGTCTGCAAATACCCGCTGAACCACAGTTTCCTGTCCAGACGCTTATTAAGAGCAAGCTCGGGGAAACCGCCCCTTAATGTCATCTGTTTCAAACTTTTAATATCCGGTTCATCATTGCCCGGGAATTGTTCCGCGTATGAGAAGGATAAAAGTTTAAAAACAGCGACTCTACCCGCAAGCGATTCTCCGACCTTAGCCATAAGCGGAAAACTCTGGGAACCCGTCAATAAAAATTGCCCCTTTTTGGATCTTTTTTTGTCTATCTCTATTTTCAAATATGTAAAGAGTTCCGGCGAATATTGTATTTCATCTATAATCACCGGCGGGGGATAGTTTGCAAGAAAAAGTTTGGGTTCCTGCGCGGCCATCAGGCGCATATCCGGGTCATCAAGGGAAACATAATTGTGCGTTTTTGCGAAGATATGCTTTAAAAGCGTTGTTTTGCCCGATTGCCGCGGACCGGTCACAATAACGGCTGGAAACTGCCTTGCGGCTTTCTTCACCACATTTTCTATGCTCCGCTTCCGGTATGCGACGGCCATCTAAAAACCTCCTTGTTCTTGCATATTTGCATTCTTACTGCAAATATACACTATAAATTGCGGCCCGTCAAGAAAAGGGGATGCCTTATCTTCCTGATGCCGACGGCTTTTGTCCCCTCAATATCAACCATCACGCCGTGAAACTGCGCGTCTCCGCGGCCGGGCTCAAAACGCTCCGTCATCCCGGTGAGAAAACGCTTTATTATTATGTCTTTGTCCACGCCGATTACGGAATCATACGCTCCCGTCATACCGCAGTCCGTTATATAGGCGCTGCCTTTTTCTATGACGGCGTCATCAGTGGCTATGTGCGTGTGCGTGCCAAGGAGCGCGGACACGCGCCCGGCGAGAAACCATTTCATGGCTATTTTTTCGCTCGTCGCCTCCGCGTGAAAATCAATGAGAGTCGGCTCATCAAAGACCTCTTTTGCGGCGGCGGCAAAAGGACAGTCCATGGGTCTTTCAATGAAAGTGCGCCCCATCAGCACCGCCACGCAGAGTTTATTTCCGCCTTTTGTGTAAAGGCCCCGGCCCCGGCCGGGATTGCCCTGCGGCAGATTCAGCGGCCTTAAAATACGCTTGTCGTCTATGATTTCAAGTATCTCTTTTCTGTCCCAAACATGATCT
>PEUP01000057.1:0-11642 GCA_002780705.1 Elusimicrobia bacterium CG03_land_8_20_14_0_80_50_18 | reverse complement strand
TTTGCCTCCGGCGGCGTTCTCGGCGTTTGCCACTACGAAATCCGGCTTTTCCGTCTCAAAAATACGGGGGAGAGTCCGAGCGACCATCTCCCGTCCGGGCCGGGCGAAAATATCGCCTATGAACAAAACCTTCATGCCAGTTCGTTCCAGCGCTGTTCCCTGATGAGAGAGACCTTGAGCTGTCCCGGATATTCCACTTCCCGCGCTATCTTCTGGGCGATTTCCCTGGCGACAACAGGGGCGTTCGCCTCAGTGATTTTGTCCGGCTGGACTATGACCCGCACCTCCCTGCCGGCTGAAATGGCGTAAGCCCTGTCAACGCCCTCAAAGAGCATGGCTATTTCCTCTATCTTCTGGATTCTCTTGAAATAATGTTCCACGGATTCCATCCTCGCCCCCGGACGCGTCGCGGATAAAGCGTCGGCGGCCGCGACGAGCACAGCCTCAACGGTCTCGAACGGGGTTTCTTCGTGATGAGCCTTCACCGCGTTGATGACCTTTGCCGACTCGCCGGTGTTCTCAAGGAACTCCGCTCCTAAAATAGCGTGACTGCCGTCCACTTCGCCCGGCAGGGATTTACCTATGTCGTGCAGCAGACCCGCGCGCGAAGCCAGCGCCGGGTTCGCTCCTATCTCAAAGGCCATCGCCTTGGCAATCCTGGCCACCTCAATGGAATGCTGGAGGATGTTCTGCCCGTAAGAAAAACGGAATTCCATGCGGCCGAGCATTTCAATCAGATTGTCTTTAATATCTTTGATCCCCAGAAGCTCCGCTGTTTTGCGGCCGGTTTCCTTTATGTGGACTTCCGCCTCGGCCTGGGATTTTTTGGCGAGCTCCTCTATTCTGCCGGGATGTATTCTGCCGTCGGAAATTAATTTTTCAAGTGTCAGCACTCCGGCATAACGGCGCACTCCGTCAAAACTTGACAGTGTGATAACGCCGGGGCTGTCATCCACGATGAGCTCAACTCCCGTGGCCGCCTCAAAAGCCTTGATGTTCCTGCCCTCTTTGCCGATAATCCGGCCTTTCAAATCATCGTTTTTGAGCTGCACGACGGTGGTGGTCAGCGACTGCACCTCGTCGGTGGCCGCCTTTTGTATGGAAGTGGCGATTATCCGCCTGACTTTTCCCGCGGCGTCTATTTCCGCCTGCCTTATGATATCACCTATGAGCTTCTGGGCGTCTTTTCTCGCCTCGTCCTCCATGGATGAAACAAGAATCTTCTTCGCCTCTTCCGGTGACATGTTGGCCGCTTTCTGCAGCTGCTCCTTCTGAGTCGCCAGTTTGGAGGAGAGCTCCTCTTCTTTCATTTTCAAAAGTTTTTCTTTACGCTCAACATCCCTTCTGCCGTTTTCCACATCCCTGCGGCTCTGTTCAAAATCCCTGATTTTAAGTTCTATCTCCTGCGCCTTTGAAGAAAGCTCGTTTTCTTTTTTGTCCTGCGCGCTCTGACGGAGCCTTTGGCTATTGATCAGCTCTTCCTCTCTCTCCTTCAGTTTTCTTTCGTTCTCACGCCGCGCATTCTCGCGTATGCGCTCCGCCTCCTCCTCGGCCTGTCTGATCAACCCTGAGCCTTTCTTTTTCATGGAGCTCCTGTAAATAAGATAAACCACAAGCGCGCCCAGCGCTATACCCGCTATAACAGATACGATAATATTCATTTTCCCTCCCCTCTTTTTTTAACAACCTCATATATCTTTTTTTCCGTTATTACAAAATCCATACTCACATCATCTCTCTCCGTCTCAAAATCGTCTTCTAACTGGACCTCAAAACAAACGCCGGCTTTCACCGCTGCGCTGCATGAGGCCAGAAAGCGGTCATAATAGCCGCGGCCGAAACCTATACGGCCGCCCGCCGGGCTGAACATCACGCCCGGCACAAGTATGAGCTCCAGCTCTTCCGGCTTTATCACAGGGGCGCTCGCCGGCGCTTCGCTGATGCCGAATTTTCCTTTCACGCAGACAGCGTCTTTCAAAAACCTTCGCGCCTCAATAACACAACTCCCCTCATCGCCCGCGACAGCGGGCAGATAAAGTTCGCGCGCGCCGGGTGAGCTGTTCAGCGCGAGGAGGTTCACCTCGCCGTCTATGGCGCAATAGCTCATTATCCTCCGGGATGAGACGAAAATATCCCAGTTCATTATCCTTTCACATATCCGCGCGCTCAAAGACGCCGCCGCGGGAAGACCCTTCCGCGCCCGGCGGCCGGTTTCCCTAAGCGATTCTTTTTCGGACATTTTCATGTATCCTGTCGAGCTCCTTTTCAAAACCTTTTTTTCTGCTTTTATAAATTTTCTTTTTAACGGCGCTGTATTGCTGGTCCGCCCAGCCGCCGTGATCATGCGGATAGATATAATCCGAGGCCCCCGCGCGCGTCAGATGTCTCGGCACCTCGGGGCGGGCCTCTCCGACTGCCTTTTCGGCAGCCGAGATCGCTTCGTAACAGGCGTTGCTCTTGAATGTCATTGAACAATATATGACAGCCTGAGAGAGAATTATGCGCGCCTCCGGCATACCCACAGATTCCACGGCTTTCATCGCCGACACCGTCAGCGTCAGAGCCCCGGGATCAGCGTTTCCTATATCTTCCGAGGCAAGTATCATGAGCCGCCGCGCTATGAAACGGGGATCCTCGCCGCCTTTGAGCATACAGGCCAGCCAGTAGAGAGCCGCGTCGGGATCGGAACCCCTGACGCTCTTTATAAAAGCCGAGATCATCTCATAGTGATCATTCTTGTCATATTTCCTGCCGCCGGTGAAAGCCTTCCGCGCGGCTTCCGCCGTTATCGTTTTTCCAACAGATGAAAGAACGAGCATCTCCAGCAGATTCAGAAGCTTTCTCGCGTCGCCCGCGGCATCTCTGATAAGCAGGTCCGAAACAGAAGAGCTGATTTTTATTTTACCGCCGTAACCCTGAGCGGATTTCAGGGCGTTTTCCAGTATCCCGGCTATGTCCGCTGAGCTGAGAATTTTGAACTCAAAGACTTTCAGCCTTGAAAGCAGAGCTGTGTTCATACGGTAATAAGGATTTTCAAAACTTATTCCCACCAGTTTTATGTCGCCCCTCTCGGTGCAGGGCAGAAACACATTCTGCTGCGAACGGCTGAAATGCTCTATCTCGTCCACGACCAGAAGCGTTTCTCTGCTGGATTTTTCAAAATCCGCCACTCTGAGAATTTCCCGCACTCCCGCCACATCAGCATTGATGGCGTTTATAAACACCAGTTTGTATTTTAATTTTCCCGCTATAAACCTTGAGAAAGCGGTCTTGCCCGTGCCGGGAGGACCCCAGAGGAGCGATGACATGAAACGCCCATTCATGATCATTTCCCTCAACGGCGCTCCGGTGGCGAAAAGGTGTTCCTGACCCCGGAAATCGTCAAGCGAATCCGGCACAAGCCGCCATGAGAGCGGCTGTATATCAGCCTGTTTTGTTTTCATTCCTAAATCCTTAGCGTGTGATGAAAAGCGGGGAGAACGCGGGAATTATCCGCGGCCGGGTGGATGTGATCAGAAGAAGGCTGCGAACAGCAAAGTGGGTTTTCTTAAATCCGCGGTCCAAGAACCGCGGCATCGAAACCCCGTATTCTTCTTAGAGCCCTTCAAAAATCACATTCATCACCGCGGCCGCAGAAATATTTTTCACAAAGGCTCCGGACAACCGGCCTGCCTGCGCAATTGTTTTCGCTCTCCTTCTTCTTATCACGCGTTTATCTCATCTTCTAACTTTTTCGCCATCTCTTCCACAACTTTACTGTATCCCGCCGTGCGGGAATAACCTTTCTTCTCCAATTCCAGAAGACGCCCGGCAATCTGTATCATGGTCAGCGCCGCCAGCTTCAGCGTGTCCTGCACTCCCAGGGCCTTGCGAAGGGCGTCCATCTCTTTCTGGGCCAGCTCGGCGGCCTCCTTTATTGTCTCGGGGCTCAAATCGTCATCAGAGATATTGAGCTTGTTTCCTAAAAGCGTTACAGAAGTGCTCACTGGACATCTCCCAGCGCGTTGAGCAGCACGCCGACCTTGTCTTTTATCTTTATCCTTTCCAGTTTCATCCTTTCAAAATCCCGCGCCATTTTTTCTGAGTTTTTGCCCTCTGAATCCAGCGCGCGTATCTGCTCGTCCTTCAGCATGAGACTGCTGTTGAGTTTTTCGTTTTCTTTTTTGAGAGTTCTTATCACTCTCACCGCCCGGTCTATATCCTCATAAAGTCTTCTTAGATCGTCTTTCATTGTCTTTAATTCTATTTAATTTCCTTCCCCGTTGTCAATGCCGGGAGTTGAACCCGCCACGGCGGGTGAAACATTTCGTGACTTATTGTTAAAAAGAATGGAAGCCATTCTCGTTAATGCGAAAATGAAAAATCCGGCGGCAAAAGCCATCAGGGGCACGGATGATGCCGCGAACCTTATATCGACGGAAGGTTTGCCCACCACATTCAGATTAAGAATATAAGCGTGCGGAAATATAAAAAGAAGACCCCAGAAAAGAAGCTCCCTGCCTTTTTTTGAAAACGGCATCATCAGAAGCCCCGCCCAGAACGGATAGATTAAAAATGAGAGGTCATAAAAAAACCTCAGCATGTGCCTCGCGGCCCTGGTGAAAGTTTTGTAATAACCTTTTACGAACCTGACGACGATGCGGCCGGGGTTTCTGCCGGAAAAAACATACTGGAAGACCGAGACATTCCTGCCGTCATAGGGTTTCGCGAGCGTCTCTTCGGGAGAACGGAAGCCCCCCTCACCGGCGTGCTCATGAGAATCCCAGAATCTGGCGTGATTGTTCAAAACAAGAAAAAAAGCGCCGCAAGCCCGGCGGCAGGATATAAAAAATGGAGCCGCCAGAAGCAGCGCGGCAAAAAGGGCGGCGCCGCTTTTCCGAAGAGCGGGCAGAGGATTTCTTCTCTCTGAAAAAACATAGAAAGCGAAGCCGCCAATCACAACGGCCAGGGATTCCATTCTCGTAAGAATGAGGGCAGAGGCCGTCATCGCCGCGGCAACGACGGAATAAACGCTATTCATCCCCCTGAGCATCAGATAAGCGAAAAGCAGCAAAAGCAAAAGATAGAGTTCCAGGCGGTGCGCCCTGATGTGACTGAAATACATATATGGTATGACGAGATAGAAAAGCCCTCCCGCGAGAGCGGGTATATTTCCAAGCTCACGACTGAGAATAAGAAAGAGCATAACGGCAGACAAAGAAAATGCCATCGCCGCGGCCAGTCTCATTCCGGTTTTGGCTTCTTTGAAGGGAGCGGCGGCGCATTTCACCCACAGAATCCAGAAAGGCTCACGGGCGGAGGCAGCATAAAAATTTTTCATGGCTGCCGCCTGCAGAGCGAAACCTCCGGCGTCACCCCTGAGCGGCTCGCCGTTGTTGGCGGCTATGACAGAGAATCTGACATACAAAGACAGTATCAGCGCCGCGATAAATAAAACCGTGTAAAACCAGGCTTGATTGAAAGGTTTGTTCCGGAAAAAAACCAATTACTTTTGCCGCAGCTCGGCGCCGAAAGCCTCAGCCAGAGCCTTTAATATTCTATCCAGTTGAGCGTCAATGTCACTGTGAATAAGAGTCTCACGGCCCCGGAAAAAAAGCCTGAAACTCATGCTCTTTTTTCCTTTTTCCACCTGGGCGCCCCGGTACAGGTCTATGAGAACGGCTTTCTCAAGTGTCTCAACCCCAAGGGATAATATCTTCTTCTCCACCTCGGTAAATCTGACATCTTCCTTTATCACGATAGACAAATCCCTCAGCGACGCCGGCACCGTCGGAGGCGCCGAGTATTTTTTAGCGGGAGAAGAAATGTTCCTGAAATAAAACTCAAAATAAATGATGGGAGATGTGAGAAAATCCTTCTTTATGTCAAAGGAATTGAGAGCTTTATCCGTCACCTCTCCTATCAGGAAAAGCGGTTTTTCCCCTCCCTTAAACACAAAGGCGTTCTCAAGAAAAGGCGCGTTGACTCTCTCACTGACGGACGCGCGCCCGGCGAGGCACTCCAGCACACCCTTCACATAAAAAAAATCCGCGGGCACGCTATTATAATGGCTCAACGGCGAGACACTGCCCGTGGCCGCTCCCGCGAGCATCTCCTCTTCAACATACCGGCCCGCGTTATTCCTGAAAACCGAACCGCTCTCAAATATTTTTACATCGGTGATACCGCGGGATATGTTGTGCCTGACCACATCCGCAAGATTTACGAAAAGCGTAGGGCGCGCCACTCCCATATCGGCTGAAACAGGATTCTTTATTTTTATGACTTCCGGATAATTCTGAAAGAGGCGGCTCTCCGAAATCATGTCCGGAGTTATAACCTCGCTGAAGCCGGCGGACACGAAAGTGCTCATCAGTTCTTCCCTAACTCTCACCGAATCGGGCAAACCGTACGGGGGACGGCGAAGCTGGGGAAACTTCGGCGGAATAGCGTCATAACCTATTGACCTGACGGCCTCCTCAACCATGTCTTCTTCTATCCTGAGATCGTTCCTCCATGAATACGGAAGGATTTTGACCGAGCCGTCTTCCGCACTCTGCACATCCCCGGCAAAAGAAAGGGCCTTGGCCAGATCTTCGGACGGCAGAGCAATTCCCAAAAGAGACCTCACATATTCTCTTCTGACCGTTATGGGCTGCTTCCCGGGCACACGGCCTTCATGAAAGAATTCTATCACTCTTCCCGATGCCGTCTCTCTAATGAGGGCAGCTGCTCTCATTAGCGCTTTTTTAACCATCAGAGGGTCCACGCCTCTTGAAAACCTCATTGAAGAGGGCGAGGTCAAAGCTGTGCGCCGGGCGCTCATGTATACAGCCCCTGGTTCAAAGCAGGCGCTTTCCAGAAACACTCTCGTTGTTGCGTTTGAAACGCCTGAATCAGCTCCGCCCATCACGCCGCCCAGAGCCACGGGCCTCGCGCCATCCCTTATAAGGCACAATCCCTCTTTGAGTCTGTGTTCTTTACCGTCAAGAAGAGCGATTTTTTCGCCCTCCGCGGAATCCGATATCCTTATTATCCCGCTTTGAATCTTGTCAGCGTCAAAAGCGTGAAGAGGCTGCCCCAGCTCAAAAAGTATCATATTGGTGATGTCAACGACATTGTTCTGGGGATTGAGGCCCATTGATAATATTTTGTTTTTTATCCAGTCCGGAGACGCCGCTATTTTCACACCCTCCATGAGACAGCCCGTATAAAAAGGACAGCTCCCGGACAACCTCTCAACCCTGAAACCCGAATTGCCGCCTTCCGCCTCTATATTTTCTATCACGGGAGTCCTGAGCGGCCTGTCGCCGAAAAAGCTTATTTCTCTGGCGATACCGAGAATGGAAAGACAATCGCCCCTGTCCGGCGTTATCTCAACTTCAACCATCTCGTCCTTCTGAAATGTCAGAGGCGTACCAAGCGGAAGTTCCTCTTTCAGGACCATGATGCCGGAAGAATCATCGCCCACGCCGAGCTCCTTTTCCGACACTATCATGCCGCAGGAAACATTGCCCTGTATTTTCCTCTTTGTTATCTTGATTCCGCCGGGCAGCTCCGCGCCCACGCGGGCGAAAGCCACAAATTGCCCCTTGTCCACATTGGGAGCGCCGCAGATCACCGAACAAAGCTCCTTGCCGTCGCTGACAAGACAGCTCTTGAGATGAGTGCCCGGTATCGGCGCGGCCTTGAGCACCTGCGCGGCCACAACGCCGTTGAATTTTTCTTTACTGCAGACGAGTTCGGCCTCAAAACCGGCCTTGAGCAGTATATTCTTCAGCTCGGCTCCTCCTGAAACATCCACAAAATCCCTGAGCCATTTAACCGGTATCAGCATATTGCCGTCTCCATTTTATTTGAACTGCTCCAGAAACCTCAAATCGTTATTGTAAAAATCTCTTATGTCCGCCAGGCCGTAATATATCATAGCTATCCTCTCTATCCCCATTCCGAAAGCGAAGCCCTGATATTTTTCCTCATAGCCGGAATTTCTGAAAACTTCCGGATGCACCATTCCGGCTCCCATGATCTCCATGAAGCCCCCATGACCGCAGGTTGAACAGCCGGAGCCGCCGCAGACCGGACAGCCCATATCCAGCTCAATGGAAGGTTCGGTGAATGGGAAATAACTCGGGCGGAACCTCACCCTGACATTGCCGAAAAGGCGGTGCACAAAAGCGCTCAGCACGCCCTTGAGGTCGGAAAGAGAGATATCTTTGTCCACCCAGAGCCCCTCTATTTGATGAAAGACCGGGAAATGCGAGGCGTCTATGGCGTCGTTCCTGAAACATTTTCCCGGCACGATCACAGCCAGAGGCGGCTTATTGTGTTTCATCACGCGCACCTGAACAGGCGAGGTGTGCGTTCGCAGAAGCAAATTGTCTTTGCCTTCAAGATAAAGAGTGTCGTGCATATCCCTTGAGGGATGAAATTCGGGCACATTGAGAGCCGTGAAATTGTGCCAGTCATCTTCCATCAGCGGCCCCTCCACGAGAGAGAAACCCATTGAGAAAAATATCTCCGTTATTTTATTCCTGATTATGCTCAGCGGATGACGCCCCCCGACGGAAAATGGTTTTCCGGGAAGAGTCTCGTCTATGTCCTCTTCGGCCGCGTGTCCTGAAAAACGCAGTGATATATCATTTATGTTTTTTTCTATTTCGTTTTTGAGCAGGTTAAGATCCTTGCCCACGCGGGGCCTTATGTCAGCGGGAAGTCCTGACACTTCCCTTAAAAGTCTTGAGACTTTGCCTTTACGGCCTATATAAACAACTCGGACATTTGTGAGCTGTTCGGCCGTTTTGATATCTTTAATCGTCTCAAAGAAATTTTTACGTATTCTTGATATTTCCGCATCAATGTGCATTTTGTTAACTCCTGAAAGGATAGTATCATCTTACGAAATCGGCTATTTTGCCGAATGTCTCAAAGTCGTTCACCGCGATTTTATAGAGCATGGGCCGCGAAAGCGTCACATTCTTTTTTTTCAAAGCGTCAATGAACCTTGAATATTTAAAGCCCGTTTTTTCACAGGCTATTGAGAGATTCGTTATCCAGTGCGACCGGAATTCTCTTTTCTTCACCTTTCTGTCACGGGTGGCGTACATCATACTCTTTTCGAGATTCTCGTTCGCCTGCCTGTAATGATTTTTCTTGGCTCCCTTAAAGCCCTTCGCCAGCTTCAGAACCTTCTTATGCGATTTTCTTTTTGTAACGCCTCTTTTTACTCTAGCCATATCTTTTTCTCCTGATTACCAAAATTTTTCCAACTGAATGACAAACTATAACAAATGGATGCTCTGCTTGGCAAGTGTAGAAGGGACTTTCTATTTGACAATGAAAAGAATTAAGGACGTCCCCTTTTTATTGGCAAGTGTAGAAGGGACTTTCTATTTGACAATGAAAAGAATTAAGGACGTCCCCTTTTTAAGGACGTCCCCTTTTTCAAGGACGTCCCCTTTTTCTTTTTTTAAGCGGAATCGCGCCGGATGGCGCTGTCATTTTCTTTGACGCCTTTATTGCACCGGTTTCTCGACCATCCTCGCAGAAACAAATTTATGTAAAATGCTGGAAATCAGGGTCTGATAAGGCAAGCCCTCGCTTAATGCTCTGGTCTGAAGCCGTTCAAGATCTTTTGTGGAAATGCGTATATTAATCCTGCTATCTTTCCTGAAAGTTTCGCTGGCATATTTCGAGTAAGACTTAAATTTTGATTTTACCCCTTTTGCTGATTTCCATTCATTCCTATCGTAACTTTTCAGAACATCTTTCTCCTCTTTATTAAGAGCTTTCATCCCAATCCCCCTTTATTTCAAATATTTTTTTGTCGCCTTCCTGCTGGGTATAACCGTTTTGAGAAATATCACGCGATTATCCTCAACAAACGGTACCAGATAAACATATTTATCCATTTGCAGCACAAACATTTTCTGGTTTTTATATGTCTCCCTTTTGGTATTTTCAATAATATCCAAAAGACCGCCTTTTTCAATATAAAAAACCACTTGCTCGAACGAAATATTTCTCTTTTCAATAAGCCATTTGTTTTTCTCGGGATTCCAATCGAAATACTTCATGCCATACTTGTATCACATAGTGTGCCGTTTGTCAACAGCAGGCGCGGTGCTTTATTTAAAATGAGAAAATATGTTTATTCGCGCAAAGAACGCGGGTGGATGAAAGATTGTTATTGGGTTCGCTGTGTTTTTCTTGGGTAATCGCGGCGGGGACGGGGACCGCGTCCCTCGGCGCTTCCGCCTGACGCGCGGCGCTGTCTTGAACCGGAGTCTCCGGCCTGCGCGTCCGAGCCCGGAAAAGCGACGGGATTGATTCCGTATTTCTCGCTGACTTCTTTGAGAATCTCCTTATCAGAGCGCGTGATAAGGGATATGGCCGTGCCTTCCTTGCCCAGTCTCGCCGTGCGGCCGGTGCGGTGCACATAGCTCTCCGAGGTCTTGGGAAAATCGTAATTGATTATGTGCGAAACGCTCCTGACATCTATGCCCCGGGCCATCACATCGGTCGTGATTATGAATTTTATTTTCTTGGCGCGGAACTTGTCCATGATGCGCGTCCTGAGGTTCTGCTCCATGCCGCCGTGAAGATAATCCGCGCCGCTGAATTTATCCTGCAGCGATTTGTAGAGGCTCTTCACGCGGGTGCGCGTGTTGCAGAAGACGATGGCCTGCGCTATCTCTTTCTGCGCCAGAAGCATGGAAAGCTGCCTGTCCTTGGCGCGGCTGTCCGTATGAATAACATAATGAGTGAGGCTGGACGGCCCCGACTGGTCAACATTGAGTTTGATATGGACGGCATCTTTCATGTATTTGCCGGCGAGGCGCTTTATGGGCGGCGGCATCGTCGCCGAAAAAAGAAGCGTCTGATGTTTCTGCACTATACAGCTCTTTATGAAATCAACATCCTCTATGAAGCCTATCTTCAGCATCTCGTCGGCCTCGTCTATGACCATTGTTTTCAGGTTTTCCAGCGTGAGATAATGGTTGTAAATAATGTCAATGAGGCGGCCCGGCGTGGCCACAAGTATCTGAACGCCCGATCTCAGTTTTGCCAGATGTATGCCCTTGTTGAAGCCCCCGTATATCACAAAAGGCGTCACACCGTAAGGCGTGCCGAAGGAACTGACCTCGTCAAGATACTGCAGAGCCAGCTCGCGGGTCGGGGTGAGGATGAGCGTCTGTATGTCATTTATGCTCTTGTCCACCTGCTGGACGAGAGGGATAGCGCAGGCCGCGGTTTTACCCGACCCCGTTTCCGCCTGCCCTATCAAATCTTTACCGTCAAGAATCAGAGGTATGGTCTGCTTCTGTATGGGCGTGGGATGCTCAAAACCTTTTGTTTTGAGTATTGCGGCCAGCTCGTCGTTAATACCCAAATCCGTGAAATTTTCTTCAATCATTTTTTACTCCGTTACTTTAACTTTAATTTTCACCTTTGGCAAATCAGTATATGATGTGTTTTTCAGATGTGTCAAAATATATCTCTTTACAAATTTTCATTCAATCTAATGGTGACCCTATCAAATAATCCCGCCAATTGCAATGTTAAAAAGGGGGGGTCTTCGTGTAAGTGAGTGGGTAAAAAATGACGTTTTATCGATATAAAAATGGCAATAAAAACTGAGTTACAAAAGGTAAGGGGTAAAA